>DAOUUT010000018.1 GCA_030668025.1 Promethearchaeota archaeon
ATTATCAATTTTACAAGAATTAGGATGTAATTCTGCTATAACAGAAATTGCTGAATGGAATAGCCCTGCAAAAAATATTTATGATGATTTTAATGCCCCTAAATTGGGAAAGGTTACATTATTTGGAACTAAAATGCCTAAAGTAAAGGTGAGACGCTTTTGAATACTTTCGAACAATTTCTTCATGATTCAATTAATCTAAAATTATATTCCGTAAATGCAGAAATTTCAGAAATAAATCCACAATTCAAAACATATAAGAAATGGATAAAAGGATACATAGGTCCCGCTACAGCGGAATTACATGATATCAAAGAACCAAAACTAAATGCTATAAAAGATGAAAATCGCAACGCAATATTTCCAGAATTTTCAGTCAATTTAAATGGCAAAACCTTTTTTTTAGCTATTAAAGGTTGTGGAGCATATGAAGATATGTACCAAGGAAATTCATTATCACCCATTAATATACGAAATGCTTGTCGCGATTCTACATGCCTTCATCTTGTAGATAAATTAACTACAGGAACAGGTTTTATTATGGGCGAATCATGGATGGGAGAAAGCCCATATGGTTGTCAAGGTTTTATAAATGCCTTTGATGAGTTAGCTTTCTCCAAGTTAGCAAAATTAGATTCCATCAATGGTGCTCACATTTGCCCTGTCATAGGAGTCGTACAATTGCCTCCTGAAATTGAAGAATTGGCTCGTAAGTTCTTTTGGTTTAGTACCTATAAAGATCATTTTTATCAAGAAATTAGACTAATGCCTTCGAACATACGATTGTATTTTGAATCTTCTCGTTTAGTTGCTAATCCTAGTTCTTTCTTTTCGTTATTTAATTTAGATACCGAAAAACTTATTGAAAATTTTGAAATTAACTTTATCAAAAGCGGGATAGCCTTATTGTCTTTATTTTTGAGATCAGCAAAAAAAGAAGGAGATAATATTACAGGGATTATATATCAAGATGTATGGCTAGATAAAGATTGCGTGGTAGCTCCTGATGGTACAATTCACTTTGCTGATTTAGAAGGATTGATATGGAAAACTGTCTCTCAAGATAAATTCGCAGAAACTCAATCTAAGGAGTGGGAGAAATTAGTTTTTGAATTTCTTTTTGCCTTAGTTAAAATAGATTCATATCGCCACCAATTAGAAGGTTCAAAGATGTCTTGGAATAGACAGAGAGAAGAATTAGCACTTCTCGTCCAACTGGCTATAAATCGAGACAGTTTCGCATATTCAAAAAATCACAATAAAGATTTATTAATTGTATTAGAGGGAGCTGAAGTTCCCTCAGTAGAAATTCCATTACTTGAAATGGTGAATTAAAACGGATTGTAAAAGAGCCTTAGAAATATTAACATCGATTAAAAAAAGGAACGATATTCCTTGTTCTTCTGATGAGATTTCAAATTTATTGAAATTCTCCTTTATTATCGAATACGGAAAGGAAAGCGCCAATCTACCAACGGAAAGTGAGATAAATACTCTTAAAATGAATTATGATCGAATAAATAGCGAGATTCATGGACTAAATAAGGAGTTATTATCTATAGAAAGAGAATATGAACATGCTTCTCTAGGTAGTAAGTTAGCTAGTTATTTACAAATTGGAAAAGGAAAAAAGCTGAAGTCTAAAATTTCTAAATTGAACAATGAGATAAAAAAGATGGATACTCAAGTCAGTATTATTAAGGATCAAATTTTGAAATTAAATGATCAAAAGCAATCCATTAATCAGGCTGTACGAGTCAATGGAAAAAACGTAGTCTTAACACCTATAGGAGATAATATGATTGATGAGATTGAAGCTAGAGAACGTTTTTTATCAAGGGATTTAAACGACTTGATTAATCTTATCGATCAACTTGATGAAGAATTTTCGTCCTTAATTGATAGAGTGGGCGATATAATGAAAAAGGGAATATTTTCTCCAATTTGGGCAGTTTATTTGTTAAATACTAATTTAGGCGGATTAGAGAAAGCATTTAACTCGATATCAAAAAGAGAATATACCTATATACAAGCAGAGAAGAGAATGATGACACTTTCTATTAATTTTATGAGAAATGCTCAATTAAGCATACCTGACACAAATAGAGAAATCATAAAAATTGAAAGAAACATGCAATATGAATATCGAAAAGATAATCCCGCTCATGACATAAAAGAATCTTTAATCAAATATGCTCTAAATCAAAAAATTAAAAAAGCCATTTCAATAATAGGAAGATTATTCTCGAACTGGTCTCTTCATCATGGAAGTAAAGTGTTGGGTGATGAATATGTAAAAAATTTAATTAAAATCTTTAAGGATCAACCGATAGGCTCTTTAAGAAATGACGAAGTCGTATATGCTTCATTTGTTATCCCCTTTATAGGAGATCTATCAAAATTAAAATTTTTTAAGGATTTATTGCGTGATATTCCTGAAGGTTCTAAATTCTTTGCATCGGTTTCAGCTTTATTTCCATGGGATGTTAAGGAAACTTGGATGATTTTATTAAGGGCAGAAATGAACATTTTACGAGCTCAAAGTGCCAAGTTTATACCTGAACTAATTGAATATGCTCTCTTATTAGCAATGAATCCTAAAATCATCAGAGTTGAAAATAGTTTCTCACAAAGCCAATATGATGAATGGACACAATTAATAATCCCAATTGTTCATCTTTTAGCATATACTTTCTTAGAAAAAGATTTAGAGAAATATGTGAGAAAAAGACCCTTAGCATATATTATATCTCCAAGATATTACCATCATTCTTCCTTACATTATCATGTAATTGGATGAGACCATAATATTAAGGAAATATTAAATTTTTCTTAGAATTTTGTTATCAATAGTTATATCGTAAGAATCGTAAAAAGTCGAATAGTATTTTTGGTAAAATTCTTTTTTTTTTGTTAAAACTAGTTTAGAATCGTCTTTTTCTGCTTTTCCCGAAGCCCAAAATATTTTTCCTGAACTACTCATATTGAATTTCTCTTGGTTTTTGATAATTTCTCCTGACTTTATCACGAATTCTATGTTTTCAAGTGCTTTTTTTAAAGTTTCAACATCTTTCAAAACATCGACATCGTTTAAGTTCAAATTTAAAACATTTAGGTCACCATCAGCACCTAAACCTAAATTTCCTTTAATGCTTCCAATACCTAGCGATTTAGCTGGGCTCGAACGAGTTAAAATTACGAAATCGTTAAAAGTTAGTACTTTGTCATTACTTATTAAAGAATTTTCTTTTAAAAAGCCAGCATCCATATCCTTCATAAAATTTTCACGAGCTTTGTTGTTCAACAACCAAGTTGCGATTTCAGGAGCGTTAGTTATATTTGCATAGTTCGGGTAGTTGACTGAGAATTGGATTTGCCACGGGGTAATATTTAACGCTAAATCTATAGCGTTTGCCCACAAAATACAATCGGTTCCTTTTTTTTTACTGAATTTTCTTAGAGTTACAAATGAATCTCCCTCTGATTCTACCGATGATCTAATTAGTTTATACCCGTTTTCCGAACTTATTAGATTATTTACCAAATGACGGTCGGATGTAATTAACGGATTCAACTCGTCAAACCCTATAAAACCTAAATCCATGTCAAAATCGTGGTTCTCGTTGAAAAATTTAATCAATTCTGAGTTATCTCCGTCAGAGTTATAAGCTGAAGCGTGTGCAAGATGGAATATTTGAGACCGTTTAATTTCAAGGGAGTTGTTTGCGTTAGGTTTTAAGCCAAGCGATTTGATCTTGTTTAGAATTGATACTAAATTCTCTTTAGAAAGAATAGATTCGTAACCTTCGATATGGGCGTGAATAGAATGAGGTAAACCTAAATGCTCTATAAATTTAGTGAGATTTTCGTAAACATCCATAGGAGTAAAGTTAAATAATCTCCCCTTTTCGGTTAGGTTCTTTCTAACTACTTTCCAATTCCAATATTCCGCTTCGAAAGGGTTATAGGCTTTGAAGCCAAATCCTTTAACTTTATTTAAGAGATCTGACAAAAAAACGGCACCGTTTTCAACCTTTCCCCGCTGAAACTCGAGTTCTAAAGCCCATAAATTACTGGTGTTTAATAAAAATGCTTTATCTAACACGGGGAATCGCTGTAAATCAAATACCGTCTGTTTTGAAAGGGAAGGGAAAACATTAGCTTCGAGAATAAAGGTATATCCGTTCGAAATGTAACTTTTAGCAATATTCTCTAAAGTTAAACCTTTCCATATATCTTGGAAATTTTTGTTTTCAGATCCTAACAATCGTGCCCAGTTAACTTGCTGGGAAGCTATATGAGTGTGCATATCCACTGCCGACGGAACAACTGTTTTTCCTTTAGCATCGATTTCTTTAAGATCGTTTTTGTTAGTAAATTTTTCTACTATTTTTCCATTCTCAATTAAAATATCTTTTGTTTCTCCTTCAATATTGTTTATGGGGTCAAAAACAAAACCATTTTTTACAAGGAGCTTAGCCATCTTATTCGCTACCTCTGATTTTTTGGATAATTTCTTTAAAATTCAGTATTGGCTCGCGTGTCGCTTCTACGCTTACTACTATGTTTTTATAAACAAGTTCATCGTTAAGTATTTCGGTTAATTGGTTTGACCATATTGAGACTGGCATCGCTATGGTTCCTTCAGGTACGTTATCGTCTTTTTCAATTCTTACTACAATACTCCTTTGATTATTCGATATTCTTAAATGTAAGCTTGTAACTAAATTGAGTTTGTCAAAATCTTTTGGATTAATAAATGATATTGCTAAGTTCTCTTCTAAAGATTGTTCGTTTCCAAAACTATGTTCTTTTACTTGATCGTTGTCAATCTTTCTTATAGTATTTAATAAAAAATCCATATTATTTAGCACCTCCATTTAATTTCTTGATCAATTGGTTCAGTAATTCTTCGTCCGAAGGAATACTATTAGGTGGATTTAAGATTTTTTTTAATTCAACTGGTACTTGGTCTATACGATAAGCGAGTCCACTACTTTCAATTCCTGTTATAGCTGTCGGTAATACTACATCTGCTATACGTGAAGTTGCTGAATTATGGTTATCTATGAGAATAAGGGATTTTTTTGCTAATTTGGTGCTTAAAGAATGTGGTAGATGTGAGATAGGATCAGTTCCGACGATAATAGAACAATCGAAATTTTCTTTATTAATTTTTGAAATGATTGTGTCTTCTGATTTAACCAATTTTTTATTTTCAAATTGTAATTTACCGCTTACTCCGTATGAAGAAAGCGCTACATGATCGAATCCTGCCATATTAAAGTGCCCTCCCAGTAAAAACAGCGATATTCGGCCTTTCACCTGTCTTGTGTTTATCAATTGTAGCAATTCTAATAATTCTTCTATAAGATCGTAATCTGCGTGAGGTTGTAATACACCCTGTCCAAGAATAATTACGCCGTTTTCAGCACCAGTTAGGTGGAGCAGCAAGCGCTTAAGATCGTTTTTATCTACTCCCGCAACACCTCCAGACGGGATGCTATCGGCACTACAACATTCTTCTTTTAACATCTGAATTAATTCAATATCTTTACCGGGTTCAATAATTAGTGCTAGATCTCGCACACCCATTACCCTAAAAGAGGCGGTTTTTACAGGATCTATAATTACTAGCGTCTTTATTTCTCTGCCAGTCATGCGAAATTTACCTCTGGAAAAAAGAATTTTGTTTAAAAGGCGAGGAATCGTTTCCGCTGGATTTGCCCCCCATAAAATAATCAAGTCTACTTTGTTAATAATTTCCGTAATCGTTGTTAAATTTATTCCTTGCGATTTAGCTTTATTTAAAATCTTTCCTTGGCAAATTGAAGCGTTTGAATCGATAAATCCGTTTATTTCTCTTGCTAAATCCATTCCAGCCCTTTGAGCCTCACAAGTTACGTTTGAAAACCCATAAAGCAATGGAGCGGAAGCATTTTTGATTATTTTAACAGTTTTTGCAAATGCCTCTTCCCATGAAACATTAACCAATTCATCGTTTTTTCGAATCATCGGACTTGTAATTCTATTTTGAGAGCTAACTTGATCAAATCTTTCCTTTCCTTTTAAACAAGCTCCAATAACTTTATCAATTAATAGACCATCGCTCTTAACTATTATGTCATCACATAATAACGAGCAACCAGTACAAGGGTATCTTTTCATAATAAAATCCTCAATAATTTTTTATAAATTTAAATCGCTATACATATTCAATTTTAATCGCTTCGCGAGGACAGTAAGTTTCACATACGTGGCATTCTCTTTCTCGCCCCTCCGAGTCCAACCTTCGACAATGTTCAAGGTTTAATAATTCACATTTTCCTCCTATCACTTGAAAGAGCTGGTGTTTCTCAGGGGGATATTCCGGAGCTTTACCGCTTAAACTAGGTGGACAATATCTTGCGTTTACAGGACATACGGTCACACAAATTCCACACCCATCGCAAAGGTCTTCGTCTACATTTATTCTCAGTTCTTTTTGTTGCCCTTCTTCGGAACCAAGCATTTCTTTTAATTTATCGTATTGCTTTTTATATTTTGGTTTTAAAAGGGGAGGACAATCGTCCACCTTAACTTTACCCTGCAATAAATCTAAACTGAAAGCCATGCAAGTGGTCCCGCATTCTTTACAATTAGTTTTAGGCAAAAACTTGTACAATTCCATGAAATTTTGAATTGGTATGTTAATTCACCTTAGAATTATTAATAATTTAGAGTCTCACGATTAATTAATATTTAAACTTATTAATTTCTTTAGATTATTGAATATAAATAGTGCAATCTCATACATAATTTAAAGTAGAAAAAATCAACAAGAGATTATTGTATAATGTTTGTTAAAATTCTTGATGATGAACAGATTGATAAAATACACCAAAAATCACTAGATATTCTTGAAAATATTGGTGTAGTTGTACCTCACGAAGAAGTGTTGGCGCGTTTTGCTACTTTTGGTGCAAAAGTGGATAGTAAAAGAAGTTTAGTAAAAATACCTTCAGATTTAGTTATGGAGTCCATTTTAAAAGCGGGAAAGAAGTTCGCTATTTATGGACGCGATCTATCTAAAAAGGCAGAATTTGGAGTTGGAAAACGTAATTACAATACATCTGCTGGTCAAACCTTTTGGATCGATAATATCGGCGATCAAAGAAGACACTCGACTCTTGACGATGTTAAAGAAGCTGTAAGATTTGCTGATGCCTTAGACCAAATAACGATTCCAGGTGCTATGTCGGATCCTCTTGAAATTCCCATAGAATGGAGGTGTTTGCAAGTTGCTTTTGAGATGGTATCTAATACAGATAAACCGATTTATTTTTGGTTTAACGATAGAAGCTCAGCAAAACAACTAATCGATTTTCTTGTAACCCTTAGGGGCGATGAGAAAAGCGCTCAAAAATACCCTTTATTCTACCCATTATTTGAGCCTGTTAGTCCTTTAAGCTTTCCTTTTAACGGGATCGACCTACTTTTTGAAACCGCTCGACTTAACCTACCGGTACATATTGGACCGATGGCTCAGATGGGAGTTTCCGCACCCACTACTATTGCAGGAACAATAGCTCAGGAAAACGCGGAAATTTTAGCAGCTATTTGCATTACTCAGCTTATTCGTGAAGGGATGCCTATTTGTTACGGTGGTATTTGTCACGCATTTGATATGAGAACAGCACAAATAATATTTGGTGGTCCAGAACAAGCCATATTTAGCATAGCAACGAGTCAGATGGGAAAACACTACGGATTTCCAGTTTACATCAACGCCGGTTTAACTGATTCTAAGAGGCCAGATGCTCAAGCCGGTCTTGAATGTGGAATTACGCTCTCGTTGGGTATAGCTTCTGGAGCGGATATTTTTGGCCATATGGGAATTTGTGGTATGGACCAAGGTACTTCTTTGGATATTCTTGTTATGCAATCAGAAATCATTTCTTATGTAGAAAGCGCAAATAGAATATTAAATTTCGACGAAGATGATTTTGCCATGGACATTATTGACGAAGTTGGACCTAAAGGAACCTTTCTTAACAAACATCACACGGTTAAAAATTTTAAGAAAGAATTATGGTTCCCAACGCTCTTAGATAGGAAAAATTACGGTAATTGGCTAAAGAACGGAGCTATTTCGATGGAAAAACGATGCCGAATACGTAAAGAAGAGATTCTTTCAAAACATAAATCAGAACCTTTAGCTGACGATATAAAAACTGATCTTGAAAAAGTTATTGAAAACGCAAAAAAAAATCTTACATCTTAATCTTAAAAGATGATTTTTCATTATATAAACAAAATATAAACAATAATAAGGTGAATTATTTTGGATTCTAAAATTTTAAATGTCCTAGCAATATTTGCACACCCTGACGACCTTTCTATCTTTTGCGCTGGTACTTTAGCGAGATGGGCAGAAGAAGGTCACAATGTGTACGCGTTATGTTGCACGAGCGGTGAAGTGGGAACGTTAAGGCTCGATTTAACTAAAGAACAAGTTGCCGATACTCGCGAAAAGGAGTTACGAGCAGCTAACGAAATAATTGGTGTAAAAGAAACGATAATCCTTGACTATCCCGATGCGGGATTTATAAACGGTCCGGAACTACGTGAAAAACTCGTTTTTTTCGTGAGGAAATTAAAGGCAGATCGCGTAATAACCTTCGATCCGTGGGTTTCTTACGAAGTTCATCCCGATCACTTAATTGTCGGAAGAATGGCGGCAGAAGCAGCGGCATTTGCGGCATTTCCTTTGCTATACTCCGAACAAAGAAAAAAAGACGTAGAACCTTACGCGTGTTCCGAAGTTTGGTTTATGGGGCTCCTAGGTCACAAGCCTAACTATTTTGTTGATATAACCTCGACATTAGAAAAAAAAATAGAAGCCGCTTTAAAGTTTGAAGCGACGCTCGAACTTTTAGCTCAATTATTTGCCCCAAAAATCGACCCGGCGAATGTATCTCCAGATGAACTGAAGAAACTCACTAAATACGCAAATAGACTTTATCGTTCTATGGCAACAGCCATAGGGAAAAAAGTTGACTTAAAAGCAGCTGAAGCTTTTTTTGTACAAAAGACTTTGCCTGGACATTTTGATAATTTCCAACAACTAACATCAGAAATGTTAGGAAATCCTCCCGAAAAGCCTAAAATTTATTAAAATAGAAGTTGTTCTTATTTCTTTATAAATAATTAGAAGGTTCTCATTTCATTTATTAGTATAATTAGATATTAATAATATAATGATCCATAGATTAAAGGAAGCTAAAGAAGATTTAATTAGTGCTAAAATCCTTTTTGATGCTGAACGGTATTATCTAGTATGTTATCTCGCTCAACAAATTGCAGAAAAAGCTTTAAAATCAGTGATTTATTTTAATAAAGAAGATTTAGTACTAGGTCATTCTGTTAGAAAATTGGTGGAATGAGCAAGTAAATATGATAAGAGATTTAAAGATCTTATAAATAAAATCTCTATTTTAGATAGTTATTACATTCCTACGAGATATCCTAATGGATTACCTGAAGGGATTCCAGCAGAGATTTTCAATCGGGATGCTGCAGAAATTGCTTTTAAATTGGCAGAATCCACAGTCCAAATTATTACCGATTATCTTGATTTCTAAAATTTATTTATTATTAACACTATTTTATTTCATCTAATTTTTATTGGTGAGGAATCTTTATATAAAAGCTTTGTAAAGTATAATTTAATCTGAAATTTATTTAAAAAAAAGTATAATTAATTTTGGAATCAAATTAAAAATAAAAGTGATTCATGAATGAATGAAGTTGATATAGAGAGAACTGAGAAAATCCCATCTACAATAAATATGGTTTCATACGGTACTTCTGGTTTCTGGGGCATGTTTACTTGGACTGTTTTTGGCTCGTATGTTTTTTTCTTTTATGAGAGAACTGTTGGTTTACCAGTAGAATATATATTTTTCGCAATGCTGATTTTCACGCTTTGGGACGCTATTAATGATCCCTTAATGGGATTCTTAACAGACCGAATATTGGGAAACTTCACAAGAAAATTTGGAAAAAGATTTCCTTGGATAATTATTGGCATCATACCAGCTAATTTTGTTTTTGTGCTTCTATTTATGCCGCCCACAGTTGATGTAGCGACAAATCCACTTCCTATCTTTTACTGGATTATATTCTCAACCTGTCTTTTTGATACTGTTACAACACTTTGTTTCGTAAATGTTAACTCTCTTTTTCCTGATAAATTTCGTACCGATAAAGCTCGTAGAAGAGCTGGTGGTATTCTGACATTTTTTTCAATCAACGCATTACCAATTGCTACTATGATACCTCCGTTAATGATAGATTTTAACGATCAAGCTACATTTATCCCCATGGCGTTTTTATGCGTTGGAATTATCGCAACCATCTCAATAATATTTTTACCTGGGATGCATGAAAATAAAGAGCTTATTGATCGATATTATGTAAGTAAGGAAAAACCCGAAGGCTTCATTACCGCATTGAAATCTACGTTAAAACAAAAAAGTTTTGTATATTATATTATATTATTCTTCGGATTTCAAGTAGTTACAGGGTCTTTAACTGCGTCTATTCCTTACGCTGTGGATATAGTTTTAGGAGGCACAGAAACAGATACTATACTTCTTTTTGCTTCGTTTCTTGTCGGAGCACTTATATCGATACCTTTTTGGATAAAAATTGCTAAGAAAATTAAAAATAATAAAAAAACGGCTGTAATAGGCGGGTTTTCTTTAGTTATAGGAACCTTTTTAAGTACTTTTTATACCAATGTACTCGATTCTATGATATACGAATTTATTTTAGGATTTTCTATGGGAAATTTCTGGGCTTTAATGACAATTTACTTTGCAGATGTTCTTGACGAAAGAATAACTTTAACTCGCACAGATGTAAGAGGCACCTCTGTAGGTGTATCGAGCTTTTTCTCACGGTTGTCTCGAAGTTTTCAAATTGCAATTTTTTCGATTGTCCATATACTTACTGGATTTGTTGAAGGGCAATCTGCTCAATCAGAATTAGCAAAGTTTGGTGTACGTCTTCATATGAGTGTAATTCCAGCCATCGTTCTATTGATCTGTACTATTATATTTTGGAGGCTATACCCTATTACACCAAGAGTATATATGGAAAATAAACAAAAACTCAAAGAACTTGGATTTTAACTAAAAATAAAAAATAATTTTTTTTTTTAATTTATTGTTGATAAAACCAGCTTTAAATTATTATAGATCTTCTTAATTGCTTGACTGGCGCCTGATTCGGGTGCGTAATCTACAACTGGCTCTGCGTAAGACATAGCTTTAGGAATAGATAAATCAAAATTAATTCGACCTAAAATTTCAAAACCTGCTTTTTCAAGGTATTTGTTTAATTGCTTTTGAGATGCGCTTTTTAAATCTGCTTTATTAATCACAATCCCAAAAGGAATGTTAAACTGGTTAACCATCTCAATTGCTCGTTTCATATCGTGCAATCCTGAAGGTGTAGGCTCTGTTATTGCCACTATATAGTCTAAACCTGAAACTGTAGCAATTACTGGGCAACCTATTCCCGGAGGCCCATCAATTAAAATAAGATTTGCATCGTTGAACTCTTTGAGGTTTGTAGCGTGTTGCTTAACTTCTGAAACTAATAAACCTGAAGTGGTGCTTCCTAGTTTAGTTTTACCATAAATTAAAGGAAATCCCGTATCTATCTCATAGGTTATTATTTCTCCACTTTTAACTTTATTGATTTCAAATGCATCCTCAGGGCATAAAACTCTACACGCTCCACACCCCTCACATGCTAAATAGTCGATAACAGGAATGTTATCGTTTTCATCCCAATTTAAAGCGTTAAATTCACAAAAATGGTCGTCATAACATTGTTTGCATTGTATGCATTTTTCTTCTAAGAATGTGGCTTTTTTTGTAGTATATGTGTCTTGGGTTATTATATCTTTTTTAGATTTCGGTGGTAGTATTAAGGCTAAATTAGGAGCATCGACATCGCAATCTAATACTATTAGATTAACGCTTTGATCTTTATACGCAATGCTAGCTAGCGAAGCTACAAGTGAAGTTTTTCCTACGCCCCCCTTTCCAGAGATAACGGCAATCTTTTTTCTATTCATTTTGAAATTTCACCCCATTTCAGTAGATTCTCAAAAATTTTTTCAAACGATTTGTAGCCAGCTCCATCCCTATCAAATTTGCTTTTTTCTTCCATTAATGGAATACCTTGACAATACGAGCTCACAATTTCTTCGTCTAAAGGAATGTCGCCTAAAATTTCTATAGCATTTTCTTCTAATTCTTTTAAAAATTTCTCTTTGTAACCCAGTAGCGATGATCGATTCACAATAGCCTTGTATTCTTTCTTTAATAAATCAATCAATTCTATAATCCTTACTAAATCAAGCTTTCCGAATCTCGTAGGTTCTGTAACTGGTATAACAAGATCAGCCCCGCTAATCAATTCTTCTACGTCACAATGAGCTCCAGGCGCGGTATCCAGTATAACGATGTCGTATTTTTCTGGCTCTGTTTCTATAGCTTTGTCTAAGCTTTCCATCAATCTATTTACAATTACGGCTGAGCGCGCTTCGGCTGGCTTTAATTCGCCTAATGAAAGATCTATGTTAAATGCGGAAGCTGTGTAAGTCCATCCAATAACTTTTAAATCCGGTTCAATCGCATTAGTCGGACAGATCTTATAGCATAATTTGCAACCTGAACAGACAGTCGCTATAGGAATTGGATAGGAATCTTTTATGTATAATAGTGCGTGGGTTTCACAATTTTCTGCGCACAACCCACACTTAGTACAATTATCTTCAATTATTTTAGGTAGGAAATAAAGAACTTCTGTTTTATTCTTAAGCTTTGCGTTTAATAATAAAAAAGTATTCGGATTCTCAACATCTCCATCGATAAGAAGTACTTTATATCCCCGATTCTTAAACATTATTGCTAAATTCACGGCAACCAGCGTTTTCCCCGTCCCGCCTTTGCCACCTGTAACACAAATGATTTTAGGTTTGACCATTTTTAGTCTTGCTTTTTATTAAATAAGTTATTTAAATTATTACTTAGTTAAAATTGTCTTCCTCGACCGCCGCCGCCACCCATGCCACCGCCTCGGCCTCCGCCGCCACCCATACCTGCGTGAGCTCCAACATTCGAAGATGTAAGAACTTGCAATTTACCACTTAAAAGCAAATCTATTAATTCTTTTACAGTTAAACTTCCACCCTGTGCTTGATAAATTTTAATATTTATAGCGTTTAAAGAATTCGCCGCGTTAGGACCTAAATTGCCTACAATAACCTCTGTGGCGCCGTTATTACCGATGATTTGAGCTGCTTGAATTCCCGCACCACCCATCGCACCTTGCGCATCATTTGGAACGGATTTAACTTCTACTATTTCGTTATTTTGAATCGTAACAAATGTAAAGCTATTGCACCTTCCGAAGCGATTATTCATAACCTCGTTCAAGCCTTTATTTCCAAAGGTTGGAATACCAACTATTACCATTTTTTATATATCACCTTTTAAAGTATGATTAAACTAAATTTTGATAGAATTTAAGATTTATGAATAATTATTCTATTTAATTTCCTCAAAATAGATATAATTTATAACCAATTTATTTAAAATTATAATTGATTATAAGTTAATAAAAATAAAAGGTTAAGAACCGGTTAAATTTCCTTAAGATTACCTTATTTTGAGCTTCAATTTCTAAAAGTATGATTTAAGACATCATAGTTTTTTATCTATGCCCCATTTCAGCACCTTTTATGAGCTCTGCTGATTTGGTCATATTTATTTTACCCTCTAGGTAAAGATTCATCAATTCTTTAATTTTTATTTCTTGATCAGGTCCTTGAAATGTTTTAATATTCAAGGAACTTAATGCTTTTGAAGCGTTTGGTCCAAGTCTGCTAACAATTAGCTTATCACCGCCATTATCTTTAACCAATTTGGCTGATTGCGTGCCAGCACCTCCTTGTTCGTCAGCTGCAAAATTTTTGATTACTTTAACCTGTGTAATTTCATTATTATCCACGGTTATAAAAGTAAAGCTGTCACATCTACCAAATTTGAGGTGGAAAGTCTCATTTAATCCTCCTTCTCGATAACTCGGTACTGTTATTATTTCCATTCTATTATTACCTTTTTTTAAAAACTTTTAATTAACTCGAATTATATTTTGATTCATTTCTATAAAAGTTTACTTATTGCATAATATAAGCTTTTAATTAAGAAATTTAAAAAATAGAGAAGGATTGTAATTAATTATTATTATTATTTTAAATACTCATTCACAAAATTATTTTGAATTATAATAAAACATGGATTAAACTTATAGAAATATAATCTAATGTTTTAAAGGATTTTCAAAATATTAGCGATAGATTAAAGGATATAATGTATCTTTAAAATTATAATAAATAGCAAATAAAATTAAAAGTAAAATAAAGTAGTTGATATTTATAAATGGGAGAAGATGAAACACCCGATATTGATTTAAAGAAGATGGTAAGCGACGGAAAGCAAGAAGCAATGGACGAGAGAATGGTAAGCATTCGCAATAATATGTCTAAAATAAAACATAAAATCGTTGTAATTTCCGGAAAGGGAGGCGTTGGTAAAACTACCGTAGCTGTAAACCTGGCAATGAGTTTAGCAAGCGTGGGTTTACGCGTAGGGGTTTTGGATGTAGATATTACAGGACCGAATGTGAATAAGATGTTAGGCATTAGTCCCGAAATTAGACCTCGCGTAGATCCCGACGCAAAGAAATTCTACCCGGTTGACGGACCTTTAAACACAAAAGTTGTTAGTATGGCGTTTTTACTTCAAGACAGCGACACTCCAGTGATCTGGAGAGGTCCTATGAAAATGGGGGCTGTACGACAGTTTTTAGGCGACGCGCATTGGGGTGATCTTGATTACTTAATCTGTGATTTACCTCCTGGCACTTCTGACGAGACTCTTGACATTTTACAGCTGATTCCTGATGAAAATGTTATAGTTGTATCCACCCCTCAAGAAGTAGCAATTATGGACGCTCGAAAGACGATAGCAATGGCAAAAACAATGGAAAGACATGTGCTTGGAATAATTGAGAACATGTCAGGATTTAAATGCCCTCATTGTACCGAATATATCGATCTTTACCCTCCTGGTGGCGCAGAAAAAGCATCTAACGATTTTAACGTTAAATTTCTAGGCAAAATTCCTTTTGAGGTCGAAGTAGCTCAACAAGGGGACCAAGGATTGCCATTTGTTTTAAAATATCCAGATAGAGAAAGTAGTAAAGCATTTAAGGCAGTAGTAGCTAAAATAAGAGAAGAATTAGAAAAATAAAATTTTTTTTAAATTTTTTTTTAAATTAAGGATTTCGGGGGCTACCACCAGCACAGGCAGCTTCGTTAAGTGGTTGTAATTTTCCGTCTAAAAGTAGCTGAATATTATCGTTAAGAGTTCCTTTAACTCCTTTATATAATTTAATTCCATATTGAGTAAATCCTGCGAACGGTCGTCCGCCTATCCCTCCAACAATCATATCCGTTACTTGCCTATCTCTCATGTTGTTAACGGGCTCCATGCATCCCGTGTGTCCGTCATTTCGCAAAGAAAATGCCTTATTTATGTTGTTTTCTTGGTCAATCTCTATTCCTACAAAATAACTGCAATGTCCGAAGTGTTCGGAGATTGGATCTACTAATTCTGGTCCATCGGATGGAATTCCAATAACTTTATTCATTTTTTATTACTCATGTTAAATATATTTATTAATTCAAATGAATATTCATTTAAAATTAAATTTAATGGTTATAAAAAAAAAAAATCAGTTTTTATTAAAAAAATCTAAAATTATTGCGGTTAATCCGACATAATGTAAGATTTCCTATTAGTCATAGGAAATTTGGGAATATATATCCACATGATATAAAGTCTGATAAATACCTAAAGAATTTAAACTAATAATGATATATTTATATTATAAATATGGAGATTCAAAAAATCTTCATAATTATAGGGTAAGGGTAAATGAACGTTAGCTTAGATATTAAATCAGAAGTTTCAAAATTCTTAAAGGGCATTATTATTTGTAAGGAAACTGGAATTTATTTGTTAGATCTCATTCTAGATTCTGAAATTAATCCTATGTTGCTCTCTTCATTTGTTGGAGCCCTTCAGCTTTTTGGAGCTGAAAATATGGGAAAAATTGAAGAAATTACGATTAAAGGTTTATCGATTGACATGATTATCGTAAATAAATACAACCTTGTAATGATAACCATAATGGATAAATCTTTCGTTAAAAACGATATTAGAGCAGAGTCAGAAAAAGCGTTAGATATGTTCTATGCTACATATAGAGACAAAATAGAAGATTGCGCTGAGATATACCAATTCGAATCTTTCAAAAAAATTCTCTATGACCAAATTGAAGATTATTTTATAAGAATAAAAAATGAAGATTCAGAAGCCGAAATTGAAGATTTTGGATTTTTTACTGGGGCTATAGCGAAGCTGAGAAATGGTACGCACTAAACTTATTTCTAATAATTTTAACTTTTTGTTACTCTTAGATAACAACTTAAATATTGAAAATTAAACTTAAAAGCCATTATTCTTCATTTTGAAAATTAAATTTCCCATTTTTACTTTAAATATTCTTTCCATCAATGAGCATTTAGCTTTTAATAAATAGAACAATTTTTTATCAGGTATTATCATACCATACAAGCTTTCGAAATTTCCCTGCCCTTTAGATAAAATCACACCATCCTTCAAAAAGAAGTATTTCTTAAATTCGGCGTTAGATGTTGGTAAATGGATACCAGGTGTATCACTTCCTTCGATCACCCGGACTAGATCAGTAAGACCAACAAATTTAGCATCTTCAAGCGTTATATCATTAATAGTGGGCGCCGCTCTTACCGAATATATAATTTCTAAATCGGGATATAATTCTTTAATAGTAATAATTAATAATTTATCAAATACGATTTCTCCGCAATTATCTCCCAAAATTAGTAAATGGTTCGTTTTCATAAGAGCCTGTTTGAATTTGTCGTAGTCGTTTATTTTTAAATTTTTTGGAGAGAATTTCTTGATATCGCTGATGAAATCTATTTTATGCTGAGCAGCTAGATCGATCGTATTTCCCAAAGCAGCAATAATAATCGCTTCGAACAAAGGATCTTCTGCCTTATCGACTATCTTTTTAGCCTCGTCGTAAAATTGCATGGCCAATTGATTGTATTTTTTTTTTAAAGAAGCGTAAGGATCTTTTACACCTAAGGCTTCCGCGACAAGCTTATATGCCATTTTTCCAAATATGGGCGATGCATTTTGTTCCATATCGAGGTTCATAAGATATTCCATTAATTTTTTCTGAGTATCCAGAACTATTTCTCGGGAGATATCAGGCTTTAACAATTGAAACGCTCTCAAGACTTGATTAAAGAGGCATCCAACACATTCAGGTTCTAATTGCATTTTAATAATTCCTTTAATTAATATTATGATTAGAAAAAATTAAGAAATGAAATAAATCCTTTTAATAAAGTTGGAAAAAAAAAGGAATTTTATATAGTAGAAGAAATTAATAGTATAATATCATTTAACAATATCTAAAAAAAAATGTGAAAAAAATGTCAGAAAGTGAAAAATTAGATGTTAAACATACGTTTTTTATTGGTTTAGCTTTTTTTACAACAGGGATATCATGGTCAATGTATAACACTCAAGTCAATGTTACACTTTTTCAATATTTAGGTCTATTTGCACTCGTAGGTGCGTGGATGGCTATGGATAATCTTATAGGTGTTATTATTCAGCCTATATTGGGCTCGATTTCGGATAATACACGCACTAAATTCGGTAGAAGGATACCCTATCTTATTGTTGGAATACCATTAGCCGCGATCTTTTTTGTTTTAATATCGACAGTAAATTATCCGCAAGATCCTATGTGGTTATTACTTCTATGGATGTTCTTCTTTAATATTAGTATGGCTTCATATAGATCACAAGCAGTGGCACTCATGCCCGATTTTGTAAAACCGGCCAATAGAAGTAAAGGAAACGCTATTATTAATTTTATGGGCGGTGTAGGCGCAGTAGTTGCTTATATTTTTAACCTCGTACTAGTTCCTATAAGCTTATTTTTAGCATTTTTAGTTGTAGCCATTATAATGGTCATATCATTGATTATATTGCTATTTACGGTAAAAGAAAAGGATGCTTATAGTTACAAATTGATTTTAGAAATGGAGGAAAAGGAAGGAGAGAAAATAAAAGACAAAAAAGAAAAACTGAGTATTATAGCAAGCTTTAAAGATGTAATAGGTGAAGGAGATAAAAATACTTTATTTATGCTTTTCGCTATTTTCTCTTGGTTCGTCGGATACCAAGCACTCGAAGCATTATTTACAGTTTACGGAGTCGCCGTTTTAGGTTTAACCCGAGGAGGAGCAGGGGGGATGTTGCTATATGTGGCGCTCTCTTTTCTTGTATTTGCGTTTCCAGCAGGGATATTAGGTACTAAAATTGGTAGAAGATTAACTATTAAAATCGGAATCGGCTTATGGATAATTTCTTTGATTGTTATGTTTATTTTCCAAAATGTGACTGTGATCTCAATATTTTTCGTTGTTTGTGGAGCTGGTTGGGCTCTTATAAACATCAACTCAATTGTCATTGTGTGGGAAATGGCCCCTACAGCAAAGAAAATTGGAACTTATACAGGGCTTTATTATTTCTTTAGTTTTATGGCTGCAATCTTAGGTCCTTTTCTGGTAGGCCTAATTATCGATGCACTTGGTAATGAAACACTATTTTTGGTAAGTTCTTTTTTCTATATTCTCGCTTTAATTTTTATATTTCTTGTTAAAAGAGGCGAAAGCGAACTTACTGAAGAAGAAAGAAAAAAAGCAATCCAAGAATTATAAAAACATTAAAACTTTTTTTTTTATTTTATTTTTTAAAGATTTTCTCGTACTTCTTCGAGAAGAAAATTTTCTAAAGCATCTGAAATTTCGGGCGTTACAAAATGTTCTATTTTACAACAAAGTTCATCGAGGTCAAGACTATCATTTATACCTAAAATATCAATAAAAAATCTCTTCCATAGATTATATTTGTTAATGGTTCCAATTGCTATATCTTTTCCTTTCGTACTTAATCTTACTGATTTTCTCGGACGCCAATTTATTAAATTGTTAGTTTGCAATTTAAACAGCATGTTTGAGACAGAAGCGGGCTTAACTTTTAAAAAGTCAGAAATCTCTGAATTTGAAACCCAACCACCTTTGTTTTTCTTGGATACAATGTAAATTGCTTTGAGATAATCTTCGTATGTATCATTAATTACCGACATAGCACTTATCAATCAATTTTGAACTTTTACAGTTTTAATTAATATAAAAATGAAAAAAAAAAATTATTCTTTTTTCTCTAATTCTTCTATTCTTTTAGAGATATCTTCTAATGCGGCACCTATACCTTTAAGGTCGGATTCTAAGTAATCCTTTTCTTGCTTTAACATGGCAACTTGATCTACATTGCTTAAAGGAGCTCTTGGCGCATAAACGGGCGCAACAGGCATGTAGGGAGGATTAATAGGACCTCCGTAACCATATCCTGCCCCATAACCCCTACCGTAACCTCTTCCGCGTCCAGCACCTCGACCCATTCCTCGACCGTAACCTCCACCGTAACCTCCGCCGTAACCTAAGCCTACGCCTCTTGTATAGCCAGGAGTGGCATATCCCGCACAATATCCTAAACCTCTTCCTGTCATTGAACCAAAACCTCTAGGTCCAGTTCTATCTCCACCGGGCATTTTTTTATATCATCTCTTTAGTTTTAATTTATTAATATTTTATAAAATTCAGATTTTGAATGGTCATTCACAATCTGTTATCTATTAATAAGTTATCAAATAACATATTTAAGTATTATGAATAATTATCCAAAATAATCTTATCAATTTAGATATAATATATAAGTAATAAAATTAAAAAAGTAGGTGGATTTAAAATTGAAAATAGTCATATGTACAGAATCAGGAAATGTTGCCCAGCATTTTGGTCGAGCACCTTGGTTTACATTTGTTACAATTGAGAATAACAAAGTAACTGAGAAAGATGCTCTTCCTAATCCAGGGCATACGGTTGGAAGCATACCTAAATTCATAAATGAGCAAGGCGCAACTTGTATGATCACGGGTGGAATAGGTCATAGAGCAGTTGATTTTTTTAACCAATATGGAATCGAAGTTATTAGGGGTGTTATTGGCAGCGTTGACGACACTATTGGAAAAATCTTAGATGGGACTTTAGAAGGTGGCGAAAATATCTGTTCTCCCGGTGGTGGCAAAGGTATTGGAGTAGAAAAAATTCATACAGAAGCAGACGATAATTCTGATCACCACCATGACCATTAATATTACACAGTAAATAGGAATTTAATCTAAGATGTCTAAAGAAAATTTTGAAGAGTTTTTCGCTAAGCTTCAAAAAGAGCTAAAGGAACAAGAAATAGAAGAATTTAACGAATATATCGTTAATTTATTTCACAATCCAAAAAATTGGGGAAAACCTCCAGATGAAGAGATCACTATTGCCCATAAGTATAAAGGACCTTGCGGGGACTCAATGTTATTCTTTTTGAAAATAAATGGTAATATAATTGAGAAAGCAAATTTTATTACTGACGGTTGTGGAGCATCTTTAGCAACAGCGTGTCAAACTACGCTCCTTATAGAAGGCAAATCTTTAAGTTTTGCTGAAGCCTTAAAACCGGAAGATATTGATTCGGCTTTAAAAGGATTGCCAGAAGATCATAAACATTGTGCAGAATTAGCGATCAGAACGTTAGGAAGAGCGATAAATAGATATAAAGCATCATTGGCTAAATAAAAATAAATCTTCCAAAACATTGTATTAATTTTAAAAGAATATGAAATACGTATACGGACCTGTTCCTAGCAGACGATTAGGAAAATCGTTAGGAATTGACCCTATTCCTTCGAAAACCTGCAATTATCAGTGTATTTATTGTCAATTGGGAAAAACAACTAATTTTACCAACGAAAGGAAGGATTTTTGTCCAAAAGAAGAGATTATTAAAGAGATGGAAGAGTCTATTATCCTTAATAAAAATAAGTTTGATTACATAACATTTGTAGGTAGTGGGGAACCTACATTATGCAAAAGTTTAGGCGAATTGATTTTAAGAGCAAAAAACTTATCTGAAAAACCGATTTGTGTAATAACTAATGGTAGTTTCTTATATCGCGAAGATGTAAAGGATGAACTTATGTTTTCTGATGTTGTTTTACCTACTTTAGATGCGGGAGATGAAAAATTATTCATTAAAATAAATCGTTCTCATCCTTCCATTAAGTTTGAAAAAATGATTCAAGGATACATTGATTTTAGAAAAGAATTCAACGGTAAATTCTGGATAGAAATAATGTTAATGAAGGGAATAAACGATTCTAAAGAAGAACTATTAAAAATAAAAAATAAATTAGATTTAATCAAACCCGATAGAATTGACATTAACGTTCCAATAAGACCTCCCACTGAAAGTTGGGTACAAATTCCCGATAAAAACATTATTCCGATTTTAAACGATGTTTTTGGAGAATATAATAATATTAATTTTCCTGAGCGAGGAAAATTTAGTGTTTTTAGTTCAAATTTCGAAATGGAATTAAAGAAATTACTTGAAAGACATCCAATGAGACAAGAACAAATTTTTGAAACATTTTGTTCAAAAAAGTTTAATGAGCAAGATTTATTACTTCAATTGAACGCTCTAGCATCGCAGAAAAAGATTAAAAAAACAATTTACAATGACCAGACCTTTTGGAAATTAATATAATAACCATAACCTAATTAGTAGCTATGCCAGTTTGTACGAAATGTCAAAAGGAAAAAGGATTAGACCAACTTGATAAATTTGACGACAAGTTCATATGTTATTCGTGTTTATATCAGAACAATAAGCCGTTTAAGATCTTTCCAATCGGTTTCGTAGAGAATCAATTAGAACGAGGGGAAGGATTTGGGCTGAAAGGGAGTAGAAAAAATATCTCTAAAATCCGCCTTTTTGAATCTCAAAGACTATTTCTTTACAAATTGGAAGAAGACGAATGGGTTACTGTTGTATATTATTTTCATAAACAGCGTAATATTCGATCGACTTTTTCTCGAGGAATTGACGGGAAAAAGGTAGGTATTTTCGCTTCTCGGACGCCTAATCGATTATCTCGCATTGGAATTACTAACGTTAAACTAGTTAAAATAGAAGACACTACACTATTCGTCAAAAATCTCGACGCGATTAATGGAACGCCAATTTTAGATGTTAAATTAGGTTCTAAAACGAGATGGTAGTTTTAATAATTCAAAAATTCTTTTAATTTTAATAATACTTCTGACGCTTTCCCTTTTAAAAAAATGTCGACTATAGAATTGGTGTATTTTGATTCTTCAATGTTAATCTCTATAAATTTTGCTCTATTTTTCTCTGCAATATAAGGTATTGTAGATGCGGGCATAATTTCTCCTGTAGTTCCAATTAAAAGAAATACATCTGCGAGAGATGCTTCCTTAATTGATTCACTAAGAACCTCTTGAGGTATAGGTTCGCTAAAAAATACAAAATCTGGCTTTAATAGACCATTACACTTAGAACAATAAGGAGGAATTGTTTCAAGAAGCATAGTATTATTATATTTACTATTACAAGCTACACATGTTAATGTTTGCGAGGTTCCATGGAATTCTAGAACGTTTTTACTTCCGCCTTCTTGATGTAGATTATCAATATTTTGAGTTATTATTGATTTAATGTATCCTTTTTTTTCCATTTCAGCAAGCACATAGTGGGCATCGTTAGGTTTTGCCTGTCCAAAAAAATCGTAAAATATTTCTTTAATTAAACTCCAAGATTTTTTCGGATGCGTTAAAAAATAATTAGTTTCTAAAAAAATAGGATTATATTTGTTCCATAATCCATCTTCCCCACGGAATGTTGGGATCCCACTTTCTACGGAAACACCTGCCCCAGTAAAAACTACTAAATGTCGTGATTCGGAGATCCATTTACTTGCTAAACGATATAGGTCCTCATCCAAATTTTTATCCCCTATTTACCTATTTACTAAAATAATAATTACAAAAAAAATATAAATATTTATGGAAAAAATTTTTTGTTGCTGGTACGATGAGACATCTGCGATGAAACGAGCTTATGATAAAGGTTTGATAGATAAAAAGTGGGTTGAAAATTACTGCTGGAACGAAGGTAAAAATTGTATTCGAAAAAAAAGATTTGAAGAAGAGGGATATATATCACCTGACTATGTTCTTCCAGATGGGAGCGAGGATTCTAAATTAAAATAGTTTTCTAAGATTAATTAATTGTTCCAGAGTATGTAAATGTATGATGGTTCATTTTAATATAATATCCTCGATCAGTTCCTATTACTTTTCCACAATTTGGGCATTTTAACTCTTTATTTTTTAGTGGCGCATAATATTTTTGAATACGACTTTTATAACAACGATGGATGTTTCCTTTTCCCAATTTCACGTATTTAATAATATTCTCTTTACATTTAGCACATTTGATGATAATCATTCTTATTCTTTTCTTTTCTGCATTTATATTTATGAATATCCATCAAATTATTTAAAAAAACCTAAAAAGATTTTCAAAGTGCCAAAATATTAA
>DAOUUT010000223.1 GCA_030668025.1 Promethearchaeota archaeon
AGCTAAAATTTTAAGTCCATACTTTTCAGCGACTTGTTGTCCTTGAGATAATAATCGTCTTGCTTCTTTCAAATCTAAGGTTATTAAAGCTAAACTAGCTTGTAATATGTATATTTCCCCCAGAACCCAATATGAGTGTGATTTTTCAGCAATTTCTAATAATTGATTAATCAAGGGATTTATTTCATCCAGAACTTCTAAGTTATTGGTTGTATGTAATTCTGTTAGATATAAATCACATAAGTGAATTAATATCTTTATAGTGAGGTCAAAATGGGTATCTGATTTCTCAAGGATTTTTTTAAATAATTCTTCTACCTTAGCCTTATCACGTATTCGCTGACTCTTTTTTAGCAGTATCGCTTCGAAAAAGACAAGACGTAATTCAATTAAAGGGTTTTTAAATTGTTCAGATAATTTTTTAAAATCATGTAAATATTTATAAGCCTTGTCCACATCATCATTTTCCAGAGAAATTTCAAATGCGGTACCCAAAGCTGAAATCATTGTAATGGGTGATCCAATTTCCTTGCTTATTGCTATACTTTTTTCTATATTTTTTAAAGCTTGTTCAACCTCACCTTTTTCACTTAATAAGTCCCCTATGTTGTTATATAACATAGCAACATTACGTCTACTGTTAATTTCTTTGAAAAGATTTAAAGAATTCTCGTAGTGTTTAAGTGAAATATTTAATTCACCTTTTAATATATACGACACTCCTAAATTACAATGTATCATTGCAATTCCGAATTTATTGTTAATTTCTTCAGCTATGGCTAAACCTTGTTCAAGATAATTTATAGATTGATCTAACTCACCTTTAGCGAAATAAAGTGTCAAACCGATACATAAATTTGTCGTAGCTTTTTCTAGTCGGGTTTCTATTTTATCCCACAAAGACAAGCTATATTCTAAGTATTCTAGCCCTCTGTCAGCATCATCTTGAGATATTAGGTATCCTTTAATGAAATTTAAAAAAGCTTCACGGAGAATGTACTCTGCTGATGATTCCTTGGTAAATGTTTGAAAGAGTTTTTCTTATTTTATAATTATTTCACGGGCTTTATCACTCCTACCTTGCCAATTATACACTAATGCCATAAGATTTAAGCCATCAAGTGTTTGTAAATTCTTTCCTAAACTTAAACTTTCTTCATATGCTTGTTTGGAGGTCTTAATTGAGTATTCGAGCTTTCCTATCCAAAATAAAAGTCTAGCTTGAAGGTAAAGACAATGAACTTTGTGATTTAGTGGAAGGTTCTTTTTTTTTTCGAGTTCTGTGAGAACTTGCAAAGCTTCTGTGTATTTATTTTCAACTATGAGGTGTTCAGCAAATATCAGCTCTTCTGGTTTTTCCTCTTCTTCTATATCTTGATCATTCATTATGAATTTGATTAAAAAACCAATTATGCAACTTTCTATTTTTCAATAGTCTTAATTATATATAATAGATATTATTATAGCGATCTATATAAAGCTAATAAATTAGAATTGAATCTAAGATTTATTTCGTAAAAACAGATTAATTGCTTTTTGAATATATGTTGATCTAATTTATTACAAGAATAAAAGATTCTTTATACAAGTGTATAGTCATTGACAACTTCATATTTTAACAAAAAATCACATTCTCTCTACCAATATTGAAATAATGTTATTCCCAAATCCACCAAAATTACACGTAATTCCTGTTTCAGCACCTGCAACTTGTCTTTTTCCAGCTTCACCTCTTAATTGCCAAACTAATTCTACAACTTGTGCAACACCAGTAGCCCCTAGAGGATGTCCACGCGCTTTCAGACCTCCTGAGGGATTAATTGGAATTTTTCCTCCAATTTCCGTCAAACCATCGTGCGCCGCTTTTGCTCCTTCTCCTTTTTTAAAAAAGCCAATGTCTTCGCTTTCCACAGCTTCAAGAATCTCGAAAGCATCGTGAAGTTCAGCAACATCAATATCCTCTGGAGTCTTTTTAGCCATTTTATAAGCCTGATCAGAACAAATTCTCAACGCGTTTAATACGGTAAGGTCTTCTCTTTCGTGAACTATGTGCGTATCAGTTGCTTGACCTATACCAGTAATCAAAATTGGAGTGTCGCAATATTGTTTTGCCATTTCTGCTTTACATAACACTAAGGCAGCTGCTCCATCTGAAATAGGGCAAATATGAAAAAGCCTTAACGGATCAGCGATAATTGGGTTCGTCTTATCGTCCATAAGGTAATCGTAAATATTATCCCAATTTCCCTTTCCTTTTCGAATAGCACTCTTCATAAAATCCTCAATTGTTCTTTGGAAGTGAGCTAAAGGGTTTAAAGCGCCATTTTTATGATTTTTAATTGCGATATCTGAAAACCATTCCATTTTTGCATTATATTTTTCTATATATAACCTTGTTAATAATCCGGCAAAAGAGGGTAAAGAAACGCCATGAGGTCTTTCTGCTTCTGGATGGGTTAGGGAAGCCACATTTGACGTGATAAAACCGGGAGTTGTAATATGGGTCATTTTTTCCCCTCCCACCACCAATACTAAATCACTCAAACCAGAAGCTATAGCTTGAAAACCTGCTTTAATCGCAGAGCCTCCACTTGCAGGACCATTTTTAATATGGTCGGCTGCAGCAGGAATTAGGCTAATTTTATCTACTAAAGCACTTGCAACTCCTGATATATTATTAAATGCAGCAGGACTCATGGTTCCTACATAAACCGCACCAAAATCATTATCATTGGTCTTGGAATCAGAAATCGCTTCTAAAGAAGCTTCAGAGAGTAGATCTAATAACCCTTTATTTTCCAACTTTCCAAATTTGGTATGACCGACTCCAATTATAGCTACTTTTTCCATAATCATACCCCTATATTATATATTATTTTGTTTATTAATTAGATAATTATCCTTAATTTATATTAAATCTAAATGAATTTTAATTAATTGATTTTATAATTTTTGTGTTAAATAATTAACTAGTTAATTTGATCCTTGAATAGGTCCTAATTTTAAAGAAGATATAATTAACACGTCCTATGTCTGTACCAATAATTACGAATTATCATCCAAAATTGTGATAATATTTAAACGAGGAAGAGTGAATCTTATACTTGATAACGACCCGTACTATATACAATTAACAAGAAGTTAAATTAAAAAAAAATTTTATTATTATATTAAATTATATTATATTATAATTCATTTTTTTAATTATTAGGGTTAAACATGGAATTTAAATCAAATCAGGATGAAATTGAAAAGAGATTTACGATGCTATTAAAGAGCATCCCGATACCCACTTTACTTTGGAAAAAAATGAATCATTCTTTAACGCTTGTAAATAGTAACGAAGCGAGTTCTAGAATTAGCGGAGGAAAAATTAAAGAATATATTGGAAGGAAAGCCTCAGAAATATATAAAAATAATTCTCAGATTTTAAAAGCGATGCAGGAGTGCGCTTTAAATAACCATAAATTTAATTTAACCGCAAACGATGGTAAAGAAATTGTAAATAATGGAATTACTTATAACATTTCTTTTGAATTTGTAGCTCCTGATACGATTGTTCAATATTTTACTGCTAACTCTTCGGTTAACAAAAAAATTCTTAAAAATGATACTTCTAAAAAGGAAGAGAAACAAGACCAGATGATACAACAAGCCACAATAGATTGTCTATGTAAAATTGCACCAATTGGTATTGTAATGGTTGTTAATCGCAACATTGTTCAAGTAAACGACAGGTTCTGCGAACTTGTAGGTTACGATAGAGAGGAATTAATAAATAAAAGTGCTAGAATGGTATATCCTTCAGATGAAGAATACGAGCATGTAGGAAAAGAATTGTACGAACAAATTAATAAATACGGAACTGGAACAGTTGAAACGCAGTTTCGGAGAAAGGATGGGAAGCTCATTCAATTTTTACTTAGTTCTGCCTTAGTTGACCCTAAGAATCCCTCATTAGGCACCATATTTACCGCTTTAGATATCACGAAGATAAAAAGATTGGAAAAAGAACTAGTTACTAAGGAGAAAAGATTCCATGAGTTCGTTAATATGTTACCCTTAGTTGTATTTGAAATGGACGCGGTTGGAAATCTAAGCTTTGTGAACGAAAAAGGTTTTAAACTATTGGGATATAGCCCAGAAGACATTGAGAATGGTCTTAATGCTCTCCAAGTACTTATACCATCAGATAGAAAGAAAGCATGGACAGATATGGTAAGAAATTCAAAAGGGGAAAATTTAGGCGGAGTAGAATATCTAGTACGGAAAAAAAACGGAGAACTATTTCCTGTTTTAGTTCATGCTTTACCTAAAATATCTGATGGAAAACATATTGGTTTCAGAGGGACCCTCATAGACATTACCGAACGTAAGAATAAAGAGATAAAATTAAAAGAGTCGGAGGAAACATATAGAATACTTTCGGAAAATTCTGATGATTTAATTTCTCTCTATGACGAAAAATTAAGGATGATATATATAAATGCTGAAAGCCACTCTAGAGTTTTGGGATATCCTGCGAAGAAGTTCTTAAAATTTACGTTTAAAATGAGTATTACACATAAGGATGATATAATTCCTATTACTAACATCGTTAAGAAGGGGTTTGAAGAAGGGAGTTATAGAGGTCAAATTAGGTTCAAACATCAAAAAGGCCACTATTTGTGGTTTCAGATCACGGCAAAGTTCTTTAGCGTCGATTTAGATAAACGAAAGTTATTAGTAGTTGCTAGAAACATTACAGATATTAAACAAGTAGAAAAAGATTTGAGAGAGTCCGAAGAAAAATACAGATGTCTCACGGAAAATTCTGATGATTTAATTTCTCTCTATGACGAGAAATTTAGATTGATATATGTAAATGCTGAAAGCCATTCTAGAGTTTTGGGATATCCTGAAAAGAAGTTCTTAAAATTGACGTCTAAAATGAGTATTACACATAAGGATGATATAATTCCTTTTACTAACATCATTAAGAAGGGGATTGAAGAGGGGAGTTATAGATATCAAATTAGGTTCAAACATCAAAAAGGCCACTATTTGTGGTTTCAAGTCACGGCAAAGTTCTTTAGCGTCGATTTAGAAAAGAGAAAGCTCTTGGTTGTATCAAGGGAAATAACAGATATTAAACAAGCAGAGAAAAATTTGAGAGAATCAGAAGAAAAGTTTAGAACAATCGCTGAACTAGCATTTATGGGTATAATGATAATACAAGAGGATAAAATTAAATATATAAACGCTGCACTATTAAATATTTTTGGATTTTCATCTAAAGATGTAGAAGGGTGGACAAAAGAAGATATAACTAGATTAGTTTATCCAGAAGACTTAGAATTCTTAAAAACGCATAGAAGAGATTTAAGAGAAGGAGTTTTAGGTATAAAATGCTATTATTCTTATAGGACTTTAACGAAAAATGGAAATGTAAAATGGATAGATCAATTTTCTAAAACTATTATCTTTGAAGGGGAACCTGCAGAATTAATAACTATAATTGATATTACTGAAAAGAAAGAAGCCGAAGAAGAACTAATAAATCTTAACAAATTAAAATCTGAATTGTTTGTAAGAACATCTCATGAGTTAAAGACGCCTCTTGTATCTATTAAAGGATTTTCAGATCTATTGCTGACGGGTAATAGAAGCAAATTAGATAACGACTCAATATCAAAGATAACGGAAATCAAGAATGGTGCAGATAGATTGCAAAAACTTATAGGAGATATTTTAAAATCAGCAGAATTAGAATCAGGATACACAAAGATAAAATTGAAAAGTGACAACCTTTCAAACCTAATTAATATTTGCGTAAAAGGAGTTCAAGGTTTTGCAGATTTAAGAAAACACCAAGTAGAATTAAATGTAGAACCAAACCTTATAACAAATTTTGAACGAGAGCAAATTCATAAAGTTGTAAGTAACCTTTTAAACAACGCTATTAAATATACTCCCCCGAATGGGAAAATTGAAATCAATTCTATCATTAAAAACAATGTAATATTAACTTCGATAAAGGATAACGGAATTGGTTTAACAAAAGAAGAAAAGCAGATGGTTTTTAAGCAGTTTGGTAAAATTGAACGATACGGTCAAAACTTGCAAGTTATTTCTGAAGGAACGGGATTAGGCTTATTTATCTCAAAAAAGATCGTAGAACTCCACGGGGGAGAGATCTGGGTAGAATCGAAAGGGAGAAACCAAGGATCAACATTCTACTTTACTTTACCAATAACCCAAGATTAATACCGATTATTTTTTTTGTTTTTCTTAATAATGTAATAGTTTAATACTAGTGAAATTTATTAAAA
>DAOUUT010000178.1 GCA_030668025.1 Promethearchaeota archaeon
AACGATGCGAACGCCTTTCACGCTTTTTAACGCTGTTTTTATTTTAGGAAAACCTAAGTTCTCCATCTTTTGCGTGAGTAGTACGTATCCATCCTTTAACCTACATTGTAAGGAAGTGAAATAGACTAAATTATGGCCGTTCCTACGCTTGTAACGAGGAAGTTTTGGCATTCCCTTAAATTTAGACTGTTCGCTTTTCCAAACCTTGATTGCTTTAAAGAAACTCTTGAAATTTCTATCTACTTGTTTAAGGACTTGCTGTGGCGGATGAGATCCGCACGATTCTTGTAGTTTTCTATACGATTCGTGAGTTTTTAGCAATTTCCATAACTCGTTATATCGAATCCAATGACGGTCCTTGAATAATCGCTGTCGCACGGTATATGTCGCCACATTAAACAGGTTTTTTGAAAGAAAAGTTATCTCATCCAAGAGATTTGATCGTTTGAATTGAATTTGTTGAACGAGTTGCATTAATTAAGCATGGAATATTTCGTATTTAAAGAAAGAGAGATATAATTTTTACTGATTAAGGCAAAATTCATGACAACCCTAAAGGGATTAGATAAACTTAAAGAAAAATTACCTGATTATCAAGGAAAAAAGCTACGTATATTTATGGTAATGGCTTTTAGTTCTTTTATAATTTCGATAGTGTTCCAATTACTAATGGATTCTTTACCGCGGATTTTTCCAGACTTAGCCATATTACAGTTAATTGCGCCTTTAACTCCTATTATTGGGTCATTATTAGTCTTATTTATTGGTTTTATGATAGTGCGTAGCTTTTGGAAAATTCGTGATAAATACAAATCTAATTATGGGGCAAAAGCGTATCAAAAAGCGTTTCGATTTGTAGCAATCGGTGTTCCAACAGTCATTTCTGTCGTCATTCATAGTATTATACCAACTGATTTGATTGCGAGATACGGAGATACTGGTGATTATAGCTACTATCTAGGAACCACTATATCTGACTTTTTACTGATTTTTCCGCCTCTCTTTCTCTATATAAGGGTAGCTCTGTTTTTCATATTTTTATTATTAGGATTAACTGTGGTTTTTAAAGCGTTAGGTATCTTTGGCATTGATAGTATGGCATTAGTCTATGTTTTTTATCCAAATGAATCAACCCTTCAAAATCACAAGATTTATTCTATATTACGTCACCCAACCTACCATGGTCTAATGCTAATTAGTATTGGAAGCATATTTTTAAGATTTTCCATTTATTCGGTTATCTACTTTTTTATATTTTTAGTGGGAATGAAGATTCACCTTAAATTGGTTGAGGAAAAAGAACTCATTGAAAGATTTGGGGAACAATACAAAAAATATAGGGAAACCGTACCAGCTTTTTTTGTTAAGTTAAAAGACTTAAAAAAATATTTCTTTATTCTTTTTACCAAATAAGTACAAGTAATCTTTTTATATACATGAATATTCTACAATTATGTAAATTTATAGACTGGTTGAAATCCGGTAATAAATTAATCAAAATTACAAAAAAAATGGTATAAAAAAATGACTGAAATTAAAAAATTTACCAAAATTTTCTTGCTTTTGGACGCGTTGGCGGGTTTTATTTTTGCCTTTCTATACTTGGTGATTCCCGATATTTATATATACGATTTAACTCAGTGGCCATTTAACGACCCTGTTTACTTTAGGTTTTTTGGAGGAACTATGTTAGTTCTTGGTTTGATTTCACTGATGGCTTATTTTAAAAAGGAATGGGAAGAAGTAAAACTATTTTTCGAGTTAGCCTTGATGTGGTTAGTAATGGTACTAATCATTAATTCTTTGGAATTAGCGATTTTAGTTTTACCCGGAATAGCTTTTACGAATACTTTACTCAATACCGTTATCGTTAGTACCTATTTAGTTCTGGGCATTTACTGCTGGATAAAACAAAGGGGTTAAATTTAAAATTTTTAAAAATTATTTTTTTTCTTTTATTTTTTTTTCGGTCTAAATCCAATTTATTGTGCTAATTTCTCTTTTATTTGAGCAACCAATTTTTCGCTTTCTTCAGAATCAGTTAAAAATTCAATATCTAAGTGTGATGTAACCCCTAATTCTAATTCAACGGCTCTTTTAATTTGATCTTGTTCAAAAATCGAGCCTTCCATAACCTCTGGTGTAGTTCCAAGTATTCGCAATATTGCGACTCCCACAGCGTCAATGGCTATTTTATCTGTGCCAGAAACAAATACATTTGCTTCTACGCGCGTGCCTTCCATAGGTCCACGATCAACAAACGTGATAACGCCATCCATAACGATCAGGTCAGGTTTATAAACGCAGTTAATCTCTGCTATCATTTCCCTTTGATATTTTGAGCCGTGTAACTCTGACATATTTTTTTTATTGACTAATCCTACTGCGTTCTTTAGCGAGATGGTAAAATGTCCACCATACATATGAGTTTTTAAGCAGCAAGTTTCTATAATACATTCTGCTTCGTCGTAAATTTTGGCAAAAAGAAATCCTATTTTCCAATGATTTCCATTGGGGTCTTTATGGACATATTCGTCCTTGGATACATCTGTTAAGTCAACTATTTTAAATCCTAATTCTTTTGCTAAAGCGTTTAAACCTATTTTCTCGAAAACTTCTGAAGTTTTCGCTGGACCCGCTCGCTCCGCAAGTGTTATCGATTTTGCACCCATTTCCTTTAACTTTAAAACGAGTTGTTTCACCGTTTCCATTGAGCTTGAGGCAGGAGGAGGATCGGCAGTATTAAAGTTTGGTTTAAAAACTACGCTTTTGCCCTTAACTGGATTGATATTTAATAATTCGAGAGACTTAGTTACGCCATATACGCGATCTTTTGTCGAAATAACTGCAACTTTAGTCATTATATCCACCACATATTAAGTAGCTAATTGGATGTATACATTAAAATTTGACTGTTTAAAAAATAAAATGTAATGAAAAAGTCAAAATAAAAGACCAATTATACAGGTCTCTTATTATTCAACCCTAACACCTTGATTTTTAAGGGCTTCTTGAACCTTTGAAATACTAACCTCTCTACATGGGACATTATCCTTAAATGAAACGGCAGCGGCTACTCCTGCACCTTGACCCGTGACTATACAACAACACATTTGGCGAGTTGCAGCGTGAGAGACCTTGTCTCCAGCGACGCAGTGTCCTACTACGAGGAGATTTTCCACTTTCTGTGGGACTATAATGCCATAAGGTATATGTTATAAATAATAAGTAAAACCTTGATAAATTTTAAAATACAATTCTAATTAGAATGAAAATTGAACTACAATGGTAACCACTAAGAATGAGTTGATAATGTAAATTATGAGTATGGAAGGAAAAATCTGTATAATAACCGGCGCAAACTCTGGTATTGGTAAAGCTACAGCTATTGGTTTAGCAAAGATGAACGCTACAATAGTAATGATGTGTCGTAGTAAAGAGCGTGGAGAAGAAGCGCAAAAAGAGATAATTGAACTTACTGGTAATAAAAAAGTAGATTTGCTTTTATGTGATTTATCTTCTCAGGAATCCATACGCAAATTCGTTTCCGAATTCAAGAGTAAATATCAAAAGTTACACATATTAATAAACAATGCTGGAGTTATGCTCTCGAAGCGAGGAATATCCGTAGATGGATTTGAAATGAATTTTGCCGTGAATCACCTTGCGCCCTTTTTATTGACGAATTTATTGCTTGACGCGTTAAAAAAGAGTGCGCCAAGTCGTATTATAAATGTAAGTTCTGCAGCGCATAGAATGGCAAAAATGAATTTTGACGATCTTCAGAGCGAAAAAAGGAAGTACCGCTTAATGAAAATATACGGAGCCTCAAAATTAGCATTGATGCTATTTTCTTACGAATTAAGCAGAAAGTTAGAAGGAACCAGTGTAACTGTTAATACACTCCATCCTGGTGTTGTTAATACTAATTTAGGTCAAGATCAATCCTCATTTAGCAAGGGATTCGCCAAACTCTTCTTTAAAAAACCAGAAAAAGGTGCAGAAACCTCCATTTATTTAGCATCGTCGCAAGAAGTAGATGATATAACAGGAAAATATTTCGCAAAAAAGCAACAAAAACAATCTTCTGAAGAATCCTACAACGAGGATTATGCTAAGAGGTTGTGGGAACTCAGCACAGAAATGACAAAGCTCTAAAACGAATAATAACAAACTAATCATTTGAGATCAAATCGAGATCAAATCTTTTTTATATTGGAGTGTTTTATCTTATTTTATGAGTGTCCTAAACTTGTTCATTGAAATTGAGCTTAAACTTAAGCAATACAAGTTACAGTTTGTTTTTCTGTTTTTATTTTGGTTTGGAGGTTTTATTACTTTCATTATTATTGAACCCAATCACAGTTTGTGGGAATACATACTTTTCTCCTTGACTGTACGCCGTCCAGTAAGTGCTGTTGATTTCACTAATTTTTACTCCTTAGTGTTGCCGATTTTGTTAGAGGTTATTGTTTTTGGATTTATCATGGGAGAATTAATGGAAAAATATAACCCTGTTATTACCAGTAGAATTATCGCTAAACACAAGCGCAACCATACTGTAATCATTGGATTTAACCATATATCTGAGAGGATAATTGAATATTGTATTGATAATAAGGAACCATTTTGTGTCATAGAGGATAATCTAGAGTTAGTCGAAGATTTAATCAGCATGGGTCATCCGGTAGTCGTTGGTGACCCCACTGAGACAACTAACCTTGCATATGCAAGCGTGAAGCGAGCTAGGGAAATTTTTATAAATGCGAATGATGTTAGAATAGTAATAATTTGCACAGAAAAGATCCGCAATGTCAACGAAATATGCCCAATTTACATCCGTGCTTTTGAAAATCACGTGCGAGAATATCTTAAAAAGCCGCCTTTAAACGCAATTCCATTTTCCACTTCAAAATGGGCAATGGATGGCATCAACGAATGGACCAAAAACAAAACAGGAAAGGCAATTGTAATTGGACGCGATAATTTAACCCATCGAATTGCACATCACATTTCTTTGCAACCAGAACGCGAAATTTATCTTTTTGACGATATTCACGATGGTATTGAGTTTAAAGTAAATGACAAATTACACATCATTAATGAATTCGCTTGTTTTTTAAGTGATTTACGCGTTCATGTAGACATGAAAGAAGTTACTCAAGTATTTATTTGCTGGAAGCAAGAATCCGAATTTGACGAATTGCTTTATCTAACTTCTAAAATTAACTTACGCTACCCCGATATCGAAATATTTGTGCGAATATTTGACGAAGAACTCATAGATTTAGTTGAAAAATACAATGCAAAAACCTTTTCAACTTCTTCCAACGCGTTAAAAATGCTCCGGAAAGTAGTTGCAGCTAATTCCGCAATTGCAAAAATAAACGATGATTAGCACTAATAAGATTAAGTAAATTAAAAAATGAAATAAGCCTATTAAGTGATAATGTCGATTAAGATGGATAAAAATAAAATAGTCCAAGATTTTTACGAAAAATTAAAAGCTAAGGGTTATAAAGGAAAAATTGTCTCTGCTAAATACCTTCCAGAGTTGCAAAAGTCCATCAAAAAATTTCACGAACAAAAGTTATTGGATCCAGATTTCTACGAAGAGTACAAAGATTATTTCGAATTTCAACCAGAAGCAGAATTCGGCGAGATTAAATCTCTCTTTATTATAACTGTACCACAACCTCAATACAAAGTTATTTTTCATTGGAATAATAAAGAAGTTCCTCTGATCGTCCCCCCTACTTATTTACACGGTAGTGCTGTAATCGACGAAGTTAAAGCATTTCTAACGGAAATTTTAAAACCTTCGGGTTATAACGTAGAATTTGCTCGAGTTCCTCAAAAAACTCTAGCAGTGCGTGTTGGATTAGCTGAATACGGTAGAAATAACATTACTTATGTGCACGGTATGGGTAGTTTTCATCGACCTTCTACCTTTTATTCGAACTTCCCTTACGAGGAAGACAACTGGCAGGAACTACAAATGATGGATTTATGTAAGGAATGCTCCACTTGCGTTCGAAATTGCCCAACTGGAGCTATTCCTACCGATCGGTTCCTCTTACGCGCCGAATATTGTTTGACTTTTCACAATGAACATCCCGCAGATGTTCCTTTTCCTGATTGGATCGATCCCTCTTGGCACAACTGTTTAGTTGGATGCATGCATTGCCAAAAAATATGTCCCGCAAACAAGAAAGTCATAAATTGGGTAGAACCAGGACCAACATTCAACGAAGAAGAGACAAAATTGCTCTTGAGCGGAAAGAATGTAGAACAGCTTCCTGACGAAACTAGAAAAAAAGTTGAAAAGCACGACTTAGCTAACTATTTATATGTATATCCTCGGAATTTAGGTGCTATTCTTAATCGAGAATAACTTATAATGAGTTCATATCATCTTGTTGTTTGAAATAATTAAATCTTATGTCTTATCTTTAAATTTGAATATCGAATAAGTTCCTAATGCTTTTGCTACAATTTGGCCGTCGTTTAATATTTCAGAATCCATTGTAACAATTTTTTTGCCTTGATGTATTACTTTTGTATTGCAGGTAAGCACACCAGCCTTAGTAGCTTTAAAATAATTAATTTTGATTTCAATTGTTGCACAAAGTTCGTTTTTACCTAAATTGGTATATGCTGCTGCTCCCATACCCGTATCTGCCATCGAATATAACACACCGCCGTGGACTACCTTGTGAGGATTTAACAATTTATCAACAACATCTAAAGTGCATTGAGAATATCCTCTTTCGAGTTTAGTAAATTTTAAACCAATTAAATCCCCAAATGGATGGAAACCTTTCATATTCAGCGGAAAATTTTTCAACATATTAAGATTTAATAAAATAATGTTTAAGAATGTTCTGTTTAAAACTGCTTTTTACCTTGGTTTTAACATTCTCTCCAATTGGTAACAAACTTTCTGGATTCACAATATTTAAATACGATATAGGATAGTACTATATCGAACAATATAATTAAAATTAGCCTACACACTTGAAAGTATATCTAGGTGAATGAAATGGGAAAAGGAAAAATGTTATCGTTTTGTGGAATAAATTGTACCGAGTGTCCAGCATATTTAGCAACCCAAAAAAACGACGAAGAAGAAATAAAAAAGATTGCAAACGAGTGGTCAAGTGATGCGATGAAGTTCACACCTGAGGAAATTTATTGCGACGGTTGCTGTAAGGAGGGACGACATTTTAGCTGGGTTCCAAACTGCGATATTAGAATATGTTGCATGGAGAAAGAATTAGAGAATTGCGCTTACTGCGAAAGTTATATTTGTGATATTCTGAAAAATAGTCTTGATAAATCTCCGAGTGCTAAACAAAATTTAGAAGAAATTCGACAAAAATTATAAATAAAATTTAAAGGACAAAGAAGTGGTAAGAAGTGGCAAAAATAGATTTGGAAGAAGCTAAAAAATCGGGATTAAAATTAATGGATGAATCAAAAGCTGTAATTCTAACGACAATTGATTCGGATGGTTTTCCAATAACGCGAGCAATGTTTAATCTAAGAAATAAGGAGCAATTCCCTGAATTTTCAGAATTTTTTAAAAATCAACGAAACCAATTTACAATCTACATTTCAACTAATACTTCTTCAAGTAAGGTTGCTCATCTAAGAAAAAATCCTAAGATGAGTGTATATTTCTGCGACACAGATGATTTTAAGGGTTTTATGTTAGGAGGTTCAGTAGAAATTGTTGATGATATGGAGTTAAAGAAGAAAATCTGGTTAGATTGGTGGACCCAATATTATCCA
>DAOUUT010000164.1 GCA_030668025.1 Promethearchaeota archaeon
CCAAATATTAACAAAGAAGATTTTGATTGTTTTGCTAATTTATTAAAAGAGATCCTATATAGTTAACTCCTTTTATTTTTAATTTACTTTAGCTAACATTAATAAAATTGAATTTTTATACTTATAATATATATAAAAACTTTATTTATGCGATATTATTTCTGATTTTAAAAACTAATAAAAGAGATAATCCCAATGATCATTTGTTCTAATTGTGGTGCGACTAATAGCGAGACAAGTGGCCATATTTGTCGAAAGTGCGGTGCTCTACTTCCCACTTCCCGCAGACCTCCAAGAATTAGAATAGCTCCTAGTAAAAAGGAGAAAAAAGAAGAAAAACCTCAAAATAGAATTCCTGATAAGAAAAAAGTGTCTAAACCACATCATTTAGACCTACAAGAGATTCCAAAACCCGAAGAAATAAACGAAATTGAGGATGATCTTATTGAAACCCAAAACCCCCTTAACTACGAAGACATCGAAGAGTTCGTAGAAGGCGACCTGGAAGATGAAGAGGATACAGATGTTTTAGAAGAAATTGCGCCTCAACCTTATAAAGGTTCAATTATTTCAGATAAAGGCGTTTTCGGACCACCTCGACAAGTTAAAAGAAGTACTGATACGAAACCACGGAGCGCTCAAAAATCAACAGTATCCCTATCTGAAAAGGAGTCTGTGCTTTTGAAGCAAAAACAATTAGAAGAAGATATGACAAATGTATTGTCATTTTTATCTAAAAAAATAACAGTAAAGCCCTTAGAATCTATTAAAAAACAAAAGCAAGCTATTCAAAAAAAACCAGAAGAAAAAATTCCTCCTCCTTCCAGCATGAACGAAATTTTAAAGGATTTGTTGAAGCTGGATTTACATATTGAAGCCTCCGCAATTGTTAAGGGTGATGGTACTATTCTCGCTTCAGCAATTTCATCAAGAATTTCAGAAACTTTATTTGCAACAATTGGTCAAAATTTATCCATGATTGGGGACGACATAATCAAAGGCTTAAGCGCTGGAACTTTGTTGAACATTTCTATAAGGGGGACTGATGGTGTTTTAGACCTCGCGCCCATTGGCTCAAAAAAATCATCTGGAGATGACATGATTTTAATGATTCTTTCACATCCTCGCGTTAAATCAGGAATTATATATTTTGCTGTTAGTATAGTAAAAAAACAAGTAAAACAATACTTAGGGCTATTAAAATAGAGATATTTTCCTAATCTTAAACTAACTGTTTTTGAACGATAATTCTATTAACTTCGATAGTTTTAAAATATTGTAAATTGATTCTTAATTCTTGCAAAAACGAATTAAAATTATCTATTCCTACTAATGGAACGTAATTTTCGTTAATTCTGACCCAATTCGATTCTAACGTAACCATAACGGGAATCAAGATAAAAGGTAACTTTCTTCGAAAGTTAAATTTCATTCCTAATAGGTTCTGTATTAAATTTGATAGAATTTCAGGATTCTTTTTCAGAGCTATTGTTCTTTGATATTGTAGATTTGCAGCTTTATTCATGGCACTGTAAGAGTCTTTGCGTTTCCACTGCTTAGCATCGATTACCAATATGTAACTTTGATAAATGCCAATTACATCGATCTCATACCTCTTTTGAGATGTCTCGTATTTGAGCTCAGATTTATCTGAAAACCTAAAATTTTTGGTTGTTTTATAATTGTTTTGAGACAAAATCTCTTTGATTAAAGCTTCAAAACCATCGCAGTTTAATAAATATGACAGTTGATTAACATCTAACTCTAAAAACTGAAGGCATCTCGTAATAAACACGATTTTATTTACTTCTATGTAATGAATATAGTTTCCTTTTTGAATTGAGATAAAATCAAACTTTTCTAAGAAATCACGGAGTTCAAAATCGCTAAAATTTTTGAAAAATTCAATTTCTGATATTTCAAACCATATTTCGGTTACAGCCGAATCCGTGTCTTTTAATAAGTTATAAATCTCTAAGAAAAAATCCTTTATCAATGTCGAAGAATAAACCCTAGACATAATGTAAATTAAGTTGATGCTTTTAATAATAAAAAGAGAGTAATGATATAATGATTAAAGTGTCGTAATGTCGAAAATGTTGTAAAGATAAAAAAAAAAAAAATATTATTCAGAAATGTCTGAATTCTCGATCAATTTTTTAACTTCATTGAACTCATCAATAACCCAAGTATATACAAACTCTTTTAATTCAGCAATATTATCGCATTCAGATATTTTATCCTTTAAATCGTTATAAGGAAATCCAATTCTTGTATTTTGTAGGCGGGCAATCTCAAATCCAAATCTCAATAAAGAATAACTAACAAGCTCTCTTATGAGGGGGGCTGTTAGTATTTTAAGTTTTGACGATGTTACAAAACGAAAAACATCAAGCGTTATTTTTTCAGCGTCTTGTTCTGAAAGCTCGGTTTCTTTTAGTAATGAATTATATATACGGATAGGTTCAAATCTTTTTTTTTTTACTATTTTAGCTTCTTTATCCTTATATAACACTTCTGGCAAGGAATGAACGATTTTATTTTCAAACATAATAAAAAGTTAATTGTCTAAATAATAATTATTAAAAGAAAGTAATTATTTTAAAAAATTTTTATTTATCTTTTATTAAATTTTGTTATAAACAATTTTTTTTTTAATTTAAAATTCTCAGCTTAATAGAATAAGTTATGTTATAGAAAAAATATTGTTAATCTTGAAAACATTTAATAGAGGATTCTTTTTTGATATATTAGAATAGTATTTATTTTAAATCGATTTAGAAGAAATTTATATTTATCTTTTGATTTAATAGGAGCCTTACTTTACTTAATGTCTTTTAAATCTTGATGATAATCGAAAGTACTTTAAAGAAATATGTCGAAACCAAAAACTGAGATCATAAAGTCAATTGTTTTAAGTGTGTTTGACGATGATGGTCCAACTCCAAAAATCTATTGGCCAAGTAATATGGACGAATCTTCGCGATTATTAATTGCAATGAAAACGATTAGCTTATTAATGGGTGATTCAGTGTATCAAAATAGTACATCTATAGAAGAAGTTAACTATTTTGGAATATTACCCTTTCCTGATTTAAAGTTTGATGGATTAACTTACTTTTTTCTAATTTATGATCCCGAAGCAAGAGGAAGTGCTAAAGCGGCTACAATAACTGTGTTAATAGACGAGGAGGATAAGGTTTTTTTCTACGAAAACATGAAATATCTAAGAGTAATTATCGATAATGCAGCCTCAAAAGTTCAATTAGCAAAATCGTTAGAAGAAAATGAAGTTATTATTAAAGAATTAAGAGGAAAATTGTTAGAATTTACAAGTGAAATAAAGGACCCTTTTTCTTTAAAACGACAAATCAAAATTCTTATGACTGGACTTGATCGAGCAGGAAAAACGAGTTTTCTTCTAGCGGTTGAGAAACGATATTCAGAAATTATCAAAGCGTTACCGACTAAAGGAGTAGCAAGAACGGAAGAAAAGATATTTGAAGAACAAAACTCGATTATATCCATTTGGGACCTAGGTGGGCAAAAGCAATATCGCGAAAAATTTATCGAACAACGCAAGATTTACTTGTATAACGTAGACTTACTCTTTTATGTTATAGACATTCAAGATTCCGAAAGGATTACAGAAGCAATAGAATTATTTAAAAAAATACTTGATTCATTACTAGATTTGGACGAATTTCCTCCGATCGTTTTATGTCTAAATAAATACGATCCTGATATACAGAAGTCAGAAGAAATTAAGAATAATCAAAAAACTTTACACGAAGAAATTAGTAAGATTTCTGGAGGGTTTTTCGTTAAAATTTTTGAAACCTCGATTTTTGACCACTGGTCTTTAGTATCGGCTTATTCGTTTGGACTTTCACAACTCAGTCCAAATAGAGAGTTATTCGAAAACCAATTGAAGCATTTCGCTAAGAAGATAAATTCTGACGCAATACTTCTGCTCAATGAAAATGGAATTATTTTGTCAAATTTCTCTAAAACAGGCATTTCTGAAAAGGTTTTTGAGATTTCGGCACCTCATTTCCAGATGCTCTACAAAACATTTAAGGAATTCAAGTTATTAAAACAAGATTTCTTAATTTCTTCAGGAATAACAAGCGAATCTAAAAAAATAATATTTAAAAAGATCCCCGTTGAAAAGTACAATCTATATTTGTTACTCTTTATGGAAAAGGATTTAAATCTGGAAAAAATCGATAAAAATTTACCAAAATTCTCTAAGAATCTTAAGGATTTAATCCACACTTATATATAAGAGCTTAATAAAAAAAAAATTAATAGGTAAGATATTCTTTTCTTTTTTTTCTGCTTGATCTAATTAACAGAGCTATCCCGATTATCGCAACCCCCGCTAAAGAGCTAATTATTATAATAACGAGGGGATCTAGGGAACCAAAGTTTGTTTCTAATACAGTTATTTTCACATCGTAATTGAAAGTGTAAGCATCGTGATCAGAAGTTACTGGTGACGGAAGGTATGGGAACTCTGATGCGTAATCATGTCCCGGTGATGCCCCCGGCATAAAAAACCAAGCGCCTATATTTAAATTTAAGCTTAGGTAATCGCTTTTTTTGTAGTCGTTTGGGTTTTGTGGTTCGCAAGCAATCCATCCAATTTCGGGAATATAGTACTCGACCCAAGCGTGACCCAAAAGGCTTGAAGCTCCACTTGAACTAGCTTGAAAGTTAAAGACTTGCCCTACTGTTGGTTGAAGATTTGAATCTGTTGATAATAAATATCCGGTTACTTTTCTAGCGGGAATCCCTTGAATTCTTAACAGAGTAATCATTAATGTAGAATACTCGCTACAATCGCCTAATTCATTGTCGTACGCCCACGATGCGCCTTTCTCTAAAGCGGGAAGTCCCCCAGCGTAGGTAAGGTAATCTGAAACCCAGGTACTAATCTTTTGAGCCTTTTCGAGCGGGTTATCACTATGATCGACGATACTATTTGACGCAGCAATTAGATCGGGGTCGTCTCGCTCGTAAAAAGTTTCCGTATTGTTGCAGTATAAATCAAATATTTCGTCAGAAGTATCATAACTTCCGATGTCTGAATCTAAGATAGTGCCAAATGTTACCTCGCTAAGTTTTACATTATATTTTTGACTCAAAGTAATAGAATCAGAAGTATAAAGAGTAGCGTCAAATAAATCGTAAGTATTATTGAATTTATCTAGTGAACCTATAATTAGGGAATCGGTTCCCGTTATTGAATTATACAACAAGCTAGATTCTTGATATGGGGGGCAGTATTGGGTAACCAACGAATTCGGTTGGCGATCGTTTAATCGTGCGACTTTAAAATAATATAACATCGGTGATGATCGAGTATGAGTAAGTGTGTAGTTAAGTTCCACTTGATATGTAACGCTTTGACTAACTTCGTAATTAGAGATGCCTTCAGCTGTTGCAATTGACGTTAAGTTCATTGGAAAAAGAAAGATTAACAATAAAAATGCCAGCTTATGAGTTTTCATATCTATTTGCTTTTTTAAATTTTTATTATATAGAGTATAAAATTATCTCTTTTTATTTTTAATGATTTAATCCTAAGTTAAATTGGATATAAATAGATTATTAAGATCGAATTATTACTATTTTAGTATATTTTTAAAAAAAAATAGTTATTCTGTTAAGGGGAAAATACTATTATCTATAAGATTTTCATTATCGATAGCGACAATGGAATTGCAATATTGGAAGCTACATTTAAAGAACTAAAAAAAGATGAAATACCTAAAGGTGTCATACCGGGTTTCTTCAAGGAAATAAATGATATTATAGATGTAATCCAAGGAGCTATGGTTAAGGGAAAAAATGGAGACGAAATTACTAGAATTATCGAATCTGAAAACTCTACTATTATTATTATTTATCATCCCCTTTCAAGAATTCTTTTTTGTTCAATTTCTGACGCAGATGATGATGTAGATAAATTAATTGAAGTAATTAAAAAAATCACCAATAGATTTTGGAAAAAACACCAATCAGATATAAAAATCTTTAGAACAACTTCAGAGAAATCTAGATTTCAAACGATTATTGCTGATATCGAAAATTTGACTCGTGGAGGAACTATAGCAGAAGTTTTTCCAAAATTACTTGTCATAAAAAATGTAATGCTGAAGATTTTATCAATGGGGATGATCAACGAAAATGATTTTCAAGTTGCTTTAAAATGCACTGGTAAGGCCTCACCGCTAGGAATCGCGAGGGAGTTAGGTAAAACGCGGAACAGTGTAAACGAAGTTTTAAAAAGATTAGAGGAATTAGATATAATTAAACTTTAAAAAGTATTTTTCTCTAGAATAAGTTAAACCACACTCAAATAGAAAAAAATAAAAGGTTTCTATTTTTATCTAAATTACTTTACTATCAATTTAGTGGTACTTAGATCATGGAAAATAATAAAAATATAATGGCAGTAGTAATTTCTCCCTCAAAAGACGCTCATAAACGTGAAGCTAAAGGGTTTTCCTTGTCAGAAATCAAAGAAGCTGGAAAAACACCTGAATTATTAAGAGCTTTAAACGTAAGTATTGATTATTTTAGGAGATCTAAGCACGAGTCTAACATTGAACAGCTAAAAAAATTAAAACCAGTTGGCAAGACAGTTAAAAAGAAGAAGCCTTATGTGTTCAAAGAAAAGAAAAAAACACCCTACAAACCAAAAGTAGAAAAAACCGAACAAAAACCTAAAAAAGTACCTCCTCCAAAGAAAGAAATAGAAGAAGTAGAACTAAAACCAGCAAAGAAAGAGAAGAAAGAAAAATCAAAATCTGAAAAGACAAAATTAACCTCTTTAACGGGTTTGGGGCCTGCTGCTGCTAAAAAACTAGAGGGACTTGGAGTAAGTTGTGTTGAAGAACTCATTAAGGAAAATCCCGGAGAACTAGCAGCCTTGCTCAAAGGGCTTTCCGAAGAAAGAATAACTAAATGGTGCGACGAAGGAAAAGAGTTACTGAAATAGCGCCAAAAGCAAGAAACTTCGCTGCCTTCATCTTTTTAAATGCATAAATTTTAATTAATTTTTTTTATGCAATATTCTTAAATGTTTATTCAATAGGGAAAATAAAGATTTTTATTTACCAAAACTATTTAGATGGTATATCAAATTATTTTATAACAAATTACAGAAATTATCTATAACTTGGTGACGAATGAATGGAATACAATTATTACAACTATGAGAAACTTGAAGCTAAAATCCTAGTTCCTAAATTGCCTATTTGGTTTAGAGAAGTAGAATTTAATGGCGATAAAAACGAAGGAAATTTAATATTTCACTCTCAAAATGATTACGACGAGATTTATGGCTCCAATGCTAAAATGGAAATTCTTTGGGAAAAAAAAGAAAGAGAAGGATTCTACTACGCCAAGGAAGTGCAGCAGTCAATAGAGCTATATAATACAATCGGATTTGCGGTTACCTCTAAAGAAAATACTTGGTTAATGACTCATGAATTTACCATTTGGTACGGGCAGCGTAATAAAATGATGAGAAAGAGATACTATCGAGAAAAATGTATTCACGGAATTTTCTATTGCGATATAACAGGACGATTAATTAATTTTCATACAAGTATTATCAATAAATTTTATGATAATTTTAAGCCATTCGTTATTAAATCATATAACACATTTATTTGCCACGAATAAATCTAGAATTTCATATACTTTTATTTAATTACTTTTTGAGCTAATACGAAGAAGTTATCCTTCTTATTTGGACCACCCATCTTTTTAAATTCTAGGATGATATAATCGTTTAACAATTTCTTTATTTCTTTGTTAGAGAAAAAGTGATAAAATCGATTGTAAGTTTTTTTTTCAGCGGATAAAGTCCAAGGGACGAATTTATCTCCGTATTCTTTCAATCCAAGACGAATTTGAATTTTTCTATATTTTGGATTAAATAGCCTTTTTATCTTGTCTTTTATAAAATAACTTCTATAATTTTTTTGATACTTTCGCCACACTGTAAACAAAAAATATCCCTTATCTCTTAACAAACGGAACAATTGCGAAGTTGCGTAACTACGGTGAGTTTTGTCTTTAATATGATGTATAGTAGCGATTGAAAAAATGTTTTGAATAACATTAGGTCGTATTGGTAAAAATAAGATATCGCTTAGTATTAA
>DAOUUT010000007.1 GCA_030668025.1 Promethearchaeota archaeon
ATGCTGTCAGGAAATTTGAATGAATCTTTTTTGATTAAGAAATCGTCTCTCGATGTGTTTAACGCAGTTGGAATAGTATAGAGCCAATCTTTATTGCTTTCTAAAGGTTTTAACCGGTTTTTAGATCTTTTTACTAACAATCGTTCTTTCTGGTTTTGTACTATAGCTTTTTTATAATAATAATTATTCAGAACTCTAAGAAGTGAAGTAATTTCTAGTATTTGTCTTTGAAGATCATGAGCTACTTTTACTCTAATAATTCCAGAATTCTTATTTGAGGAGTGTTGCACTGAATTAACCGAATTAAAAACAATTAATTTCTTACTATGATATATTTGTTTATCAATTTTAATTTTAATTGATTTTAACTATTCTTATATTATATTATTAAAAAATGAAAGTGAGATGTTTTTTTAATCCCCATTTCCAAGTAAAAATCAAATAAGATTTAAAGTTTAAAATGATTTTCATTGGGGCTTTCTTTTAGCGAACAATGTTTTTAACTCACCCATAATAGCCCCTCTTAAACTTACAGGGCTGGCGGGACGTGATCCTCCAGGTGGTGGTCGTCCTCCAGGTGGTCCCCCCGGTGGTGGTGGTGGTCGTCCTCCAGGTGGTCCCCCCGGTGGTGGGGGTTGTCCTCCAGGTGGTCCCCCCGGTGGTGGTGGTGCACTACTTGGAGCTGAAGGGGCTGCAATGGCAGGAGCGGCACTAACTCCTCTCGTTTTAAGTGCTGAGATATCATTATTTATAGAATTGATTCGCGATTCTAATGTTGACATTCTTTGATCGACATTATCTAAAGATTGACCGACATTTTCTAAAGATTGATCTACTAAATCTGGTATCCTTAGAATCATTGACATCATTCTTTCAACAATATCACCAAATGTATTTAACTTTTCTTCAAGAGGGGCTTTTTTTGTTTCTTGCATGAAATTTGCGAAATCTTCGGCCATTTTATTCTCTCTAATTTTATTAATAAGGAATTTTCATGTTAATTTTCTATTAATAATATATTTGAACTATATTATAAATTTAAGTTCATACAAATTACAACTTAATTTTAAAAAAATTATAAAAAAATATGGTAATTTTTTTTAACTAGCCTTGTTGACGGAATTTTTTAATTTAACCCAGAGATCATCCACTTCATCCCTAACTTGTAAAAATTGATTGATTTTTTTTAATAGGACATCTCTAGCACGATCAAATTCTCTTTGAGAGTCATTCAATTCAGATTCCAGTATTTTTATCTTTTCTCCTTCGATCAAATCGTTTTTCTTTTTTTCGACAGATAACGCTTTTTTAATAACAACGCTTCTTCTACTGGCTACTTCGGCCAATGCTGTAGCAAATTCATATTTTTTTTCTACTAAATAATCTTTTTTTACTGCGAGGTCTTTAATCGAATCTATGTACTTGTTATTTGTGTCGATGTATTCATCGTTTTTATGTATGATTTCCTGAAAAAATTTTACCTCCTCGTCTTTGATATTTGATCTTCTCTCTCTTACTAGAGTTTGCATTTGCTTTAATACATCTCTAAATGTCCTATTAACCATATCTCGTGTAAGATTTACTTTTCTCAAGTTATTAACGTATTTTTTTTGAGAATCGATTAATGTAGTCTGATTTTTCGCTAATTTTTTTATTTGGCTTACTAATTCTTTTTCCATGCTTGCTAATTCAAGCTCATCTTCTGACGTAATTATAGGGCTCATAATTAATAAATCTCCTATGTGTATTGAAAAATATTTTTTAATTATCTGTAATTTAATATAAATTCTTTAGATAAATATCTTTTTTATATATTTTTGCAGAGTTTTCAAATCTTTTTCTTCATCATTTAATCTACGTTATCATATTCTTTCAATTGCTAAGATCATTAGGAGAACTTAAATCTCCTCCACAAATAGGACAAAGAATACAATTTTTACCCATATCTACGCAAAATCTGCAATACGGGCATTTAGTATAAACTATATTATGAAAAAACATAAGAATTTATCTATACTACTGTATTTAAATTGCAATAAAAAATAAATTTGGTGCCTTTATTCATTTAAAAATACATTATTTTTGATCTTCTTTTATTATCATGTAAAGCAATAGAAGACTATAATTACTGTCAGGATAACTTCCATAATAAAAAGTTGAGGATCGTGAAAAATTCTGAACATAATAGGATGTGTGAAGTAAAGCTCTAACTGAATTAATTGGACTCATTTCAATCAAACCATAATAGTATTGATTTATACGATATAATTCTTATGTAAATTCATTATTTTAATTTTTAGTCTTTTTATATACTTACTATCAATAAGGAAAATAAGCAGTAATAATATTATCTTTATAACTTGCGTTTATAACTTTAGCCTCAATATATTTTCCTATCATTACTTCGGAGAAAACGAGTGGTTTTTTCAATAATAATTTAATTCCGAGAGAATCGTTGATTTTCCCTATACACTCGTTTTTCCATCTTCCCCCAGAAACGATTTTTAATTTAATAAGATCATCCTTCTTAAATTCTGACATGGAGGATTTCTTTCTTTTATGAATACCAAAGTCTCTAGGTCCAAGTTTTAGTTTTATACCGTACTTTTTTTCTAATTTGGATAATTGTAAATAAAAATAACCCCAAGATTTCGGTCGAATTTTTTTTAATTTTCTACCTGTTTTGTAAATTAAATATTTTTGGATACCGATTTGAATTTGTTTCTTAGAATAACCTTCGCTTCTTAAATTAATGATTAACTTAATAATATCTTCTATATCCTTGTCATTCTCCCCTGGAAACCAAACTGGTGCAATTAAAACATTAATTTTAGAATCCAAGAGGGAATAAATATTATTTAAAAGGCTACCAACATCGTATTTAGCACAATTGCATAAATAACAAACGGTTTCCTCCTTTAGACTATTTAAGCTTATGTTAATTCGGGTCAAGTTGCTTTTTTTCAATTTATTAATAATATTTTTAGAGAGTAATACTCCATTGCTTTGCATTGAGATAGTTGTTACTCCTTCTATATTTGAGAGATTATTTATCAAATTAAACAGTTCTCCGTATAACAGCATTTCACCGTAGGGCGCCAAATGAATCTCGATGTCATAATTTCCTTTTATCGCTATAGCTTCTTTAACTTTATCTATCAAATAATTTGAATCTATCACGAAATTAGTGTCGTAATCGCCAGAACTGACGAAACAGTACCTACATCTTAAATTACACTGTGTTAAGGGTTTAAGTTCAAGAATATTGGTTCCTCTGTCAATTATCCCTAGAAAATCAACGCCTGCTAGTGGAATATCCGAAGTACTATCGATATATTTTATGGTTTCATTCATTGTCGAAATTTTTCTCATTTACATTTTATATCTTAAAATAGCAATCAGAGAGCCTAAATCAATAATCTGTTGTCCTGTCGGGTGTTTACTACTTAAAATATGAACCTTACCACCAATTTTTTCAACGCCATTAATAATACTTTCGATTTTTAATTTTTGCTTTTTTGATGCACCTCTAATCAAAATATCAGCACAAAATAATTCCTTTACAGCACCTTTTTCTGTAGCATTAGAAATCTCGTCAAAACCAATGGCAATAAAATCTGAGTTTGTACTAAACAAATTTAATATTTCTTCTATTTTTTCGGTTTCTTGTAATATTTTTACATTTTTTTTTATAATTTTTAATTCTTTTGATTTTAAAGTCTCTAATATGGCACTTTCAGTTCCGGAGCTGGCTTGTATGCTATATATTTTTGGTAAATATGTAGATTGTGTTTTTTCTTTAAGAAATTGATTGAAACGATCCTTTGTACTTCCAGGACCACATATAACAATTGTATTTATTTTTGTATTCTTTATATTTTCGTCGATAAGTTTAAGAATTTCACTATAAAATTCTTCGTAAGCTTTATTTCTATGAGATTGTTCGTATCTTTTACCAGGAATATTTTTTTTTATAGTAGCTAATCTATTATGACTGAAATTTGTTATTAGAGCTATAGTAGCTAGCCCTGTCTCAATTGCAATTATTAACATTATGAAATCAGTTTCGAATTTTGACGATTCTTTAAGGCGTTTTATTTCGCTCTTTAACCATTTTTCTTTATTTATCGTCAGTTTTTGGTTAGGTTCAATATTAAAAGTGTGATATTTTCCATAAGCGACAAAATCCTCCGGACCCTCTAAGATAGTACCTTTTACTCTTAATCTATTTGAAAATTCATGAAAAGCGATAGATTCAACTTTTAATTTCAAGTACATTGGTTTTCTTTCTCCTTTAGAACCTTCCTTTAGAACAATTTTTCTATGGGTTCGTGCTGAAATTTTATCATTTTTAGCTATTATGTTATAGAGAGTCCATAGATCGTTTAAGTTCTCTGTTTTAACTGTAATTACTTCTTCCTTTTTATCTATTTCAAGAATTTTCAAATAGATTATCAAACTCCAAATTTTAAATTTGCATAATTAATATATAAATAATTAAGTATAGTATAAGTCAAAAGACTAACTGTCTAAGGTTCTAATATTCTAGACAAAATAAAGAAAAAAAATAATAAAATACAATAATAACAAAAAATTTATTATACTGCTCCTAGGGATTCTTTGAGTTTTTCTAATTCTTCCTGTCGTTTCTTTTTCTCGTCTTCACGCTTTTTTAGATCTTCATCGTCAACTTTTTGGAGCGAAACACCTTTTTTAATTTCTTCTTTTAATTCTTTTCCTAATGGCGTCATTGTTATTCAACACCTTTTATTTTAATTCCTTTTTGGGGTACTAATCGATACTTTTTATACACAAAATATAATAGAATTTATTTATAAGTCTTGGTTTTTAGGTTTTACACACAAATTATAATAGAGTTTATTTATAAGGCTTGGTTTTTAAATATTCAAAATCATTAAATAAGCGCTTATCTTTTGTCGGTAATAGTTCTCTATTTTCTGTACAATTTGGAACCCAACTTTTTGATACAACCAAATGGCAACTTCATTTTTAGAGTTCACATTTAAAACTATTACTTCAATATTGTTCATTTCTTTTATTTTGTTTAAAGTATATTTTAATAGAAGTGATCCATAACCTTTATTCTGATATTGTTCACTAATAAGCAAATTAATTAAATTTACTCTATCTTCTCGATCTTGAATAACAATAATGAATCCAACAATTTCATTTGAATCATTATTATTTATCAACTTAAAAAAGAAAGTGTTTTTTAAAATAAGATTGAGAATTAAGTTTCTAGAAAAAGCATCTTTCTTGAAAGAATTACTTTCCAATTTGAATATTTCATCTAAATCCTTTATACTTACAGTGTTAATTCTCATAAAATCCCATCTCTTCTTTAAATACCTTAATAGGTGTTTTTTCCGTTATTTGTTGATATCTTTCTTCTCGAAATGGTGTTATTTCTACGATATATCCTTTTAAATTATTTTGTGTAATTAATTTTATCAGATCTTCCTCGATCGCGAATGATAAAGGCAATTTTATATTTAGCTCATCATAAGATAGAAACCTACGAGGAACTTTTAATTGATTTAATAAAACATTCTTAAACTCTTTTATTTTTATTTTATCACCTTCTATTTGAGCAAATATTAACAAACCATCCTTATTTATTTCTTCATAAGGTAATTTTATGGTTTTTGCTCGCCTTAAGTACCTTTCCCTCAATTGCCAATAATCCTTGGCTATAATTGTACAAAAATGAATTTTTATCTTAACTTTGGGAGCTATTTTTTTTATTAAAGTAATAGCAGTTTTATTACTATGTTCTACAGAAGCTATTGTGCCTTCTTTCAATTTAAAACCGCGTTCTTTTAAGCTTTGGCTGTTTGGTGAACAATACTCAAATTCATTCAAATTGATAAAATCTGCACCTATTTCATCTAAATAAAATATCAAATCTTCAAGATTTTCAACATATTCCTTTTCGGGAATTACCGGAACCTCAGCGCCTACAGACATACCCTTATCCAATGCAAATTTTATAACATTCCAATTTTCTTTTGGTGGGTTGAATCTAATTTCGTCTAACCCTGCTCGAGCAAGGCTAATTGCTTTTGATTCGTTAAAATTAAGACTATTTGTATAAAGATGAATGTGAAATTTTTTACCTTTTTTTGCCTTGACAAATTTAATAAATTCTAAAGTTTTTTCGAAGTTAGGCTCAAATAAGGGATCTCCTCCCGTGATACTCATCCCTTTTGCTTTGATTTTGTTAAACTCGTCCAATAACAGTTCTTTAGAACTAATTTGAATTTCGTTAATATAAGTTAATTTTTTATTTTTTCTCTTTTTAGATATTGGACAATACCACCAACAATGTTTTGGATTCTGACAGATTCCATTTAGGAATAACACGGCTTTAGCGCCATTTAAACATTGCTGACACCCTTTGGGAATTCCCCTACTTTTAATGAAAAATGTATTTGATTTAGATTCTACTATATTAAACTCGCTCATTTTTGATATAACTTCTTTCTCACAAAGGATTTTTTATTTGCTAGTTTTTTTAGTACCGCTTCGGTAGATTCGTTAAGATCAAGTAATCTTTTTAGAAATACACCAGTTCTACCGTGTTTTTCTCTTTTTAAAAGAACTCTTTTTCGTTCAGTAATTAAATCAATACTTACATTGACTTGTTTTGCTGCCAAATGTTCGTTTCCAATTATTGAATATTCTTTATGGCCTTCTAAGGTAGGTTTAATTAATACTAATCTCTTGTCTATTCCAGGGACTCTCAGATTATTTTCTAATTGGTTTAGATTAATTTTTCCTCCAAAATCATAAAATTCCTCTGATTTTTTATCAAACTTAGATAATGGAATAGTAATACTCTCTAACTCGTTTAAATATATGTACAATTTTAATGTATCCTTTGGTGTTGCCATTATGATTTCTCTAAAGTAATTTTTGAAACCATATTTTTCAAGAATAATTTCTATTTGATAAGATGGTATTAATTGTAAAAAGATAATATCAATATCACTATCCCCATGAACATCTCCACGAGCAACACTTCCGTAAATAAAGGGGTTTAAACTTTCTTTTGCAAACATCTCCAGTAATTCTCTGGAGCGCTTTCTTTTTTTGTTTAAGAGATTCAAATGATCTCTAGAGTATGCTACCGTATTATAATAATCTCTTAAAATAGTATCTTTTTTCATCAGAAATTATTCTTTTTTATCTAATTTACTTATTTTATCTATATTTTTAATTATTATGCTTAAAAGTACCGTTTCGTAATATTTGAATGCGCTTTTTGCTTTTTGAATGGTAAGATATTTGAATTTATTTGTATTTTTCAGGGTTTTATAGCTTAAAATCTTCTTGTTTGAATTCTTATTTTTAAAAAATGGATTTAAACGCTCACTAAAAATAATAAATAACTGAAACTGTGGATTTGAAACAGTTTCTAAAGTTTGCATAATTTTAAAACTACCCAAATTTAACCGTGGATTAATTAAAATTAGTTTAACACTGTTGGAATTTTTTGTAATAAAATTATAGGGAATAATTTTTTTATCAAAATTCACGACAACATATCTCTGGCTCAATAAATGAAGATCTTGGTTATAAATCGGGAGAGATGAGGATAAAATCTGTTGAATTTCTCTTTCAATATCTCTAATCGTTTTACTTTTTCCTTTATCAGCCTTTATTTTAAGCCAAATGTTAACTACATTAAAACCATAAGTGCTTAAACCTTCTGTCAATGTTTTCAATAACATTTGTGTTCTATGCTTTCTTATTATAATAATTGAGGGTTTAGACGAGGTTGCTTCCCGAATTACTTTGGATTTAGTCAAATTCCACTTTTTTACGTAAATTAAGGGGCGATCAAAGTTAGAACATCGAGCCTTAGCCGTTCTTCGCGTCAAAAATTCGTTTGATAAAGATAACCTCCATCTATACGCTTCTTTAAATATTTTCACGCTGATTAGAAGTAAAACTAGCAAAATTATTATGATAGTATCAACTAAAATCCAATTCACCCGAAAGATATCGAAGGCCATAATATTTATACAACTTTTTTTATTTAATCTACAACTTCGCTAATCCATTTTAAATATGTTTCAGAACCCTTATTAATCTTCAAACCAATGCATTCCGGTTCAGAATAGGAATGAAGCTCCTTAACTTTCTGAATTATTAATTCTCCTTTACTTTCCTTTGTTTTAATTATTAATAGATGTTCGTTGTTCTCTTCAATGTTTCCTTTCCACGAATAAATTGATATTATATTTTGAATTATGTTTACGCATGCGGCTAGCTTGCTTTCAACTAAAATTCTTGCTATTTTTTTACCTTCTTCAATATTTGGAACTGTAACTAAAAAAACATAAAAATCCATTTTAATCCCTTAGTTGTTATCTCCAATAATTTATAATGTACATCTTAATTTCAATTTATTTAAGAAATTAACGCCATTAGAAAATTAATTTATTCTGTAGTATTTAAATATGTTATTTGAAATACATTGTAAATGATAATCTCTCTTTTTTTAATCACAATCAATCGCCATTATTCCTTTAATTTCAATTTTTTAAGAATTAAGAGAACTTTTTCTGGAAAATTATCACTGAATTTCATAATTATCCTGAATTTTTTCTTTAAATAATTTTAATTTTTAAATTTATTAAAAAATTTTAAAATATTAAATGTTAAAAAAAAGTATTACTAATGAACCTCAACTCACCCAATTCGGAACCTGAAAAATCAATCGAAAAACCTAATACTGAGAAAGCCGAAAAGGATGAAATTGCTTCGAAACCAGACGCCAAAACAAAAAATAACAAAAACGACTATAAGGATAAAAAAGTCGAGGGATCGCGCCAGAAGCCGAAAGACAAACCGATGAACAAAATTGAGCCTCGACAGATAGATCCTAAGAAGGAACCGAAGAATAAAATTGAGCCTCGACAGATAGATCCTAAGAAGGAACCGAAGAATAAAATTGAGCCTCGACAGATAGATCCTAAGAAGGAACCGAAGAACAAAATTGAGCCCCGAAAGATAGATCCTAAGAAGGAACCGAAACATAAAATACAACATCCTAAATTCAACCCTCAAACTCAACCTAAAAATAAAATTATACACCCGACATTAGACCTCAGTCGAGAACCAATCAATAGAATTCAACATCAACGGTTTACACCCGAGAAATCCAAAAATAAAATCGAACCTTACAGGCCGCATACGCCAGTTGAAAATAAAAATAAGACCAAGAATGCCGTAAATTCAATAAAAACTAAACCTGAAACCCAACCCAAGGGAAATCAACGCAAATCTAAATGGGCTTTCGTCAACTACGATAAAAATGGTCGGGCGCTTTCCAAAGAAGATAAAATAGAAGTGTTAACGAACTACTTTATCACTAATGTTAAACCCGTACTATTACAAAATCCACTCGCTCGAGAAAAAATGGAAAAATATAACGCGCTTAGTGTAAATGATCTCACAGGAAATGGTCTTAGCGGTCTAGTAAGAGCAATAGGTCAAGAAAATAAAATTATGTGGAGCGAATTCAAGAAATCGCTTGGATTTACCGGAAAATATAAATCTCAATCTCAGATTGATTTTAATTTCCTTAATTATGATAAACATGGTAAACTCTTAAGCCGAGAGCATAAGTTTAATGTCAGTGTTACATACCTTAAAGAAAATCTGCTTCCAAAATATAAAAAAATCCCTGCCATTCAGGAAAAGCTCGAAAAAGGAAAATTCATCACGGTACGAGATTTGCAAAATAATGGGGATTGTATGTTCATTCATAATCTTAAAAAGAGTCATAAAATCACCTGGAATGAATTACTCACTAAAGCCGGCTTTAAGATAAATGTAAATCAAGAAAAGTATCGGTTCATCAATTTTGACAAGGATGGTCAACGATTATCCTATGACCAGAAACTAAAAGTTGCTAAGAATCACTTTGAAAGTATCATCCTACCTGACTTAAAAAAAATCCCAGAAATTCACCAGAAATTGCTCCAAAACAATCCCCCTTCCTTCGATGATATTAAAAATCATGGACACTCTGGTTTTAATTTACCTCTCACTCAGAAAGAACCTAAAATAAGCTACAACACTCTAGTCGAAACATGTGGCTTTAAAGTCAACATCGACCATGATAAATATCGGTTCCTAAACTATGATCAAAATGGAAAACTACTCACATTAGAGCAAAAACTCTCTGTTGCACGAAATATCATGAAAAATACAATCATCCCCGATTTAATAAAAAAAAGTATTATAAATCCTGGAAGCACCCCTAGAAGTCATGATATTTCACGAGGAGGTTATAGTGGTTTTGTACCAGCACTCACTATGGTAGGAAATAAAATCCTCCATAACGACCTTATGATTTCCATAGATTTAAAACCAAACGTAGAAATAGGGCGATGGGACTTTCTGAAATACGATAAAAATGGTAATGAAATAACAAATAAAGAGAAATTAGAGCGCAGTTCGAAATATTTTCTTGAGAATATTTATCCAGACTTAGTCCAAAAAGGTGTCATAAATGACGGACAAAGCCCAACTGGTCTTGATTTAACTAGAAATAACCATGTCGATTTTATTGGTGCAATACGCAGTAAAGAACCTAAATTAACTTTTAACCAATTATTAGAGTATAGTGGTTTTGAACCGAAATCACCTCAAGATAAGGAAAAGTGGAAGATTTTCTATGATATCAACAACAATCCATTACCTCGGACAGAGCAAATAAGAGTTGCAGTGAATTATTTTAAAAATGAGATTATACCTAATCTAATAAAAAAAGGAGTTGTAACTACTGATCAGACTCCAGACACATTTACACTCGAAAAATATGGGCATCTGGATTTTTTTAAGGCAATCCATAATAGAGGAATTTTATATAATGAAGTTGTAATTGAAGCCGGTTTTAGTCCAAATGATAGAAATATCTCGTCTTCAGTCGGTAAAGACTTTCATTGGAATGCTGAAAGAATCTTTTTGGAGCATACTATAAAGAAAAACTGTATATCTTTTTATGAAGTGAATGGTAACGGAGATAACTCTATAATAGTAGATGAAAATTTTAAAAAATTATCTGTTATTGCTGCTAATTTTACTCGCAATCGACCTAATATTAAAATCATTAATGTTGATTATTATCTAAGTAATTCAGACAGAGTAGCACTTGATCATAGTACAAGAAATTACCAAGATGAAAATAAAGCTCTATTCTTGGTTCCTGTTAACGCTAGAGAATCTCGTATGTTAAATGATGATACATTATTTCATGAAAATGTTTTTATTCTAGATCCCAAAAGCTTTACTAGGTTTATGGGATATGAAAATGAATTATATGAAGACTTTATGGAAACTATCCACTTAGCTAAATGTGCGATTTATGATGAAACTTCAAGAGAAATTCTAAATGAAAAATCTGTGGAATCTATTGGAACTATTAAAACCAAGAAAAACCAGTTAAATAGATCAACAAAAAGATTTAAAGAAGTAGTAATAAAATAACCTTGAAAGATAAATTTAAATTATTAAATTAAACTTAAATGAAATTTTAAATAGTAGAACTTTTATTATTATTTAAAAAAAGATGTAATTATATTATTGGGTCTTACTCTCGATATTATAAGATAATTATTTTATAATATGTTATTTTTAAGAAAAAAGCCCCATTCAAAGAATAGAGAAAGGAGGTATGGAAAAATGCTTCATAATTTTTATTTAATCCATCAACTTACGGGAAAATTTCAGCAGATTAACCAATTTACTGAGATCCTGAATATGTTTGATACATAGAAAATATGGGAGCATCGAATTCAACCAAGACTTAGTATCCGGATTTTTAACAGCCCTTAAGGACTTCAGCATTGAGTTTTCCAAGGGAAGTGGGGAACTCAAGGTTATAGATCGTGGTTAGGTTCAAATCACGAGTAGAGACATGCAGATTTTTTATCTGTTACTAGTCTTTAAGGAGGGGGTACTATGTACAGCTGCGGCTGACAAGAATGACGATGCTAAAATTACACACAAAGCTTTAAGTGATATCATAGATAAATTTACAGATAAGTTTGGTGAAGTAATGAAAAACTGGTCAGGGGATGTTAGAATGTTTAAGGATTTTGACCAAGTGATTGACAATATTTTAAAGAATGGCAAGATTGCGGAAATTCCCTTAAAAATTCCCATCCTGAAGATATTTGAGAAAGATTTTGTAAAATCACAGAAACAAATCGCAAAAAAAGGATTAGTATTGTCAGAAGAGGATTTAAGGGGCGCTCAGAACCAGAAACCAAAGTGGACATCAAAACGACTTCCCTCCCAAGTAATTGCACAAGGATTTCTTGACAAAAAGGCTTACAAGATTGCTCATTTAGCTGATGGCTTTCACACTATTTCGGATATTGCGGAAGAAGCCGGGGTGCCACAATCAGAGATAGAAGTAATGATCGGTGATCTGGACGGCTTAGGGCTTTTAAAGTTTATCGATATTAAATAAGCTGTAGCGTTTTTCTTTTATTCTAATTTCAAGAAATAAGAAATTGAGTTTAATTTAAATTCCTCATCATATTTTAAAAAATAAACTTCGATAAGAATTTTTAAATTATATCTTGTTTTTAAAAGTCGTAAACATAAAATTTATGAAAATAATTTCACTTATATGGTCAGTATGAATGTGATTAAAATTGATGAGAACATTTACGAAATACCACCAAAAACTTTAATGGCGCGCGTAGAAGGCAAAATCGCGAAGTTTCAAATGCAAGTGCCTGTACATATTTATGCTAACGAGTACATATTGGAAAAGATCAAGAACGATAGAACGCTTGATCAGATTAGCAACGTTGCTTGTCTTCCAGGGATACAGAAGCATGCAATTGCGCTCTCCGATGCTCATCAAGGATATGGATTTTGTATAGGAGGTGTGGCTGGAACTGATGCCGAATCGGGTATGATTTCGCCTGGGGGGGTAGGATACGATATAAACTGTGGGGTTCGCCTCCTTCGGACAAACCTTCACCATAAAGACATCAATAACTCACTTCCCAGTTTATTAAATATAATTTTTAAGAATATTCCATCAGGTTTAGGAAGTAAAGGTAAATTAAATATAAGTTATTCAGATTTAGATAATGTATTAGATAATGGTTTGAATTGGGCTTTAGACAATGGTTATGCGATCGAAGAGGATATAGTGCACTGTGAAGAAAACGGTTTTTTAAAAGATGCTAATTCAAAAGTGGTTTCCCAGAAAGCTAAACAGAGGGGGTTAAAGCAACTTGGTTCTTTAGGAAGTGGTAATCATTTTATAGAAATCCAGAAGGTTGATAAAATATACAACGATTCTATCGCAAAAAAGTTAGGAATTTTTAATAAGGACCAAATAACAGTTATGGTTCATACGGGGTCGCGAGCTCTTGGTCATCAAGTCTGCACCGATTCTTTACGAAATGTCGAACAGGCAATGAAAAAATACGATATCAAAGTTCCTGATCGAGAATTAGCTTGTGTACCAGCTGATACTCCTGAAGCAAAAAATTATTTAAGTAGCATGGCGTGTGCTGCAAATTTTGGGTTCAACAACCGTCAATTAATTACCCACTGGTTACGACAATCTTTTCAAGATTATTTGAAAAAGAGCTTAGACGAGCTAGATTTTAAATTAATCTATGGTGTATGTCATAATATTTTAAAAATAGAGGAACACGAAGTTAATGGTAAAAAAATGAAATTAAATGTTCATAGGAAAGGAGCAACCAGAGCTTTTCCGCCAGGACACCGAGATCTACCGCAAGATTATAAAAATATTGGTCAACCCGCCTTGATTCCAGGTACTATGGGATCGGCTTCCTACTTATGTGTTGGAAGGCCAAAAGCGATGGGTCTTTCTTTTGGATCCACCGCTCATGGGGCTGGTAGAGTAATGTCAAGATCTAAAGCTACAAAATTATATTGGGGTTCTAAAGTCAAAGAAGATTTAAAAAATAGAGGAATAATAGTAAAATCTGCTTCACCTAAAATAATTGCTGAGGAAGCTCCAGGGGCATATAAAGATATAGATCAAGTGGTACAAGTAAGTCAAGACCTTGGAATCATAGAAAAAATTGTAAGGTTAGTTCCAATAGGGGTTGTAAAAGGTTAAATTTTTATCTTATTTATTTTCCAACATGAATAGAGTAAAATTTTGAAGTTAAATATCAAATACTATATCAATTATGGTGTTTGCGTGTTTTTCGTCTATATTTAGGAAGGAATAAGTTATAGCCTTAACTTCAGTTCCTATTTCGTGCTTATCCAAATCGAATTTTTCACCTTTTAGAATAGCCTGCAACTTGTAATTATCGTTGAGTTTTTCAATTTTACTTACATAGATTTGACTAAAAACAAGCTCATCTACATCAAAAATATACAAAAATTCAGAGAGAAAATCAAATAAAAGGGCTTCTTTATCCTCGGCTTTAATTGTTATTTCTTTTTCGATTTTAGGTGTTATTTTTTTTAAGTCTGGCGTTATAGTCGCCATTAAACTATAAGCTGTTTGCGAGAAGGCTTCTTCTAATGAAGCCCCCCAACTTCTTACTTGAACATCTGCAGTATGCTCTCTAAACTCAAATCCTGCTTTTTTCATTAGAATCGAATTATTTTCAGTATAGATTTACAATAAATAGTCTCTTTTAAAATTAAACCTTTTGTTGTTTGATTTAATTTTCCTAGGAGTTTAAAATAATAGGTCTGATATTGTGTTTATATGTTGAGAACAATTCAAAGTATGTTTATTGATAACTTACTTCTTTATCAAAAATTGGATATGAGAAAAAAATTTTCTAACAAAGAACTTTTACTCTTTCACTTCTTCCATGATATAACCAAAATTTTTCCCAAAAACATTATTATCGTTAAAGATATTATGTTTTTCTTCCTTGATAACGAAAATTATTTTGAAGCTAACATGAAATTGTCATATCTTCGAAAGAAATTTCAGCACAGAAAAATTGTACTTGTTCGGGAAGAAGGAGTTTTAGTCAATTTAGTTTTTGGATTTTTCCCAGATCCTTATATTCATAGCTTAAGAATAGATAGAAATACTCATACTGGACAAATTATTATTATTGTTGGTTTTCTCTCTTACGAAGAACGAGGAATTGCAGTGGGATGTAATGGCGATTATATTAAAGCTGTAAACGAAATCTTCGATACTCAAATTAAGTTTGCGGAATATCAAGGATTTCCAGTAAGAATAAAATGTGAAGTAGTTAAGTTATAAAAGAATTTACCATGGAACATCTTTTAGTTTTGTTAGATAAGCAATTGTATTAGCAATTAGGCTAACAGAAGGAGTTAATACAAGAAGTAATATAATAATATTGATGTCCGGGATAATATAAAAACCCGGAAAAAATAAAGCAGGTATTGAGGCAAAAATAATAGCCCCTACAGCAAAATCTAATTGATCTACAACCCAAAAAGGTGCACCACTTTTTATATTGAATCTTCTCTTGAGAAAAGAGCCTGCTAAGTCTCCAAATGCAGCACCGTACGAGCAAAAAATTATTCTAAAGGCCAGCATCATAATCCCTATTGGAAAAGGTCCGCCTATAAAATAATATTGATAATAGAAAAGGTCAGAGTACAATTTATAAATCCCCAATGTTGCTCCCGTTATTGGGATCTGTTGTATAGCGGGCCATAGTACTATAAATAGTAAAAATAATGCACAACTTAAGGGAATACCTATGAATAACGGTCCTTTAACAAGTCCAGAAACAGTTTTATGATCCCCTAGGATTCTTCGTCCATCACGCCAATTTTTTCCACGATCTAAAGGTTTTCCGCCGCCTACGATGACCATTCCAGCATTCGAAAAATACGCGGGAACGATAAAAAGCATGCTAAATATAAGGGTCGCCACCCAATCGGACCATGTAAATAATATAGAAATAATTAAAAAGTCTAAAGAGAGTAAGCTCATAAAAATTACAGTTATAATTATTGCAAATTTTATATTTCTTCTCTTATTATCGCTCTTATCACTATGTGTCGACATTATCATTCCTATAAATAAAAAATTAGATTGAATAATTTTTAATTAAAATTAAATTTTAGTAAATATAATCGAATATACTAAACCCTTAATAATATTGCTCCTTAAATAATTATCTTTTAATGTTCCGACAATAATATTATATATTATTGCTTAGATTGTTGCAAATCGAATAAAACGAGAAAAATGTATTAAAGCTTTAACATTTTATCAATAATTTTTCGATTAATAATTAAGTTTAAATAGTGTGGAATCGAAATATTTTATTATACGATATTTCGAGTGGAAATAAAATATAAGGTGTGATTAAATGTTGACGAATCAAAATGATAATAACATATATTCTTTTAATATTGATAAATTTTATCGGAACTATTTAAAAGGTCCAAATCTTTTTAGGAAGCGCGAAGCTCTCGAACCTTCATTCATTCCTGACGAATTACCACATCGAAACTCTGAGATTGAAAAGATTGCGGGTATAACTGCGTGTGCTTTAAAAGGGGATGTACCACCCAATTTCTTATGTTATGGGATGACTGGAACGGGTAAAACTGCCACTGTCCGTTATGTTTCACAGAAATTAGCTCAACATTGCACCAACAACCCTCCATGGTGGATATATATCAATTGTACTGTAGTTTCAACACCTTATAGAATTCTAGCTCATATCTATAACACAATTGATGGAAGAGAAAAAATCCCCGCAACAGGTTTGCCTAAAGACGTTATTCTCAAAAAATTGCTTGGTTTATTGGATCAAAAAGTTAAAAATAGCGTATGTTTTCTTGTTTTAGATGAAATCGATATCTTGATAGAGAAAAAGGGAGGAAATGAAATTCTTTATACTTTAACTAGACTTAATGAAAGCTTAGATTTATGTAGAACAAGTGTTATTGGAATATCTAATAAACTAAAGTTTATGGAATATTTAGATTCAAGAGTTACATCGAATTTAGATGAAGAAGAACCGATTGTTTTTCACCCTTATAATGCAAACGAATTGACAGATATTCTAAAACTAAGAGCTAAGATTGCATTTCATGAAGGTATTATCGAAGAAGGGGTAATAAAGTTATGTGCAGGGCTCGCTGCAAGGGAGCATGGAGATGCAAGAAAAGCACTACAATTACTAAGAAAAGCAGGAGAGATTGCAGAAAGAAATCAAAACAAAAAAGTTTTAGAAAAACATGTAGAAAATGCCCAAAAAGATATTGATAAAGATCACATCGTTGAATATATGCTATCAATGCCACTTCAAGCTCAATTAACCTTAACAGCTATTTATTTGTTATCTAAGCATACCAGAGAACATATAATAACTTCGGGAGACATTTACGACGTTCATTCAGAACTTACAAATAAAATTCCGGGCGTGAAACAATTAACTCATAGAAGGATAAGTGATTATATTAATGAGTTAGCATTATCAGGTTTAATTACTGCCAACACGAGGTCTATGGGCCATTATGGGCGTACTAAAATAATAAATCTCGATATAGAAAACGAGTTAGTAGAACGAGTTTTATCTCAAATTAAAAAAATACATGATTATAAATTGTTAAATTACAAACCTATTTTACTTCAAACTGATAAAGTCAAAGTAAAGAATATTGTTTTTAAAAAGTTAATTTAACTTAAAAAATCCCAATTATTAATTTCATTAGTAATACTTTCAAGAAAAAATGAAGCCGATTTTTCATTTTTTTTTTTTAAAAGTAAAAATAACTTTGCTAAATGCTTACAGAATTTTTTGTTTTTAGCTCTATTAGTTTGGAAATCATGGCAGTTATGCTTAATGAATTTATCATTTATGGATATTTCAATAATATATGGAGCATCATTAGAGCCTTTAACTTCAGCTTTAATGATCTTACTCTTAGGATCGAATTTAATTATATTAAATGCCCCATCTGATACGGTGACTGCTCTGTTTATAGTCCCTTTATCTAAAAACGCTTTTAATATAGTATTAAACTTATTTAAATTATTTATATCGAAGCTATCTATTTCTTGTGTTTCATTTTTGGAAGATTCGATTTTTTTTAAAATTTGAGCTTTTCTTTTTTTGTGCCAATTCTTTAATTTTTGATCTAAATTTTGCGATAATTTAAAAATATTATTAGGGGTTTCTATTAAAAATTTGTTGTCAACAACCTTTTGTATGAATTGACTTGCGTCATTAGGTGAAAAAAGGAATAATTCAAACGATAATTCGTATAATAAGTCATTTAGAGATATAGAGGGGAGTTCAATAATTTTCCAAATATATAAAACCATCTCAGAATTGTTATTTCTTGGGATTGCAAAGTTCATTTAAAACGACCTATTTTTTTTTTAACAACTAATCAATTTTTTTAAAATCTAATGGAAAGAAGTTTAATGTGTCTAATTCTACAATGGGTACTATTCCGGGAGTAGGTATTATTCCAAAACTTCTCATATAATCAGTTTGAGCTTGAAAGCATCCTGAATTAACCAAAGTCACATTCCTATATTTTCCAGTCCCGTTAATATGTACATGACCTGTATGAAAAATGTCAGGAATTTTATCTATTAAAAGTAGATCCTTGTTAATAGGAGCCAATTGGGTTTTCTCTCCAAAAGTTGGCGCGAGATGTCTACAAATGAGAAATTCTTTCATGGTTTCAATGGGGTCGTTGATATCTAAATCGGGAATTAACATATTCATATCATGCATACCCTCCCCATGATATATCTGAGTATTTACATTATGAGTTTTTATTAAAGAGGGGTTACCCAAACATTTTATTCCTAAATTAATTAAATCTTCACAATATTTTTTTGGTACAGCGGGTAGAGGTAATGCGTTTCTTACAGGTTCGTGGTTTCCAGATACATAAAAAATTTTAATGTAATCTGGAATTTCTGAGAGTAAATCTGAAGCTTTTTTAAACTGTTTATATATATCCGTTATAATTAAATCTTTTTGTTGGTTTGGATAAATTCCTATGCCATCAACTAAATCACCATTAATAACGAGGTATTTGATTTTTCCCGCAATATCTCTTAAATTTTTATTATTACTTTTACCGTTTAAAAAATTTAGAAATTTTTTAAATAACCCTTCTTCAAATTCTTTACTACCAATATGAATATCCGAAATTAACGCGATAGATAAAGGATCTGGAGATGTGTTTGGTTGAAAATTTGTCGGAATATCGATTTTTGAAATGGAATTGGCAAAAATTATCCCACTTCTCCCTTTTTCACCAGGATTAAAGGTTCCCTTGACAAACAACATCTGATCGTTGATAGTTCTTTCAATAATTTTGATATAATCCAAGTTATCAGAGTTGTTTTGAATTAAAACACTAATTTTACCTGTTAAATCCTCCAAAGTTAATAAATAATTTCCTTTTTTTGTTAAATGAATATTATTTACAAAACCTATTGTAGATATTTCAGCGCTATTCGATAACCTAAAAATATTGTTAATATTAGTTGCGGAATTTACTTCTGGTCTTCTTCTAATGAGTTTTCGAAGTTGGTTAAACTTATCGAGCGTTAATTCGTAAAATTCATCGTACTTTCCATTCGTGTGCATTATACCAGTTGGATCTTTTAAAATTTCGAAAATAAAATCATAATCCTTTGCTACGGGTTTAAAAATAAAAGTTGATTTGGTAGATTCGTGAGTTTTAGCTTTAATTTTCTTCTTTGCGGGTATTTTTTCTAATTGAGAATATTTTGGAGTGGACTGAGTTCGATCTTCAGATTTCGAAGTTTTGATTAGGGTTTCAGAGGATATTGATGGAACTTCGTCGTTAAACAATTTAGTAACTGGTTTGCTTGATGATTTGAAAACATCTTTTGTGTCAATGGATTTCACATCCATAGAGAGCGAATTAGATCTGGAAATTGTTCGCTTTAATGCCCTTTGTATTTCTTCGTTTGAAATTTCTTTTAAAACGGTTTCTGTTAAATGATTTTTAAAACTTGGGATAAAACTAGTTTCTTTAATAATAATATTTAAGTTTTTCATGGGATTATCAAGATTTACTATCCAATCTAACATTGTAGGAGTAATATTCATTCCTGAGTTTACCAACTTATCTAAAATAACTCGTTTCTGCTCAGATATTTCGTTTTTCAAATCCTTTTCTTCCAAAATAGAATTATTATAATTATGATGGGATTAAGTTAAAATGTTTGTTATTAAAGCAAAAACAAATTTTTTTTAAATATTTGGAGGGTGTATTAATTCACATAATATCATTATAAATTGGAAATCTCTTCAAATTAAAATAACATAATTCAATCAGCCTATTAATAAAATAATTTATTTTGAAAGTGAATATTTAGAATAATATATCCTATATTTCTGTATTTAGATTATTAAAGTAGTTTTAAGGTGTATTTATCTTATGGTAGAGATGAGTAAGGAAATGGAAGCTTATTTTTCACAAATACAAAATAATGTAGATAAATGTTACGAGATTGCAGATATTGCTCGTCAAAAAGGATTGGACCCTGAGCTTTTCGTAGAATCGCCTCAAGCTAAAGATTTAGCAGGAAGGGTTGAAAAACTCGTAGGACCAGAAGGTGTAGCTGAAGTAATAAGAGGTTTAAAAGATAAAGGTAAAACTGACGATGAGATAGTATTTCAAGTAGTTTCTGACATCCTTGAGCAGAAATTAGGGAAAATTACATCATTAGATGCTAGGGTTGATAGAGCCATTCGAGTTGGACTCGCTATAAAAACGATGGGCGTCGTTAGCGCGCCACTTGAAGGGATATCTAAAATTTTAATACGAGAAGATCGCCAACATAACAAATATTTGTCGTTATACTTTGCTGGCCCTATTAGAGCCGCAGGGGGGACAACAGCTGCGTTATGTGTGTTAATCGCAGATTATGTAAGAAAAAAATCAAATATTCCAAAGTATGAAGCGACTGAGGGCGAAATTGGGAGATATGTTGAAGAAGTCAAACTTTATGATAGAAGAGTTCATTTACAATATCCTTCCTCAAATGATGAAATACGATTTGCTGTAGAACATTTACCAGTGGAAATTAATGGAGATCCTACGGAAAAAGAAGAGGTTTCTGCTTTTCGAAAATTACCTAGGATAGAAACGAATCATATACGGGGGGGGGCATGTTTAGTTTTAAATGACGGGATACTTCTTAAGGCACCAAAACTCCTAAAAATAGCAAAAAATATGGACTTAGAAGGTTGGGATTGGTTAGCAAAATTAAAAAAGATTTCTCAAAGGGATGAGAAAACAGAAAAGTTAGATAAAAAAAATAAAGAAGAAAATTTCATAATTCCACCTAATTCAAAATATGTTTCTGAAATTATCGCTGGAAGACCTGTGTTTAGCCATCCTTCTAAAATTGGGGGGCATAGAATTCGATATGGGAGATCTCGTAATACTGGATTAGCTGCTGCTGGTTTACATCCCGCAACAATGGTGTTATTAGATAATTTTATAGCAATTGGAACACAATTGAGAATTGAGAGGCCGGGAAAAAGTGCTAGCATATGTCCTGTTAGTTCTATAGAACCCCCCATCGTAAAGCTTAAAAATGGAAACGTAATAAAGATTTCAAATGTTAAAATGGCAAAAGAAATGTTTCCAAATATTGAAAAAATCTTGTTTTTAGGTGATATTCTCTTTGGCTTTGGAGAATTCGCCGAAAATAATCATAGATTGGTCCCGTCTGGTTATGTAGAAGAATGGTGGGCGTTAGAGTTAGAGAAAGCATTAGAAACTGAAGGAAATTTTAATTCGGAGATATACGAATTTGTAAAAAACCCATTTAAAAAAATCCCCTCTGCCAAGGAAGCTTTAGCTCTGGCAAAAAACTACAATATACCGTTGCATCCACTTTATACTGATTATTGGGGAAATCTCTCAATAAGTGAGTTACAAATTCTAAGGGAAGCTTTAGTTAATGGATTTGATGAAATCAATAAAACAATCGAATTAAAAAATGATAAGGGTTTGAAACAAATTTTAGAAAAAGCATTTATTCTTCATACTATTAAAGAAAATAGCATCATTCTAAATAAGAATACAATTGAAACTTATGAAACAATTTTCAATTTAGAAGACAAAAAAATCGCTGACATAGGTAAAGATGACGATATATTCACCTATTTCTCTAAATTTTCTCCTATAGTTATTAGAAATAGAGCTCCCTTTTTCATGGGTACTCGTATGGGTCGACCTGAAAAGTCTGAAAGAAAAAGCATGAAAGGCGTCCATACTTTATTTCCTCTCAGCGATAAAGTTGGAAATTCGAGGTTGGTCGAGAAAGCAATTGAATTAGGAAAAGTGAAAATTGATCTTTGTAGAAAAAAATGCCCCAATTGCGGAACAGTCACTCCCTTTAATCTTTGTCCTAAATGTAAGACACATACCAAATTTCAGAAGATATGTCTCAACTGTAATAAAAAATTATACCCTACAAATGAAGAAAAATGTCCTAAATGCGGTAATGAATTAAAATTTTCTGCAGAAGCTAATTTTAATATAAAAAATTATGTTAAATCTGTAGTAAGTCCATTGAAAACAACATTACCAAATAAATTTAAGGGTATTTTTGGATTAACTAATAAATTTAAAGTTCCAGAACCCCTTGAAAAAGGAATTCTTAGAGCTAAAAATGGTTTACTTGTATACAAAACTGCTGAAATTCGCTACGATGCTACTGATATTCCATTAACACATTTTAAACCTAAAGAAATAAAAACATCAATTAACCAATTAAAAGAATTAGGATATAAAAAAGACTATAAAGGGAAAGACTTAATTGATATAAATCAGATTTTAGAACTTAAAGTTCAAGATGTTATTCTCTCTGAAGATTGCGCAAATTATTTCATAAAACTTGCTAAATTTTTAGATGACGAATTGGAATCGTTTTATGAGATGAACAGGTTCTTTAATGTCCTAAGGAGAGAAGATCTAGTTGGACATTCAGTAGTAGGGCTTGCCCCCCATACTAGTGCGGGAATTGTTGGTAGAATCATTGGTTTTACAGCGGCACGATCTATTTATGCCCATCCCTTTTGGCATGCAGCAAAAAGACGCAACTGCGATGGTGACGAAGATGGTATAATGCTACTTTTGGATCCTTTATTAAATTTTTCGAGATATTATTTACCAAGTAAAATAGGAGGTAGAATGGACGCAACTTTAGTTATTTCTTCAATTTTGGACCCAAATGAAATAGATGGTGAGGCTCATAATATTGATACTCTTTTTAAGTATCCCTTAGAGTTTTATATCGCAACCCAAAAATTTACTATGCCGTCAGAAATAGAAGAAAAAATGAATTTAGTTATAAGTCGCTTAGGAACTTTAAACCAATATGAAAATATTGGTTTTAACATACCAACAAAAGACATTAATGAGGGTCCCACGATCACATCATACAAAACTCATGAATCAATGGAAGAAAAAATTGATGCCCAATTGCACCTCGCAAAGATCATTCAAGCGGTCAATGATAAAAAAGTCGCTGAGAAGATTTTATCTACACATTTCAATCCAGACATATTAGGAAATTTAAGAAAATTTGCTCTACAGAGTTTTAGATGTGTAAAATGTAACGCAAAATTTAGACGGCCTCCACTTTCAAATGCAGGAAAGTGTCCAAAATGCGGAAATAAAGTTATATTGACCGTTAATCGAGGAGGTATAGTAAAATATATCCCCAGAGCTAAAAAACTTTGTAAGATTTTTAATTTAGATAATTATACAGTTCAACGAATGGAACTAATAGAACAATATGTTGAAAGCCTTACCAATAATCCTAAAATTAAGCAACAACAGTTATCTAATTTCTTCTGAATAGAAATTCTTTAAATCAATTGATCTAATTGTAGTATAACAAATATCTAAGCACCCATTCAAATTTTGAGAAGAGCATTTGTCGGGAGTATCCTTATCTGAATGGATGAATTTAGAATCCTTATCTGAATGAAAGCAAGCTACTTGAAATGAAGATTTAGTTTTTTTAGCAAAAGATCGAAATGATAAGTGATCTGTTTTAGGTCTTAATATTTTTTTAAATTTGATTAGTGGTACATTCAATTCGATTGCGCTTTCTTCAAGTATTTTTTTTAAGTTAAAAGTACCATTCTGGCTTTTAGAAGGTGATGAATTCTTGTTTTCAAGTCCTATGTATGTCCCGACCATATCTACATTAATATTAAAAGATCTATCTAAATCATACTTTTTACTTAAATAACTAAGATGCCTTTTACAGAAACTTTTAGATCCTTTTAAACCCCATTCTTCAGCACCACTCCATAAAAAGATTATATCATAATTTTCAAGAGGGTCTTTTTTAAATAATTTTATAAGTTCAATTAAAATAGAAACTCCACTAGCATTATCAATCGATCCTTTGGATTTGTTATTATCATATATAAGTAAAAATATTGTAACAGTTATAGCAAATTCAATTAATGTAAATATAATTATTAATTGAAAAGTTTCTACTGATTTTTCTCTAAATATAAAAATATATGGGATAAGCATAGCAAAAAAAACATAAGGAATTAAAATAATTTTAAATAAAAAGAAGAAGATTTTCTGTAATCCATAAGGGAGATTAGATGAAAAGCTGTCATAATGAGCAGATAAAATTACGACTGCTCGATTCTTATTTTTCTTCCTAGCTTTGATTTTTGCTATAACATTTTTTGAGTTCTCCTTTCCTACTAAGGAATAATTGCGAGTCCTTTGAAAAAGATACTTTATAGAAAAATAGGCACATAAAATTAATAATAAACGAGTAATTATCAGATAAAAAAATACGATAATATAGGTTAATCTCATAAAATACCTTTTAGCTCCAGTAAAAGAAAAATACTCCAATTGAGAATTAATATTCTCCTTATATAAATCATTTTGAATATACAATGCTGCTTTTGTTTCGTTCACAGAAGAAGGCGGTCGATTAAAAGCTAAAGAATTAACATGATCTATTGGTGATTTTAGATGTTTTATTTTTGAGCTTAAAAGAGTATTCATAAATTTCTTAATTCATGTCAACTTTTTAATATATGTTTTATAATTTGCAATTTACTTTTTTTCCAATAAGGAGATTCACTTAAAATGTAATGCAGGAGGAGGGATTCGAACCCTCGAACTCCTATGAGACTAGAGCCTCGGTCTAGCACCGTTGACCAGGCTTGGCAACTCCTGCGAAGTTTTTAAAAAATATCAGAAAATTTTTTACTTTAATTTTCTCGAACTTAATAGCATTAAAGAGTAGAAATATTAAAAAATTTTATTATTTACTTTCTCTAATAATTTAATTGTAAAACTAATTGGATTCGAATCATAATAAATTAAATTAATAATTTATTGAAGTGCTTTGTTTTTAATAAGATTTTTATTCATAAGTTTTAACTAATTTTATATAATTTGTTAATTTAATATTTGATTTACTAAAAAGGAGAAATTGAGAAATATTGTCAGTTGATACAAAAAAGTTAGCGGCATTGCTCCAATGGTATAAACAAAGCCTTGGTAATGAATTAATCGCAGTTTTAGTATTAAATAGAGACGGTTTGGTTATGGACTCTTTAATAGGTTCTTCAGAAAAATCGCTAGATGAAGAAATTATTAGTGGTATAAGTGCTTTAGTAGAACCTGTATTAACTAGAATTACAAAAGAATACAGTTCAGGATCCTTTGGAACGGGAACTTTTGATACTGAGGATTATAGATTCGTTTTTTGTGAATCTGGACCTGAAGCTATTCTTGTTACGGTTTTAGATGCAATCGCGGGCGTAGATCCCGTTTTTCCTTACGCTTACTTAGCATCTGAAAAGATAGCCCGAATTTTCGACGGAAGAACCGTAAGTCCCGTTATTCCAAAGTTAATGTCTGAACGAGATGGAAAGAATGTTCAACGAAAAGTGGATACACTTCAAAAAATTACAATAAAATCTGGAGAATACGCTTTTAAAATAATCCTTGGTGGAGATGGCGCAGTTGGCAAAACAAGCATGGTACATAGATACGTTGAAAATAGTTTTGCCACTGATTATAAATCTACGATAGGTACTTCAATTATGAAAAAGACTTGTTCATTTGAAGGGATTGAAAGTATTGTGAAGTTTGTAATATGGGATTTAGCAGGACAAGCTCAATTTAAACGAGTTAGACAATCTTACTTAGCTAATTCAGAAGCAGGAATTTTAGTTTATGATGTAACAAATCGAATATCTTTTGAAAATGTCGAGAAAAATTGGTTCCGTGAAATTAAAAAAGCGTCTCCTGACATTTCGCTTATTTTGGTTGGAAATAAAATAGATTTAGAAAATGATAGAGTGGTTTCTACTGAAGAGGGGGAATCACTAGCGCAAGAATTAAAGTTATCGTATATTGAAACATCTGCTAAAACAGGAGTAAATATAAATGATGCTTTCAAAATGCTTGCTTTACAAATAATAAAAAAGTTTATAGTAATGGAGGATGCGTAAATAGAGCCTCTGGGGGGAGTTGAACCCCCGGCCTACTGATGATTCGAACCAGTTGATTTTACGAATCAGTCGCTCTACGACTAAGCCACAAAGGCGAAATATTTAATATATTAAACATAAATATTAGAAAATTATAAAATTTTTCCAATGAATAACAACGATTATATAAGTTCGATAGGAGAAATAACATTAATAAAAATTATTGAAGAATTAATTTATGAAAAAACTGGAAGGAAATTAATTAGAGACGATTCTTTTTTTTTTAAAATTATAGAAGAAGATATCCTAAAAAATATCGTACTTAATTCAGATATGTTCAATGCTGCAACTGATGCTCCAGAAGAAATGTCCTTCTATCAGATGGGACGAAAATCTGTTCTTATGAATATAAGTGATCTTGTTGTTAAGGGCGTAAAACCCCAAGGTGTTATTATTTCTCTAGGACTTCCTGATAATTTAAAAGTTATAGATTTTAAATGTTTGATTGAGGGAATTATCGATTATATAAAATTGTGGAATATTAATTATTTGGGAGGAGATATTAATAAATCTAAGGAAATAATTATAAATCCGACTGTATTTGGTTTTAAAGATCAAAAAAAAATAATTTATCGAAAAGGTTTAAAACCAGACGATTTAGTTTTAATAAACAATAAATTTGGCTTAACTGGCTTAGGATTTGACATAATTTTAAATAGAAAAGAGAAAATAGAGGATTTCCCTAAATATAGTAGAGCTATCAAAAGTGTATTAGAACCAAACGATATAGGAAAGGAAGGGTTTATTTTGTCTGATAAGCAATTAGCAACGGCGAGTATTGATTCTTCTGATGGGTTATCTAAATCTTTAAAAGATTTGCTTTTGTCAAATCCTAAAATGGGGTTTGAAATTGAATTTAATGAAAATTTAATTCATCAAGATTCAATAGAATATTCAAAAGATTACAAAGTATCGTTAGAAAAATTAGTCTTTAATGGAGGAGAAGAATTTATTCATCTATTTACGATAAGACCCAAAAATCTTAAAATGGCTCAAAAAGTCGTCAAATCGAGGGGTGGAAAATTGATTAAGATCGGAAAAGTAATTTCTGAGGAAAAAATCTATTTTCTAAAAGAAGGTAAAAGAATTGAATTAAAGAGTCAAGGTTATGAACATTTTAAATGATTTACCTTAATGAAAACATTCAAGGAATATAGAACAGAAACGACTACAGAAAAAGTTATAAATTATTATAGATTTTATCCATTACAATTTTACTTTAATTTTAACTTTTTAACAAGAACTAAAAGATTTGACATTATTATTCTATTGGCACAGGGCCATTAGCGCAGGCAGGTAGCGCAGCAGGCTTTTAACCTGAAGGTCGTGGGTTCGATATGCTCGTTCGAAAAGATCGGGTGCGAAATTCCCACATGGCCCGCTAATATTTTACTCTTTGTAAAGGTTGATTTAAAATTTATTTTTAAAAAAAAGTTTTGCATGAAATAATTAATCGAGTATGCATTAATGGTAAATATAAAGATAGATTATTAAAACGAATAAGCTCTCTTACAGCTAAAAAAATGGTAGATATAGAATTTAAATTACCGTCTGATGAACCCGAACAATTAATAATTAAATCCCAAGACACTACTAACGAAGCATATGGGTGTGAACCGGACAAAAGAGATATAAAAGCCCTCTTAAAATATGGGGTTATAAATTTAAATAAACCAAGTGGTCCAACAAGCCATGAAGTAGTCTCTTGGGCTCGCAAGATTTTAGAAATTGATAACGCAGGACATGGGGGGACTTTAGATCCAAAGGTTACTGGAATATTACCTTGTGCGCTTGGTAAAGCTACAAGAGTTTTGTCGGCATTATTGTATGCCGGTAAAGAATATATAGGAGTAATGTATTTGCACACACTTGAGAAATTAAAAAAAATTGAAAAAGTATTTGAAATATTCACTAGTAAAATTTATCAAATGCCTCCTATAAAATCATCAGTAGTTCGAAAATTGAGAATAAGAGAGATTTATTATGCTAAAGTGTTTGAAGTAAATAAGAATCATGTATTATTTAAGGTCGGATGCGAAGCAGGTACTTACATTCGAAAATTATGTTTTGATATAGGAGAAGCTTTATGTTCAGGAGCACATATGTTAGAATTAAGGCGAACTAGAGTAGGGAATTTTGTAGAAGATAAGAGCCATGTAAATCTTCATAATATAAAAGATGCATATTCTATATACCGTGAAGAAGATGATGACTATTATTTGAGGAAAATAATTTCTCCTATGGAAAAAATGGTATCACATTTGCCAAAAATATATGTAAGAGATACTGCTGTTGATGCTTTATGTCATGGTGCAGATTTAGCTTCTGCTGGAACGTGTTATGTAGATGCACGAATCAATAATAATATGCAAATAGTTTACATGACGCTTAAAAAAGAATTAATTGGTTTTGGTACTGCTAAAATGAATGCAATGAAGATCTACAAGGCAAAATCTGGAATTGTGGCTAGAACCAATAAAATATTTATGGAACGAGGCATTTATCCTCGGTGGAATGAAATAATCAAAAACAAAAAGTAAGAATATGTAAAAATATGAAGCAAAAGAACCAACATTATTCTACTCAGTTCCCAGATGTAAAAATTAAAGTTTATTCCGTTCCAGAAAGTTTAAAACAGCATTTATTTCTTTTTAAAACTATCACGGGAGTTTTTTCATTTAAAAAACTAGATTTAGGAACTAAGGTTTTTATTGAGCACATGACCGTTCCAAAAAAACAGAGCGTTTTACTCGATCTAGGGTGCGGGTATGGTGCGATTGGAATTGTGTTGGCATATTTATCACCTCAAAGCACAGTTTATCTAATCGATATAAATAAAAGAGCAATCTGGTGCTCTAGGGAAAATATAAAATATAATTTATTGGATAGGACAAACAAAGTTATTACTTTATCAGGAAACTATTTTAATCCTATTAAAAATAAAAACTTAAAGTTTGATGGAATTTATATGAATCCACCTTTACGCAATGGTAGAAGAGAATTTCTCAAGTTATGTGAAGAGATTCCTTATTTTTTAAAGCCAAAAGGACTATTTCAATTCGTGATTAAAAAAAAAATGGGCGCAGAATATGTATTGAAATACATAAATAGCAATTTTTCAAATATATTCGATATTAACATAATTTGTAAGAGATCTGGATATTGGGTTTTTGATCTAACTTTATTAGACTAGAGTAATAATTTTTGATTTTATTATTGTAAAATTCAAGAAAATTATTCAGTAAAATGGAAAATTTTTTTACAAATCGAATATTCTTTTAAAAAATATAGTAAGGAAAGAGGATTTTTTTTGACTAAAAAAAGAAAGATAGATGTTCTACTTCATGA
>DAOUUT010000070.1 GCA_030668025.1 Promethearchaeota archaeon
ATTGAAAGAAGTTGCTTGTCGGTTTATCGAAGGTTATTCAGCAGCTTCTGCTAAACATGGGCCAATTTCTTTAGTAAGAGAAGGATTTCCTATAATTTTTATTGCTCCACCTGACGAGACATATAATAGATTAGTTGGGAATGTAATGGAGTTCAAATCTAGAGGTGGAAGAATTATTTCAGTCGTTGTGGAAAGCGATGTAAAAATAACAAAATTAAGCGACATAACAATTCGAATTCCTCAACCCGCTGATAAGTATCATAATCTATTTAGCCCAATTACTTTCATGCCAGCCTTACAATTATTAGCCTATTATGCTGCCTTAGCTCATGATCTAGACCCCGATAAACCTTTAAATCTTAGTAAAACTGTGACCGTTCATTAAAAATATTCTTTATTCTTATCAACGCTCAAAATTCTTCCTATTATTGCTATTTTAACAATATTAGAAATTTAATAAGAATAAAAATAAAAAAAAAAATAGTATTAAATGAAAAGATGATTTTTAAATAAAGGATGGAAGATACCTCAATATTGCATTTCTTGTGTTTTCAACGATACTTAAAAGCCAAGAAGTTCCAACTTTTAAATTGTGGTCGTCCAAATTTTGTATTACATCGATATAATCCTTATTTGTTGTATCTATGTTATTTAAAAATTCATCCTTCATTTTCTCATCACCAGAATATGATAGACATTCATTAAAGCATTTTTCGATTTTTTGTATATTCTCAAGTAGTTCTCTTTTTTGATTTATCAACTCATTTGACACATCATTACCCTTAATCGATTTATACAATTCAATGGATTTTTCCATCTTACTAGCTAATAGTTTGAATCTTTTAATTCTCTCATTGAAAACAATCTCAAGTTTTTCAAGTGCACCTTCATAAAGTAGTTTTTCCATATAACTTCCTTGAAAAAACTTAGAACGTACAATTAGGTACCATTGTTTAAGAGCTATTATATTTGCTATATATTCAATACAATTTATAACCCTTCTTTTAACGCTCCAATATAATCCCGGATAGAAATCCATATCCCCCTTTTGAGGCTCTTTACCCATTAAAAGTTTATGGCCTTGGGGACAATCTCCACGGTAAATAACTCCAGCTGCAATTACAGTCTTATAACCTATCCGACTTGGTCCTACTATTCCACCTTGTCCACCTAAAAAGATAGGTGCTTGATTGAGCATAACACCATATGCTACGTCTCCAATTAAAGATGCAGTTGCTTTATCCTGATTAGGTGTATAATTAAAATGAATATACGAACTTCCCACTTCACTATGGTTTTTTCTGCTCGTCCCACCTGCCATTAAAATGTCACAAAAATTAATAATGCTCCCTAACGTCACAAATGGAAAAAGAATTGTTTGTTTAAGACCTACAGTATGAGCACCATTAGCCTCCTCTTCCAGAAGGCATCCATCCCGGACTTCGGCTCCATCACCCATATTCGCAGAATCCAGAAATGTTGATCCTTCAAAATATCCCCCTTTTAATTCAACTTTTTTCCCTAATTGACAATTTTTAATAGTAACTGGAGACCTACTTCCCAGCTTAACTCCCGGCATAATAAGCGTCTTTTTGCCAAATATTTTACATCCGGAGTGTATCGTAACATCCTCAGATGATATCAGATTAATGTTAACTTCCTCACCAATTTCAACCGAAGAAGGATTTGGTATTTTGACTCCTTTTTCAATTAAAACAGTGATTAATGAGTTTTTATTATTTACCATATAATCATATCTCTTTTCTGGTTCATATTTCTTATTTTTTTAATAAAAATAATTTCTAACTTCTAATAAACCTTTTTTAGTAATTTATTGACTAATTCATTTATGTCCTCACTTCAAATTCTAACATAATATTACTATTACACACTCTGCTGAAGTGTCCTAACCAGATTTGAGAATTATTATAAACTCTTCTTAATAATCCCTTTATCTGGATCATGGTAATAAAGAGTATTTGGAGGGATATCCTCACTTACTATTGTATGGGCCCCGATTCTTGAATTTTCATTAATGATTTTACCTGTCATTATGCTTACATTTATTCCGGTTTTAACGTTTGGTCCGATAACAGTACCTAATTTTCTTCTTCTTGAATCAACTAATTGACCTTTAATAGACACCTTAACGCTCTTTTCATCAAGTCTTAAATTTGCAACTTTAGTTCCTGCTCCCAGATTTACATTCTCACAAACAATTGAATCTCCTACGTAATTGAAGTGAGGGATTGTAGTATTTGATAAAATAATAGAATTTTTAATTTCACTCATGCCAATATAGCAATCATTAGCAATGAATGTATATGGTCTTATAAATGAATTAGGCCCGATTAAATTGTTATTTCCGATATAACAAGGTCCCTGAATATAAGAGCCAGAACGAACATTAGTTCCTTCGCCAATATACACCTTCCCTGAGATTTGAACGTTTTCTTCAATCTTGCCTATTATTTTATTTTCTATTTTGTCTAAAAGATAACTATTGGCATCTAAAAATTGCCAAGGTAATCCTATATCGCTCCAGAAATAATCTTTTATTGTATAACCTGCAATATTTCCTTTAAATTGGTTTATCAGAATTTCCATAGAATCTGTAAATTCATATTCCCCTCGAATAGATTTTTCAGTCTTTTCAATTGCTTGAAAGATTTTAGAATCGAAAATAAAAACGCCCGCATTTGCTAGATTTCCTACATTCATCTCTGGTGTGGGTTTTTCAATAATTTTTTCGACAAAACCGTTAGGGTTTAAAGAGATAATACCAAATTCTTCAGGATTTTTCACTTCCATTAATAAAATTATACCTTCTATTTTGTTTTCATTAAATTTTTGAACAATTTCTTGATAAACTTTAGGTTCTACTAATAAATCTCCATACATTAATAACACAGATTCATTGTTCGCAAAATTTTTAGCATATCCAAAAGCATGAGCCGTTCCCAATTGCTCATCTTGCGTTATGTATTCAATTTTTAAATTAAATTTTTCTTTTCCATCTCCAAAATATCTTTTAATTAAATTTTCTTTATACCCTACGATAAGTAGAATCTCATTAATTCCCGCATTTTTAAGTCCGGATATTGTATGTTCAAGTAAAGGCTTGCCAGCGAGAGGGATCAGAGGTTTTGGGCGAGAAAAAGTTATAGGCATCAATCTCTTTCCCTTCCCTGCAGCTATTATTACCGCTTTCATATTAGATATTAGTTTAATATTATATTAAAAACTTACTCTAGAATACCATTTAGAGTAATAGGATTATTAAACATCTCTGATAATTAGTGAAGTCAAGATCTTTAATACAGATTCATTGTTCGCAAAATTATTAGAATATCATTACATTATCTGAACTAAAAATCCTCTCGAGTATATAGCATTTTTTTTATTATTAAAACTAGAATTGATAAAGTTATTATTCTATAATCTTAGGAAGGGAGAAATAAAACGTACTTCCCATATTCTTTCCCTCTGATTCCATCCAAATTTTCCCACCATGAGATTCCACTATTCTCTTTGAAATAAATAGCCCTAAACCAGTACCATCAATTTCTAAATCAAGACCTTGACCATAACGTTCGATTTTTCCAAATTGTTGAAAGATTAACTTTTTCTGCTCATCAGTAAAGCCAATTCCGTTATCTCTTACCGAAACAACTACAAAATCTTCATTTAATTCTGTCTTTATATATATTTTCCCCATTGGTGGAGTGTACTTAATCGCATTAGATAGTAAATTAGAAAGAACATCGTGAATCTCCTCTTTTTCAACATATGCGTACAACTGGTCATGTATATCTAATTTAATTGAATGCTTTCTTCTTTCTGCCATAGATTCTAATTCAAGCACGCAAAAATTTATGAGAAATGATAAATCTTCCCTATGCTTACTCGGTCTTAATTCGGGCGATTCTAATCTAGATGTTTTTAAAAGGTTTTCAATAATATTCTGAAGTCTTTCGCAACCAGTAATTATTTCTCTTAGTTTGTCATTAATAGATGGCTCTAATTGATCTTCATGTAAAGATAATATGAGTTCAGAGAAACCCTTAATTGAAATGAGTGGTGTTTTTAATTCGTGAGACGCTCTTCTAAGGAACTCAGTTTTTAGATTATTTACTTCTCTTAATTTAACCTCAACTTGCTTTCTCTCTGTAATATCCATTCCGTAAATGTTTACATAGTCAGTATCTTTTATGGGTGTAAATTTAAAGGAGTAGACCCTTCTATCAAGCTCAACTTCTGATTCCGTATTTTGATTGCTTTCAAAAGCCTCCTTCACGTCTCTTTGAAAAATTTTCGGGATTTGACTATAATCTTCTACGTTTAATAATTTCTTACCTGCTTCATTTATATACACAATTCCACTTTTACTCACTCTCAAAACGGGATAGGGGTTCTCTGATGGAAATTGAGCTAAATCAAAGATTTCTTTCTCTTTTTTCTTGCGCTCGGTGATATCTGTAAATATAATTCCAAGATTATCTCCTACTTTGAACGCTCTTATCGAGAGTTGAGAGGAAGGAAGTCCATCTCTTCTATTAGTAATACCATCTTCTGTAGAAAACGGTTCTCCAGTTTTAATGACATCCATATATTTGTCATATCTCCCAGTCTCTTTAAGATTTGGTACGACATCTAAGATATTTTTTCCGATTATTTCCCCTCTATTCATCCCTATAGTTTGTGACGCTACATTGTTCACATCAATATAATTCAATCGTGCATCGTAAAGGACGAAGCCATCGGTAGCTGAATTCATGAAACTCGTTAATCGCTGTTCTGATTCTTTTAATTTTTGTTCTGATATCTTTTGTTTGGTAACATCTCTAAAATTCCACACACGTCCCTTAATTACTCCTGCGTGAATTAGTGGACTAGAAAAGCGTTCAAAAACCCTTGCATCTTTAAAAAAGAGAGTATCAAAGCTTTCGCTAGCAGATATATAAAGTTGACGTATTTTTGAAATAAAAGCTTTTGGGTTTGTTAATTGACTTAATACATAATCAATTAATTTTTGATCATCTCTTTCTGCGATTAAATCCTGTGGAATACGCCACATGTCCGCAAATTTAGAATTAGTGTGTGTTACTTGACCATTTTCATCAACAACAAGAATACCATCTGCTGTGGATTCAAGGGTTGACCTCAAAATTTCTTCGGATTCTTTGAGTAGTTTCTCGGATTCAAATTTCTGAATGATGATTCCCATTTGTTTACCTATAGCTACTAATAGCTCTAAATCCTTTTGAGAGAGAATTTGATGTTTATTAGATCCAACATTCATACTCCCAATGTATTCATCCTTTGAACGAAGTGGAACGATAACAGCAGAATATACGCCTAAATCTTTTGATCCTTCCATAAACTCTGAGAAATCCTCAATGTAAAATGGATTATTCTTGTCAAAAACCATGTTAAAAGGTTCTCTTGATATATCTACGTCTTCTACCGCAGCGATAAAATCAGGATGCGTATTTTTATGGAGTACGAGTTTGTTATGATGAGTCTCTGGATCGTAAAGATAGATGCCTCCTCTATCAAAATTTACAACTTCTAAAACTTGATTATAAGAATTTTCTAGGAACTCTTGAAGACTTGTAGATTCGTTACCTAGTGTGATAATTTTATTCAAAACTGATAATTCAATGTTTTTTTCTCTTATTTTTTGTTCTGCTTTTTTTTTTTGGGTAATATCCCTAGCAAAACCGTAAAATCCGGTCTTATTTCCTTCAGAATCGTATATTAAATCGATTATTCCTTCAAAAAATACCTCTTTTCCCCTGTTCGTTAACCCATCACCTCTATTAGTATGAGGAAGGGGGATTCCTGTTCTATAAAGTTGGTTAAACATTTTAAACATTTTTTTAGATGACTTTTCATCGTAAATCAAGCGATAATTCTTTCCTATTATTTCTTCCTTTGAATATCCTACTGTTTTACAAAAATACTCGTTCGCGAATGTAAAATTTCCCTTAAGATCGAGAGCATAGTATCCTTCCCTCATATTTTCGAGAAGCTCTCTATAATTTTTTTCTGATTCTTTTAATTTCTTTGTTCTTTCTTCAACTTTTTGCTCTAATTTTATGTTTAAATTTCTTAGTTCTTTCTCAGATTCTTTTAAATTTTGTTTTGTTTTCTTACGCTCTGTGATATCTTCAACAGTACATATGATATTATGAAATTTTCCGTCTTTAGTTAAGGGGATTAACCATCCAGATTGAAAACTTTGTCTACCCGCTGGTGTTTTAACAGGTACTGAATCGTAAAAACCCCTTTTTAATGTATTTCTTGCTTTAAGATAATAAGGTTTAAAATACTTCAATGTACTCTCAGGAAAATCATTTAAAACATTAGCATTAACAATTTGTTCAGAGGGTATGCCGGCAATTTTTCCCATGCCTTTATTAGCATAATATATGTTATCGTCTTTATCAGCAACCCAAACACCCGTAACAATACCATCTAAAATAGTTTTGTATTTTTGCTCGGAGCTCTTTAATGCTTCAGTCCTGGCTAGAACTTTCATTTCTAACTCATCGTTTAATTCTCTCAACTGTTTTTCCGAATCTTCTAATTTTTGTTCTGCGATCTTGCGTTCGGTGATATCCATCTGGGTACCAACGAAACGAATTGCTTTTCCATTCTCATCACGAGTTACATCTCCTTCTACATAGATATAGCCTATTTCGCCATTAGGTCGCACAATCCTAAAATCAATGCTGTATTTAATATCATCCTGTAATGCAGAATCTACTCGACTTTGGACATAGTCGAGATCATCTGGATGTATAATACTCCTAAACTTCTCGTATGTTGGTACGAACTCCTGGGGTTTGAATCCATAAATACGAAAAGTCTCATCAGACCAGTATAACTCATTAGTTATGAGATTAAAATCCCAAAAACCAAGGCCACCAATTTCCTGCACATGAAGTAAATGTTTTTCACTCTCTTGTAGGCTTATTTGCAGTTTCTGGTGCTCGGTAACATCCATATGGTGGCTCACTAAAGCGGTTACTTTACCAGATTGGAATACAGGGCCAATCCAAACATCAAAATATCGAACATCACCTTCTTTTGTTGTGTAATTCGTAGAAAATCTGACCGGTTCGCCCGTTTCCCAAACAGAATTACGATAATCTATTGCAATTTGACGCCATTCTTTTGGTACATAATTGTATGCTGGAGTACCAATGATCTCTTCTTTTGAAAAATCGGGAGTTGTTCGGTTAACAAAGAGAATCTTATGGTCTCTATCACACAACAAAATAATAACGGGTGAGTTCTCGCTAAGTGCTCTCCATTTTTCTTCGGATTCTTTTAATTTTTCCTCTTTCTTCGTGCGCTCGGTAATATCTCTAGCAATTATTCCAAGTCCATTCAATACTTTGAAAGCATTCAGAGAAAAATGAAGGTATCCAAATTTGGGATGAGGGATAAATTCCTCAATTGAGAAGTGTTTACCAGTTTTTATGACTTCCATATACTCATCGTATCTGCCCGTTTTCTTAACATCAGGCGATAATTCTATGATGCTTTTTCCTATTATATCTTCTTTCTTGGTTCCTGTTGGAAAGCGCTTAACTCCAATTTCATTGATATTAATTAGATTTAATTCTGAATCGTAAAGCATAAAAGTATCAGGTGCAGATTCCATAAATATTTTTAATCTTTCATCGGATTCTTTTAATTTTTGTTCAATTTTAATCTGATTTAAGCTTTTGAATATCTCCCAGGTGCCCTCTCGCCTAAAAATAGCATATTGATGATTACGAACAGCATCCAAAATCTCAAAAGGTGCGCATTTTTCAAGAGAATAAGTGCAAAAAGCAATCATATTATAGGATGTGATGACCTCATTTAGGTCTTCCTCATAAACAGCGAAGTTTTTCCAATTTTTATCTTCTAGCCAAGACAGATTTCCTGTTAATCTTAATCCATTAAATCCATTATCTAACGCATCATTACATTTATCCACCCATCCATTGAGAACATGTTGCGGGTCAAATTCGTTATTTTCTAGATACAATTCTGTATGTGGAATGAACTCTATTTGATTTTTCTGTAAATACGTATCAAACTTAGGTATAGCCATTCTCATAGCCTTCTCGGCATCTTTTTCATTTAAAGGTTCAGAGGTTACCCATATGCAATATTCATTATTCTCTAAACCTGCTTTAAAATAAGGTACTAAAATGTCGATAAGATCACCTTGTGTTTGATAGAACATACAGAAATGAGTGCCCCATGGTATAGTGCCTAAAAATTCAATCCCAGATTGTCTTTCTGATGATTTCATAAATTGCATTACCCTTTTAATATTATTTTTTGGAAATAATTCTACTATATGAGCCAATTAAAAATCTTTTATTATTTAAAACTAGTTTTTTTTATAATTTTATTATTTTTAAAAAACCTAAAAACAACTCAGATAAATCTATTTTATTTTCCCCATCAATCCAATACAATTAATATCATATAAAAGTTATTCAGAAAAACAATTTAGAATCTGATCAACTATTTATTCTAATAAAATTAGTTAATGTCTGTTGAAAGCTTTTCACGCTTTTTCTACACGAAATATATGGCTATTCCAACCCTCTAATTCGATATATAATCCATTTTCACGAAGATCTTTTCCTTTATAAATATATTCGTTCATTGTAAGTAGATCTGTAAACTTCCAGTTAAAAAGTCCAAAATCTATATCTTCTATTATTAAATGCGCTTTGGAAGAAATTAAACTATAATTGACAACAATTACTAGTCGATTCTTATCTGTCCACCATTGATACGAAATAATATTATTGAAAGAGTTATCAGTCGAACCGGCAGGTTTAACTTTACATAAGGACCATTTTCCGTTATCAAACTCTCTTCCTGGAATAATTTTCAACAAATTGTCGTAGAATTCCATATGAGCTATGTCATCTTCTTCTGTCGTTGCTCTTCCTAATTGAACTGGTAATTTTATTTCGTATCCTCGTGTTTGACCTTCAAAAATCAATCGAGCGCCGGGTAGTGTTGATGTAATAACAGCTGCAGCTTTTGAACCTTCAGTTCCGAACACCGTTATAGCTCTTGGCTCATCGTGATTTTCAATAAAACGGAGCAATTTCCTTTGGTAATCCCAATCTGCCTTAAGATGCGCGTTAACACTCTGAGCACTATTATTAGCTAAGCGTTCGTATAGTTTCTTATCATAACAATAATCAAATCCTTGCTGCATCAATTCCCATTCCATATCCCAATATACTTCAGCTATAAACTTAAAATCGGGGAATTTATTTTTTACAGCACCAATAATTTCTTCCCAAAATTCTTTTTCAAGAGCCGGACCTGCTTTTTCCTCCCATGTGCGGCTGAACACGCTATTAGAAAGAAGCATAGCCATATCGCACCGGGCTCCATCGCACTGTTCTGCAATCGTAAGTAGAGTGTTGACTGCTTTAGAACGCGCCTCAGTAGAAAACGCATTGATTTGCACGGTGTCGGTCCAAGCAGGAAAATTAGGATCACGACCATGAGCATAAACATTATCTCCTAAAGAGAAATAATCGTACGGTTTAGTTATTAAATCATCTAAAGTTCCTTTTATAAAAACATCTGATTTTTCAAGCGTCCATAGATGATCTACTGAAACATGGTTTGGAACATAATCTAAGAGCAGCAACGTTCCATGGTCTGCCAATTCTTTGCGGAAGGAATTTAAACCGTCTGAACCACCAAGGTGAGAACTAACATGATAATAATATACTGAATATGGCGAACCAACAACATCATCGGTATTAAAGTAATGTAACGCCTTACGATATTCTTCTTGTAAACCTTCATGGTTAAGCGCAATTTCTCTTCCCATAGGACTTCGTTCCCATACGCCCATTAACCAAATGACATCATAAGGGGTTAATTCTTGGTCAATTAATTCAACGGGTAATGTATCTAACTTAATTGAATGGCCATATGTCTCAGATAAATTGTTTAACCATGGCCATGTGTTTATTTCGTAAATTTTAGGGTTTTTAGGCCATGCGATCTTATTTAATGACATGATTAATTTAGATTCGATTAATTCTTATTATTAATGAATATTAAATATGCCTCTTAATATAAAAAATAAATTCTATTTTAGTTTTAAATTTCGAACAGAAGTAAACGAGTAATTTATTGTTAAGTAATTTTTTTTCAACTTTTTTAAAAATAAATATATATAAATTATTAGACAATCATATTTACAATAATAAAGAAAAATAAAAGAAGTAAGTATTCAAAATGAGTGAAGAGAAAGACGCAATTAGGAAGCTAATAATGTTGATTTCGGATTTACGTGCTAAAGACGAGGAGCGATACGAGGCCCATGTTAATTTTATGAACGAAACCATTAAGATGATTAGTGCAATTGAGTCTCAGATGAATAAACACTGGTCTACTGTGTTAGAATCCCTTAAGGAACTAAATATGGATATAAACACTAATTTAGACAGTTTGCTTACAGGGATAAACCCTAAAGGGCTTAGAGAAACATCCAAATCGCTTCAAGAAATCATGGACACAATGAATAAAAGCGTCCAATCAATGAATTTGGAGAAAGTACTTAGCGAGCTTAAAGTTTTAAAAGGTTCTACATTTGTAAGCACACAACAAGTACCTCAAGCTATTCCAATTGGTCAATCACCAGAAGCAATATCTGCTAGCATTAACTTAAACCCTCCAACTGGAGTTTCCGCTCAAGCATCTGGTGAGGAACCAGAATGGGTAGATCCCCATGAAAAAGCAAAAAAGGAGAAAGAAGAGGATCAACACTTACTAAAGCCATCTGACTTTTTTGGCTTGTAATTATCTAATTTCCACTATACAGTTCCATAAAAGAACTCAATTTAGCTTTAGTTTGTTCTAAATTCAATCGATGAATTTGGAAAAAGGTTTTAAGCGAGCTTAAAGTTTTAAAATCCTCTACAATGCAAGGCTTTTACGGAACAGCAATTCCTGGGACGATTCCTGTAGGACAAGTAATTATTCAATCAATTTAATACATATTTTTCAATCTTTCCATAAAAGGTTCTACACATTTTTTGACTTCTTCTACGTTTTCGCCTATTTTTCTGAAATTAATAACTATTGATGGTATGTTTAATTCAGATTTCATTTTATCCTTTAATGTATCGTAAGTTTTTGATATTGAAGGGCACCCAAATACTTGGTTGAAGATTAAGCCATCTATGTTCATTTTTTTTGCGGCTGCTAAATAAGAATTCGTCATATTTTCTTTATTACATCCAATTCCTTTTGTTGATGCGTTCAATAGAAAACGAGAGTAATCTTCAATGGGATCAGAATTTTTTGATAAAGGGATTTCTTCCAATAAACCTAGTAAGTCCCAATCAGCGTATATTATCCTTCCACCCAATTTATAAATAATTTCATGTACTTCTGGCTCCCACCCTTGGTACATTGGGGCAAATAACACCCTTGGCATGTGAGAAACATCCATACCTATACCTTTTTTGATCCTCTCTCTCATTTCTTTAACTAATTGACTCATATTATTTAAGTATCTTTGAGCGTTAGAATTATAATCTTGAAATGTTATTGTGAGAAGCGCTAGAATTTCCGCGAAGGATGCAGGATTACAAGGATAGAAATTTGAAGAGCTGATCTCATAAAGGATCGTTTTATAAAATCGCTTTACTTGGTTCCCTATTCGGAATTGTTTTTGTAAGCTATTATCTGTGACAAAATTTCCAGTTATGCCCTCTAAATCACTGATCCCCCTTTTTACACTGTTTACCATTTGTTCTAAAGCCTTATTTTCATTATCTAGATTTTTAGGAGGAACTTCAATCGTGATTTGATTAGGGACTGTTGTTTTTAACGAATCAGAAAACTTATTCCATTCACCACAACGCATAGTTGTGCTAAGATTAGCGTCTAAGTTTTTTCCCTTTGATAAATGCATTCCATAAAGAGCTTTAATTCCATAACACAATTCAGAAGGAACGCCATTGTTAGCACCTAATTCGTACATTTCATTATATTTACTATGAATCGAGGAAATAACATCTTCAAGAATTTTATCGACGATTTTTAATACGTCAAATTGACGAGCAAAATCTAGAAATTTTGATGTTAAACTCCAACCTAACACACTAGTGGCGGAATTTAACATTATTAAGTACTTATTAAGCTCAAACGATTCCATCCGAATTGGAAAAACTGGAATCCCCCCAGCGGCAAAAGCTAAATCGGGGAATCCTAAAGCAACCGAAATTAATTTTTTCTTTTTTTTAAATTTTTTCTTCTTTAAGTACTCTCTGCCTGTTAAAAAATTATAAGCCATTTTTAAAACTGAAGTAAAAGATACGACATCGTCAGCATAGACACTCATTATTTTGGGCTCCAAGAATATTTTAAAAATATCCTTTTTTTGATTTATCATTTAATTTTAATCATGATTAGATATTAAAATTTATGAGGTAATTAGGTAAACTATCAATATTTATTATTGGTTATGGAAATAAAATTTATTCTTCAAAGGATCAAAATATTATGAAACTCTTTTAAGAGCAATGACTAGTCCCTATATCCATAAGAAATTATTGTACTTCAGAAAAATCTCTAATCTGAAATATTGTTGTGACAAAATAGTTAAATTATTATTTAAAACAAGACCTGTTGAAACAATATTTATAAATTAAACTCTATTCTATAGTTATAACTTTTTAAAATGTAAGAAGGTAAAAAATATGAGTAACGACAATACTAGTATCGAATCTGATAAAGAAAGACATGACAGAATTGTAGCAGAAGCTGTAGCATCTGCTATGGCAAAAACTAAAGCTGGTGTTGGAAAAACTATAAGGACGGGAGTGCTTTCCTTAGTAATTGGAATCTTTATCATTATTGGAGGATTAGTGGCATTAGAAACAGAAATTGCTGTATATCTTTTAATTTCTGGAGCTCTCCTTATAATCTTTGGAATATGCATGTTTTCTATCGCTAGTTCCAATAAGAAATTAGTAACTGATAATGAATCAGGTAAAGATGTTGCAGCGCAACATGAAGCAAGAGCTGAGAGAATTACGGCAAGACTTAGTGGAACCGCGATAAAAGAAAAAACTAAAGCAAGCTCTCCTAAACAAATAGCTGGAGTGAGTATGTTTTTAATTGGATTCTTTCTAATTTTTGCAGCATTTGTACTTTTTCTAGAAGAAGAATTTGGTGCATATCTTTTAGGCGGTGGAGCTCTCCTTCTAATTATTGGAATAATATTGATAAGTATGGCTCTTTCAGAAAAGAAAAAATCATAACTTCACTTTTTTTACACTTTTTTTCTTTAAGTCTTTAAACATTGGAATTTTAAGAATTCTTGGAATCTCTTTCAAAAATATAAGGAAAAAAGATTATCTTTTACCGATAGTACTATTTTAATTCATTGCAAACGGTTAAACTGCAAGTTTTTAGCTACTTTTGATACAATAAAGATGACTAACACTTCTCTAACTCTGTAGATGGGGTTTTCTGGAACCTCTGAAGCTTCTGAGGTATCGGATTTGAAAATATTTATGTTTCATGGTTTACTTCTTGAAATTCGAATGTTTCCGCAAATATATAAGAGTTAAGCAAGAATTAATTATATATAAAACATATTATAAACCAAGAAAATGAAAATGTGAAAAAATTTGATCAAGATGACTAAGGAAAAAATAAAAATTTGCGTACTTGAGAAAAAACGAGGAAATTTTTCAATACAAGAGAAATTTGCTAAAAGCGAAAATGTTATCGATACAACCGATTCAGAAGTAGAACATCATGTTAAAGCACTAAATGAGGCCGGTTATGATGTTAAAAAATTAAAATGGAACGACAATATTATTTCTGATTTAAAAAGTCTTGACATTGATATCGTATTTAATGTATCCAGCATTGTTGAAACAGCTATTTTAGAAGAATTAGAGATACCTTATGTAGGGTCTGATG
>DAOUUT010000278.1 GCA_030668025.1 Promethearchaeota archaeon
AAAGTATTTATATATGCCTCTGTATTATTAGAAATAATCCACTTATTAGATTGAAGTGGTTCATTATCCCAAAGAGTGTTATTAATCTTATTAGTAAAATTTATAATGTTATTAGGATCCATCCATACATGAGGATTTGCAAATCCTAATAATGGATCTATCTTGAGCATTAATGGATCTACTAATTTAACTACAATAGAATCTTCCCATCCTGATCTCCACCAAGGTTCTAAATCGTCTATTCCCAATCGGAAGACAATATCAGCATTTTCCAATGCTGATACCTCACTGCTAGTTGGTTCATATGAATGGGGGTCTTCTGCCCCACTTACAATTACAACAATATCTTGTCCAAGAATATTTGTTACAATATCTTGAATAATTGTAATAGATGTAACTATATTCAAAGTTGTAGTAGATGGTTTAATCGTAGAATTAATTTGACAATTTTCATAATCGGTTTCAATTGGAATATTTTCAGCAAAAACCATTCCTGTAACCAAATAAACTATCGAGAAAAGAGCAAATAATCGATATTTTGAGTGAACTTTCATTTTACCCATTTAGTTTTACGATTATTCGTAATTACGATTGATCGTAAATAAGATTCATAATATTTAAGTGTTCTCTTGGCATAAAATTATAAGGAATGGGTTTAAAATAAAATTAGAAAACACAAAAACTAATAAAAATAAACTGATTTTATTTAAATTGATAAAACATGATTTATCAAAATTTTCTTGAAGCCTTAATGGAATTTACATTTTTACAACGGGCGTTAATAACATCAATATTAGTAGGAGTTATTTGTGGATTAGTTGGAGTTTTTATAATTTTAAGACAACTTGTATTTATGGGAGCGGGAATTGCACATGCGTCTTTTGCAGGTGGTGCTCTTGGGATCCTTATTGGAATTAACCCCTTCTTAACTATCTTTATGTTTGGTACCGGTTCTGCACTTACTATTGGATTTATTAACGAAAAGGGTTATGTAGAAGATAATAATGTTGCTGTAGGAATTATATTTTCGTTTACTATGGCATTAGCGGTATTGTTTATTAGCTTAATCCAAACTTATAACGCTGGTGTAAATGCTATTTTATTTGGAAATGTTCTTGTAGTTACAACCGAGGATCTTGTGTTATTAATTATATTTAGTATAATTATTCTTGGAATTATATATTTCATGAAAAAGGAATTATTTTTTATGACTTTTGATGAAGAAATGGCAAGTGCTACAGGGTTACCCATCAGATTTTTGTCCTATTTGTTTTTAATATTAATTTCATTAGCTATTGTTGTCTCTTTAAAAGCTATAGGTGCGATTTTAGTTTTTGCCATGATAGTTACTCCTGCTGCTGCAGCTTATCAGTGGAGCTATAGAATAAATAGAATTATATTACTATCAATATTATTTGGAGCTCTCTCCTCATTTTTAGGATTGTTCTTCTCATATGAATTAGATTTGCCTTCAGGTGCTACTATTACTATAACAGTAAGTATAATTTTTGTAATTTCGATGATTTTTTCTCCAAAACGTCGCGCTGGTAAAGCTGTTGGTTCTAAACATATAGATATTTGTGAAACATGTAAAAAAGCCGATGATGAAGGGGAATGTGCTTTATGTGCTTTTGAAGATGAAGTTAAAACCCATGATCATAAACACTAAGAAGATTTGAAATAGTAGAAACAAATCTTTTTGAATTTTTTGCTTAGTTCACAGAGAACTTAATAATTTAAACTAACAATAATAAGATATAGACTCTTTTCATTGATATTATTAAGAATTATTGAGGTTAATTAATTATTCGCGAACCACTTCCATTAATTTGTACTGATTGTAAAAAGGAATTTAAATTTGACTCCATAGAATATAAATGCCCAGATTGCGATGGGTTTCTTTGGGTTAAATCAAATATTAGTAACTATAAGAACTCTTTTCTTAAAATTAAACAAATTCATAATTTTTGGGATTTTTATTTCACCTTACCAGAGATTGATAAAAAATTTCTTGTAACTTTGGGAGAGGGTGGAACTCCTTGTAAAGATTCTGAACAAATCGGTGGAAAATTAGAACTAAGTAATTTGAGCTTTAAAGATGAAACAATTAATCCAACAAACTCATTTAAAGATCGCGTTGGTGCGTTATTAATTTCACATGCTCGAAGTTGGGGATATCAAAAGGTTGTTTGTGCCTCAAACGGTAACCAAGGTGCTTCTATCGCTGCTTATGCTTCATTAGAAGGAATTGAATGCCTAAATATTATTCCAAATGAAATTGATTCTGGAAAAAGAGCACAGATGATAGCTTACAACTCAAGAATTGAAATAATGGGGGATATAATTGACGACGCAATAATTCACGCATTAGAGCCGAAATATAATATTTATTATCAAAGTACTCCAGAATATAATCCTCTTACGATAGAAGCCCAAAAAACTATAGCATTTGAGATTTATTTGCAAAAGGGCTCTCCCGATTGGGTTTTAATTCCAATGGGGAGTGGAGAGCTATTAGTTAGTTTATGGAAGGGTTTTAATGAACTCAAAGAGAGCGATATAATTGAACAAATACCAAAATTAGTTGGAGTGCAATCTGAATTCTCCTCACCAATAGTAAACGCCTTTTTTGGAAAAAAGCAAGAAAAATTGGCAAAACAAAAGAATTCTAAATCGCACGCATTAGGCGTTTTAGTAGAAGAACCTTTATATAAAGAGCTTGCCGTTAGATTTGTAAAAGAAAGTAAAGGTACTGTCATTGCTATTCCTGAAAATATGATTTTAAATTCGATTGATGAACTCATCAGAAATGAGGGCATATTCGCGGAACCCTCATCGGCTTTAACATTAGCAGCAGTTCATATTTTGAATAAGGAAGAGAAATTCGACTCTGACGATAAAATAGTATGTTTAATCACAGGTAGCGGATTAAAAGCTCCCTATGTCTTAGAAGCGATATCATCTCAAACTAAAACTACTGGAAAGGGTTCAATTATAATTACTAAGTTAAAAATTTTATCACAAATTTCCTTAACAAGCATTAAGGGAATAAGTGGTACTAAAATTCAAAAAATAATAGGAAACATAAGTTTAGCGGCAATTTATCAACACTTAAAAAAGTTAGAAGAGAATGATTTAATTTTTCGTAAGAAAGAAGGAAAAAACGTTTTGTATTTTATCACCAATAAAGGGAAAAAAGTTTTAGATGCTTTAGATATCCTTATTACTCTCCTTTAACTTAAGAGGATCCTAATTCATCTATCTCAATAGGGATGAAAATTAGATCAAAAGTTTGAGGGTTACTTATTTTAATGACGACTCTCAATACTACTATAAAACTTATTGAAACTATTGCCCCTATTATGGATTGAAATAAGTTTCCAGGGAGTTCAACTAGGGCTGATGCTATTCCAAAATTGAATACAAACGCTTCAACAATAAAATAACCAAAAACCATTATAAAACCCCCAACAATAACTGCAATGATATCATAGAAATTAAAGTAAGTACGAACTTTTCTAGGGTTCGCAATTAAACCAACTATTAAACCTTCTAAGCCTTTCACGATAAATGTGGCAGGTGCCCAAATTGGATATCCTAGAAAAATATCCGCTAAAGCAGAACCAATTCCTCCACCTAATGAACCGATAACCGGACCAAATATTAAAGCTGTTAACATGACTCCGACATCCCCTATATTTATATAGCCTCCTGTAGCTGGAACAGGAATCGAGATAAGCATTGTTAATATACATGTAAGAGCAGCAAAAATGCTAGTTATAGCAATTGAAAAAGGATTTACTGGCAAATAGTATCCAAGAAAATCCCGATTCTTTTTTGGTCTTTTACTCTCCATTATTTTAAGTACCTATTTAAATTTATAAGTTTCAACTTATATATAAGTTTCATCTTATATAAAAGTTTTTTCATAAAACAAAATGACACTGAGAAACATATAAATTAAACAATTTCTATTATTTTTTTGATAGCTTCTTAATATCAAATTAAAATTATTAAGAAATATTTTTTACTCGAAGAGGTATTACTGTCTATGGTTTTTCCCAACGATAATAATGATGGAATGGAAATTGACAATCTATTCGAAATGATTATCGATTTATACAATGCTTTAATGAAAACATTCCCAGATTTAGTCGTAATTCTAGATTTAGAAGGAAATATCATAAATATTTCACGAAACAT
>DAOUUT010000124.1 GCA_030668025.1 Promethearchaeota archaeon
CGGGCTTTAACCCTGTGAAGTTAACCCAAGTACTACAGACAGATAGATTTAGGCTATTCTCCTTTATGAAATTCCCTAGACGTTCGGGTAGATTTCTCATGGTTGAACTTATATTTATTTCACGCTTGACATTATACACGCCACTCCCGTAGAAAAAAATACCTAATATTTGATGCGCTTTGTTTAAGATTGCCTCTCCTAAGTTAAGCATCGTATCTATCGCTTCAAACTTGTAAGGTTCAGCGCACACAACAAAAGTAAAAACGACCATAAAATCACTTTTTTTTAATGATTATTTAATACTATTTCTTATTTATATAGCGTTAATATTTTATAAATCATACTTCTCCGTTGAATGCAAATATCAAGTGAAAATTGCTTCTATCTTATATTATATCATAAGAACCTTTTTTTCCGTAAATTGTCTTGATATAATTGAAATGTCTCTTGTTGAATTAATAGTACCGATGTTTTTAAGTTTTAGAGAAGGTCTAGAATCTGTTATTATTATAGTTATTATTTTATCCTATTTAAAGAGCACAAACCAAAAAAGTTATTATAAATACGTGTATATCGGAGCTATATTGGCCGTAATTTCCAGTATTATTTTTTCTATTGTCTTCTCGTTAATATTGGGAGGATTTACAGGAATATTGGAAAAATTATTCGAAGGATATACTTTTGTTATTTCGGGAATATTTATTATAACGCTCATTTTATGGATAAGTAAAGAGGGTTCAAAGATGAGAGAAACTCTCGATGAAAAAGTTGAGAAATCCATAACAACCGGAAAGAGTTTTTCAATCTTAATTTTAACCTATGTAGTTATAATTCGAGAAGGAATTGAGTTAATTTTGCTTTTGGTAGGTGCTACATCGCTAGGAACCTTAGATCAAGGGAGTATTATTATTGGCTCGTCAATAGGTATCAGTATTGCAATTATAATTGGGATCCTTATGTTCTATGGCATAAAAACTATAAATTTATCAAAATTCTTTAAAATTACCAACGCTGTTCTTATCTTATTTGCTGCCGGATTGATTACATACGGGATTCACGAATTCATAGAAGCGGGAGCTCTTAACCCTATTATTGAGGAAGTGTGGAATATTAAACATATTTTACCAGAAAGCTTTCCAGATACTAATCCTCTCACCCCAGAATGGCTTGAAGTTATTGGGGCTCTATTAAAAGCCTTATTTGGTTACAACGCAAATCCTTCGCTATTGGAAATAATTATATATCCAATCCTTATTGCGACTATTAGCGTAGTTTCAATCATAATTTGGAGAAAAAGCAAAAAATGATTTTTTTTTCTATTTCTAAAAATAAAGGAAGATCTGCTTGATAAATACGAGGGAACTGAGTAGTAGATATACTCCTACTCTCCCATTTTATGAAAAAAAAGATTTTAGTTCATATGATTGCTATTACAAGCTTTCTAATAGGCATTGTTTTTATTCATGTTGTAACAAACACTACTTCAAGTAATTTATTGTTTTTTAATATACTTGTACACAATACTGTAGTAATAGACTCGGGATTAACACTAATAGGAATAGCTTTTTTTACAGAATTTTACATGAGTTTTAAACCAATAAAAATAAATTAAGGGAACAGAGTAGTAGTATTACTCCTACTCCGCAAATTCATGTCTGAATATAAAGGATTCATTACTTCGGCTTAAAATTTTAATGATTCACTCATTAAAACCATTGAGTGGCATCAGCATCTAACGATAGGTCATTTAATGTTGCTGCTCCTACTATTTTAACCCCAGGAATAAGATCCACTTTTTCCCATCCTAACATTCTTTTTGAGGCTTCACAAACTAAAATTTCAACGCCCATTTCCAGAGCTTTATCTAACATCTCTTTGACACTGGGAAATCCTCCTAGCTTTATTTTTTCAGCCTCTCCTGGTTTTAATATTCGCAGTCCTGCTCCTATGTAATAAACTGTTGCTTTAATATTCATTGCTTTAGCGGTCTGCGCTAAAACTAACGGTGAATATTGTCTTTCTGGATCATCACTCGTTTGAACATATAAAATATATTTTTTTTCGATTTATACTCACCTCTCTATTTTTAAAAATATTTGGTTCTATTTCACATTTTTTGTTTTTATCGAGTTTTATATCAAAACCTCGAATATACTTATACGTTTATCGTTCTTATCTTTAATTTTTCTAATGAAATTATTTTCTTGGAGTTTTTTTACCGAATACGCAATTGTACGTTTAGGTAAGAGAGTTTTATTCGAGATTTCTTTTTGGTTTAATGGACCCCTTTGTTTTAATACATATAATATAAATTTACTTGATGGAGATAATGAGATTAAGTCGGTTTTTTCTTTATAGTTTGAGACAAAATATTTTTCTGCAACAATCATAAAAATCTGCTTTAAAAAAATCAATATATTAAAGTTTTTACTTATTTTATGAAATTTTATATTTTTATTTAATTTTTACCCTATCTGAATAATTAACTATATTTATTAGGTTTCAGTTTCATTTTAAGACATTTTCTCCTTTTTTAGTTTAAATCTGAAACTTATAAAATATAATCAATTCGAGCAATTTCATGCGAAAATAATTAAAAGTTGCCACATCCTTCACATTTACCGTCTAAAAATGCTTCACAATTCTTGCATTCATTTCCACATTTATATTCTTTGCTTACTTCACTAAAGAGATCGATAGGCATGAATTTTGGAATGATTAGATCAGAAATATGTATTACGGCAGAATGTAATATTCCTTTTCTATTGGTAGGACCACAGTGATTTATATATCTGTGTAGAACATCAATATTCTGCCCTATAACGGCCATAATTATGTTATATTGACCTGTAACCTGTGTTAATAAGAAAACTCTGGGACATTCGGCATATGCTTTTATTATATTATTAATTTCGTCATAATTACTTATCTCTATCAGTAAAAAAAGAGCTTTATAGTCAAGCTTATTTAAATTCAAATTAGCTTGAACTTTAAGAATTCCCATATCCTCTAATTTTGAAATTCTTTTTGAAATTCCAGTATGACTCATCATTTCATGATCTGCTTTTTCCACAATTTTTTCGAGGCTTGTTAAACTTTCGCGACCATTCTTGAACAATGCAGCTAGTATCTGCTTATCTATCTTGTCAAAATGCATAATTATTATAATTTTAAGGAAATATATTTATTTTTTTATTATTAAATTTAAAAATTTCCACACCCTTTGCAATCCCCACATAGAAATGCCTCACACTTCTTACATTTATTCCCACATTTATGTTCTTGACTGATATTTGTGAAAAGATTAATTGGAAAAAATTTTGGAATTTGAATATTAGATGTGAATAAAATCTCAGAGTGTAGAACTCCTTTTTTATTCGCTGGTCCGCAATAATTTAAATACGTATGTAAAGCATCGATGTTCTGTCCCGTGACGCCTACAATTATATTAAATTGCCCTGTAACTTGTGTTAATAAAAAAGTCCTTGGACAGTCAGAATAACCTTCGACAATATCTTTTACTTTTTTATAATCTTTCATTTCCAAAAAAATAAATGCAAAATAATATTGAAGTTTTTTAAGATTTAAATTGCCTTGTATATTCATTATTTCTGAATCCTTTAATTTAGTGACTCTTTTTCTAATTCCAGTATGACTCATATGTTCTATTTCTGATTTAAATGTTAGATCCTTAAGTTTGTTAAAACTTTCACGTCCTTTGTTTAATAACCCTCGTATGATTTGCTTATCTATGTTGTCCAAAGGCATAGTGATATTAATGTACTCTTACTATAAAAATATGCAAGAATTACACTTTTTATTTTTATCGTTTAAATCTAGAAAAAAAGTTTGGTAAAGATAAGGTTAATGAGTATAAGAGTCAAGTGCCTTATTCGTTGTTTAATAAAACCCTATGGGTCCTGATACTATTTTTATTAGTATATTTAGTCATTCTTGCGGTAATTGGATATTATCCACTTTATTAAATTTACTGATTTGTATTTTTTATTATTCATTTGAATATACTAACCCACTACTAATACCGGAAGTATTTCATAATAAAAATCTAAATTACAAATTAAACAATTCTTAGACCAATAGAAACTTTATATTGAATAATGTTCTTGTTCAGGGTGTACTTTTCGTAAAAATTTGGGGTCAAATATGTTTTCAGGCGTAAGATCCTTTTTAATATAATTAAGATTTTTAAGAGTTTTTACAAATTCCATTGTTGCATTTATATAATTTTCTGAAAGGGAAATACAATATTTTGGTGATATTTTTAAAACAGACTCAGCGTAATTTTTGTCAATAATTTCAAAAGTTTTCGATATCTTCTCTGCTGCTAACGATTGTGAGTTTCTAAGCAGATAAGAAGCCTTTTTATGATGATTAAGAAATTCTATTATTATCTCTGGAGAGTTTTTAATTAAGTTTTCGTGAAAAAATATGCCATAGCTAGGATTGTTAGCCCATAAATGCTTAGGTTCGACAATTATATGAGAGTCTAAGATGGTTGAAGCGAAAACTGCTAATGCTGGGGTTCCCACACCTGCGTCCAAGATACCTTTTTTCATATTCAAAGCAATAAATTCTGCTTGTCCATAATTTTTAACTTCGATATCATTTGATAAATCGTACTTTTTCAAAAAATGACTTAAAATAACCTCATGTATAGAACCTTTGCTTGTAACACCAATTAATTTTCCTTTAAATTGAGAAAGAACTTCAGCTATATTATTATCCAACTGATTCATATCTTTGTATTCTTTTTTAGCAATCATAATAGTTCCTTCAACATGACCTCCAGCAACACATTTAATTGGAACACCTTTATCAATCCCAATAATTGCAGGAGGTAATCCCATATAACCAATATCTAACTTTTTATTCTTGAAAGCTTCGATCATAGCTGGCCCTGTCCCAAAAAGAATCCAATTGATCTCTATTTTAAGATCATTTTCTAAATCGTCACCTTCCATTAAGATGAAATTAGTATGGTAAGCAGTAGACAGATGCCCAATGTTTAGTTTATTTTTTCTAATGAAAATCACTTAATTTTATTATATAATATCCGCAATAATAGCGATAATATTTAAATTTTATAATCATAAAAAATAATTACCTAAATTTCTAATATATTTATGAATTGAAAATTATAATTTTAAAGGTTTATTTCAATGATTGAGATAAAAATTTTCTTTTTATCTTTATTGGCAGATATTACTGGAATAGAAGAAATTATAATGTCGTTTAACGATAACTCTACCATTAAAGATTTATTAAAAGAATTGAACTTAAAATTTGGAAAAGATTTTGAAAATACTATAATGAATACTCCAGATTTATTAAGTAAATACATTCTTATAGGGAAAAATGGAAAAGATATTCGTTCTTTTGAAGGTTTGATTACCACTGTTCAAGAGGGAGATGAAATTTACTTATTACCTGCCATAGCTGGGGGATAAAGAGCTTATTTGTGATATCTTTATTCAAATTATAAGATAAATGGTTTTAAAGAATTCTGAGTAACTTTTTCGACTATTAAATGTTCAGTCAAAGTTTTAGGACCTTTACCGTATATAATTTTCCCATGTGAGTTTTTCGCATCCGAATACCTCAATGTCAAACTTGCAGCAAAATTGATTGCTTCCAAATCAGTTCTCCCTAGAATAAGTGTAATAGGTCCTGGTACTTCAGCGGCCTCCATTACTATGTCATCGGGGCCTTTTAACTGAAGTAATAAACCATTTTCTAATTTATTTCTTCCAATAATAATCTTAGAATGATTAAACCGAAAATGTCTGCCGTATTTCAATAGTCTTACATCGTCCATGGTTAAAGTTTTATTAAATTTAAGATAATCTCTCATTCTACTAGCAAATTCTTTTTCTGTAAGAAGGCATCCTCCACAAGCATAATATTCATTCAATAATCCATGAGATCTCGCGAGTTCAAGTTGCATTTTTCTACTTCTTCCTTTTATCCCTAATAATTTAGATCTATCAATTATTCCTTTTTCTTCTAAAATTGTAGGTTTTAATAATAAAGCCGATAAAGGTCTAAGCAATTTTCCCTCAAGAAAAGCCTCCTTTTCAATAGTCTTTAAAGCTTTTAAATTTTGAGACTTAGGTCTTTGATCTAGTACTTCTCCCGTAAATATAAAATCAGCATTTATTTTATCAGCAAATTTTTTAGCTTTTTTTAAAATATAAATCCTACAATCGATACATGGATTCAAATTTCTACCGTAACCGAATTTAGGGTTTCGTATTACTTCCAAATAGTCGTTTTCTTTTTGAAGAAAATAGGTTTTTATTCCTAGCTTGTCGTAATAAAGATTTAAACCGCACTCGGAATTTTTATATGCTTTATCACATATACAAAATGGAGATTTGAAATTTAAGCCAATTACCTCAATATTTTGTAGTTTTAAAAGTAAACAAGCAATTAAACTATCTAAACCTCCAGAAATTAATCCTAGCCCTAAGGGAGAGCCTTTTTTAAAGTCATTCAATTAATTTTTTCACCGATTTTCATAACTTCTTTAATAATAGCATCCATTCGTGTTTTTCTGGATTCATTTCTTTTATTTTTATGACTTCAGCTAAATTTTGTCGCTTACAACTTTCAGGGATATTCTTGAGAGCTGCAGGGAAATCCAAGTGAACTTCTAAAATACTACCTTCTTCGAGCTCTTCCAGAATTAGTTTAGTAAGTACAAATGTCATTGGGCATACTTCTCCCCGGATATCTAAGTATTCAACATCATTTCTCTTTTTCATATTATTCATCACAGACATTTTCCCCATCGTAATTAAGCATTTCGACTAAGTCCTTTGCGTTGTCGCCACATGCGATACAATTATTATCTCTATATACTTCGATAAAATCAAAACTATTCCTTAAAAGATCGATATACATAATTTTGTTTGTTAAAAGCTCACCTATACCTAAAATACTTTTAATTGCCTCATTAGCTTCTAAACACCCTAAAACGCCAGGCACCAACCCAATTACGCCTGCTTGAGAACACGACATACTCGGATCGCCTTCAGTTATATCACCGAATACACATCTATAGCAACTTGTTTTATCTTTTGGAACTACTGTCATTATTTGTCCGTGGAATCTCAAAACGCCTGCAATTGTAAACGGTATTTTTAAATTTATACATGTATCATTAATTAACATTTTAGTTGAGATGTTGTCCGAACCTTCAATAACATAGTCCGAATTTTTAAGGATATCTTTTGAATTATTGGCTGTAATTCTTTCATTTACAATTTCAATGGTACAATCAGGGTTTAGCAAGTTAAGTTTTTCCACAGCGCTCTTAGTTTTTTTTTTGTTAATGTCTTTTGTAAAATGAAGAATTTGTCTGTGCAAATTTGACATTTCCACAATATCAAAATCTATTATTTGTAAACTTCCAACACCCGCTGCTACTAAATAGTAGGCGGCAGGAGATCCGAGAGCACCTAAACCAATTAATGAAATCTTTGAATTTAATAATTCTCTTTGCCCAATTCCTCCAATTTCCTTTAAAACTATTTGACGCGAATATCTTTTAATTTGTTCGTTAGTTAAATCCATTTGTAATCGTCTTGAATAAAAAGTTTAACTAAGAAAATTCTTTAGATTATAAAAAAAAAGGTGCAACTTTTACATTCTTATATTTATATAAGATAAAAAATGAACATTATCAATTAAAGAATAAACTTAGGTCCGGATTAAGGTCCCAAATTTCCCCCCTATTTTCAGTCTAGAATTACCTTGCGCGCCATCAAATATGCCTTCCTCAATTAGGTCGTAAATAGAATGCTTCAACGCGATTAAAGGTATTTTTTGAATCTCTTTTATTTCTATCAACTCGTCTATAGTAATCGACTCTCCAGGGGAAATAATAGATTTAATAAATTTTTTAATATCAGATAGATCAGTCGTAACCGTAATAATATCGCGGTCGTCTTTTTTCGTTAGAGAAACTTTAGACACGCTTATTTCGGACATTAAAAACCTAACCTGTTCTTCCAATAATTTAACTCTTCCTTTTAACTCTGATATTGAGTCTTTACTAGTCTTTCTTGGAATAGATTTTTGTGTTAAATATTTATTTAGGAGTTGTTCAAGACGTGTTTCTTCAATACCAGCATTTTCTATGGTGACAATTTTCTCTCTCTTCTTAGTGCCTTTTTTAAATTTAATCCCGCACTCTTTAGCTAACCGGTCCAATAGGGAAACGGTCAATTCGTTCAAACTTGCCATTTAAAGTCATCCACGGAGATCTTGTTATTTTTCTTTAATCAAATTTAGGAGAAATATTACTTAAATAAAATTGGTGCAACAGATTTTAAAAACATCATTATTAAAAATAAGAAAACTTAAAAAATTAAAATTAAAATTAAAATTAAAAAAAAAGAAGTAATTGGGCTTATTCGTTTAAAAACGCAATTATTAACTCGTTTACTTGAGGAGCGTATTCTAAAAATACGTGATGGCCTGCTTTATCAATAACTTCTATTCTACTATTTGGAAGATTATCGTTTAACTCGTCCATTACCAATTTTGGAGACAACTTATCGTTGGAGGCTGCGATTAACAAAGTTGGATGAGTAATTTGGGAAAGCTTGTCCGTTGTATCGTGCGTATCAATCGCATCCGCTAAAAGCTTATAATCGTGGGGTGTCATTTGATCTTCTGTAGTCTCTTTGATTAAATCCTCTGCTGACCATAATCCATGAAATTTCTTTTGAGGGTCTGCTTTCATTTCTTTTATGAACGCCCTAAAATGTGTTAACTTAGAATAGTTCCAAAATGCCTGCTCTTTATTTTCCTTCCGAAGTTCAAAAAACCTACTCATACTTCCTTCCATCATGTGAATTCCGGCTCCCTTATGATTAGTTCCAACTAAAATCAATTTATTGGCACGCTCTGGGTATTTTAACGCAAAATTTTGAGTCACCCAACCACCCATCGATTGCCCCATTAGATGAGCTTTTTCAATTTTTAGAAAATCCAATAAACCTTTTAAATCCTCAACTAATGTATCTAACGTATAAGGATCTTTAGGGCGTTCTGATTTTCCGGAACTACGGCAATCGTAAGTGATGACCTTAAAATGTTTTGATAAAGCACCAACTTGAGCCATCCAAACTTCCTTTTTTGCGCCAAAACCATGAAGTAATACAAGAGGGTATCCATCTCCATTAACTTCGTAAAAAAGCGATGTTCCATTTACTTTTGCGAACGACATAATATTTATTTAAATATAATCTCACTTATAACTTTTTAAATTCAGTTGAGATTAAAAAATAACTAATTTTATTATTTTCTTCTTTTTTTTTTTACTGAATTTTGAAATTTGGAGCAAAATTTAACAAAATTTATTACAAATGGTATCTAATTCTAAAGTGAAGATCACAGATCTTCAGATATAGATATGTACTCTATATGTTTTATTAGGTTATCAAAATGAAAGGAACAGTTAAATGGTTTGACTCAAGGAAAGGCTTTGGGTTTATAACTCGCGAAGATGGTTCGGGTGATATTTTCGTTCACTTCTCAGCAATTAAAGGAGATGATGACGAATTTAAAATCATCTATGAAGGAGATATCGTAGAATTTGAGGTTACAGATGGGCAGAAAGGCCCTCAAGCAACTGACTTGACTATTGTCGAAAGAGGCCCCCGCGAGGATACAAGATCAAGAAGATACTAGATCAAGAATTAACGTAATAGTTAATTAGAATACAATTTAAAAAACAATATATATTAAAGGAAATATCAGAATAATAGAAACGCACAAAATGCTCTTGGAATGGGAGAAAATTTTTACTTTTTATTGGATGAATTTCCCCCTTTTTTTTTATTCATTTTTTTTTATTATAATTTATTAAATTTAAAATACTCAAATAGAATTAGTGGAAAATCATTTTTATTATGTCAAATTATATATTGCTAAAACTATATTATAGAACTTGAAATGGTAATCCTTTTCGAATCCTTTGGTAACTTTACCACCGGGCAGACTTCATACTTGGCTCTCGTTTCAAAAAAATCTAGAGGTACCATCAAATTAACTGACAAGGAGCTTTCTTTTAAATCCGAAAAAGATAACATCTTATTTCAATTGAGAATACGCGATATTGAAAATTTTTCTAAAAGAAGTCGATTCGGACTTCCAACGATCGAATTAATAAGCGTCCAAGGAATC
>DAOUUT010000287.1 GCA_030668025.1 Promethearchaeota archaeon
TGGAGGTTCATTTGGAACTTATTTTATATTCGACTTATTAACTGCACGAAATCCTACTCGAATTACTTTAGCAACTACAACTTCTACATATGATTCTGGATTATTAGATTATTTATTACCAGAATTTACTCAAAAAACAGAAATCGAAGTTTCAATCTTATCCGTTGGAACAGGACAAGCATTAGTATATGGGGAGAACGGCGATGTGGATGTAATACTTGTTCATTCCCGATCAAGAGAAGATGCGTTTGTGAACGATAGCGATGGACAAACTCCTTTTGGGATTAATAGAGCTTGTGTCATGTACAATGATTTTATTATAGTTGGTCATAAAAACAATCCTGCTAAATTATTAGCAAATGATAACATCAATACAGTTATGACAAAATTAAAAGAAAGTATAGATGCAGGCAATTCAACTTTTTACTCTCGAGGAGATGGTTCAGGTACTTATTCTAAAGAATTATCTTTATGGTCATATATCAGTGTTACTCCAGATGTGGAGTGGGTTGAACAACCTGAAAAATACACAGAAACTGGTCAAGGAATGGCAGCTACTTTACAAATGACCTTTCAAGATGTCAATACCCAAGGATATACTTTAATAGATCGAGGTACTTGGCTATCTTTTAATGATACCTATACAACTCTAAAAATCTTAGCTGAATCAGTTGTAGGGGAGGATTATTTACTTAATCCTTATGGTGCAATCCCCGTAAATCCAGACCTTCATTCACATGTTAAATATAGTAGCGTATTGAGGTTTGTTGGATTTCTTACTTCTGATTATGGACAAAACTTAATTAATTCTTATACAAAAAACGGAGAAAAACTATTCCATGCTGCCTTTGGAATATGTAATACAACACATAATTGCCTAACTACTGAAGAAGAAGTTTCTTTTTGGACAACTTACCAACAAGAATTTGTGTAAATAACAGAAGAAACATGTCAAATGAAATTATAGAAGGAATTTTAGAAGCGATTTATTTAATTTTCACATTAAATCCAGAAGTCTGGAGCGTTATTGAAGTTTCATTTCGCGTCTCTTTAACTTCTACATTTCTTGCAGCTTTAGTTTCTTTACCAATTGGCTCTTTCATTGGATTAAGAGAATTCCGGGGAAAAAGATTTCTCAGCAATTTAATAAATACTTTTATGGGATTTCCGCCAGTAGTTATGGGGCTAATAGTATTTTTATTACTCTCTGCTGGAGGAATATTTGGATCTCTAGGGTTATTATATTCGACAACTGCCATGATAATTGCTCAATTTCTTTTAGCGGTGCCAATCATAATTGGAACAGGAAAAGCAGCAATAGAAAGCGTAGACCCCGCCTTGAAAGAAACGGTACTTTCCTTGGGGGCTAATGAACGGCAATTATGGTGGGAATTAATCAAACATTCTAAAAAATCAATTATTGCGGGTTTTCTAGTAGCTTTTGGTCAAGCAATATCTGAAGTGGGGGCTGTTATGATCGTCGGTGGAAACATTCGTTGGGCAACCAGAACATTTACTACCTCAATTGTATTGGAAACGCGTATGGGCGAATTTGGTATGGCGATAGCGTTAGGAATTATCCTAATATCGATATCCTTTATTTTAAATTATGGATTAACGCGATTACAAGGGAGTGATAAATAGAATGAGCCTATTTGAGGTTAAAAACCTCTCAAAAGATTACTATAAAAAAGATGGTAATGTTATCTCAGTACTTACAAACATTAATTTTTCAATTAATAAGGGAGAAACTTTTGCCATAATCGGCCCAAATGGAAGTGGGAAGACCACTTTATTGAGAATTTTAGGGTTACTTGAATCTCCAACGCAAGGAAAAATAAAATATCTGGGTAAAGAGTTAACAAATTTATCAAGAAAAGAAAAAACACTAATTCGAAGAAAATTATCGTTCGTAAGGCAAAAACCCTTAGTAAGAGCTGCTTCGGTTTTTGACAATATCGCTTACGGATTGAAAGTTAGAGGATTGAAATATAAACAGTACAAACATCTAGTTGAAGAAATAATTGAATCCGTAGGACTCTCTGGTATGGGAAAAAAAAACGCTAGAGCTTTATCAGGAGGAGAAATGCAGAAAGTAGTAATCGCGATGAATTTTATAATTAACCCTGAAATTTACTTACTTGATGAGGTTTCCGCAAATTTAGATCCAATGAACATTAAAATTCTAGATAGTTTTATTAATAAAATCAAACTAGATAAAGAAAAAACAATCATATTGAGCACTCACGATCGATATGAAGCAATAAGGTTAGCGGATAGAATAGCTGTTTTAAATCAAGGGAAAATTACTCAAATTAATTCTCCAAGCGTAATATTTCAAACTCCTAAAGACGAATTCACTGCTTATTTTGTAGGCTACGAAAATATTTTTTCAGGTAACGCCCAAGTAGATCCGACATCAAATCTTAATCTAATAAAAATAAATGATCTTGTTATTACTTCATCGGATCAAAAAGAAGGAAAAGTGAAAGTTTGTGTCCATCCTGAGAGTATTATTCTCGCTAAAAATCCCCCTCAAAATGTTAGCTCATTGAATTTATTTAAGGGTAAAGTTGAGGAAATTCGAGATCTTGGTAATTTAATCCATGTCATTATTAAAACTAATTCAGAAAGATTTTTAGTAAGCGTTACAAAATTATCTCAACAAAAATTAGGAATTAAATATGGAACAGAAGTTTATATCAATTTCAAGGCGACTGATGTTAAAATCTTATAATCCTAAATTTTTTAATAATAGCGAAATTTATCGATATGTATGGGAAATGAAAACGTAAAAAAAAGTTCATTGTGAAAAAATGATTGATATATCTGAAAAAGATCCAATATTAAGAATAGCAACTGCATCTGGGAAAATTTATCTAAAGGGAGAAACAATTGAACGGATTAAAAATAAAAATATTAAAAAAGGGGATGTTTTTACTATTGCAAAAATCGCAGCGATTAATGCCGTTAAAAAAGTTCCCGATTTAATTCCATTATGTCACCCTATTCCTATAAGTAATGTTGACATTGATTTTAATTATGAAGGCGATAATATTATTAAGGTGAGATGTACCGTCAAAAGCATTTCAAAAACGGGAGTAGAAATGGAGGCTCTCATGGGTGTTAACATTGCATTATTAAATATTTGGGATGTTGTAAAGATGTATGAAAAAGATTTTGAGGGTCAGTATCCGATAACGTTTATTAATGAAGTAAAGGTCGATGAAAAAATAAAAAAAATGTAAGAAGATATTATGAAAGACAATTGTAATAGAGAAATAAAGCACATTAGATTTTCGGTGACCTCTAAATGTAATTATAATTGCATTTATTGTGATCGAGAAGGATTCATTCCCAAAACGACGGACCTAAGCGTTAATGAAATTACTCAACTTTGTAGGATATTAGCACAGATATTAAAAGTAACCAAAATTAAATTTACGGGCGGAGAGCCTTTACTCAGAGAAGAAATAGTCGAAATTATCAGAAATATTTCTGATCTGCAACTTTATAAAGATATATCTATGACAACAAACGGCTTTTATTTAATTGAAAAAGCCCAAGATCTCTATGATGCTGGTTTAAACCGTATCAATGTGTCGTTAGGAACATTAAAACCAGATATTTATAAGAAAATGTACGGTTCTGATTCTTTAGAAGTTGTACTAAAAGGATTGGCTAAAGCAAAAGAGATAGGACTTACACCTATTAAATTGAATTATGTAGTTCTTAAAGGCATAAATGATCAGGAAATGGATGATTTGGTTAATTTTTGTGCTGAAAATGAGTTTATATTGCAATTAATTGAATTACATAAAGTGTCTCGCTCTGTTAGTGAAGGTAACGGATTCTATGAAAAGTTCTATTTCGATGTAACACCTTTAATAGAAGAATTTGAAA
>DAOUUT010000013.1 GCA_030668025.1 Promethearchaeota archaeon
ATTATTGGAGTTTTAAGTTTATTTTCCGATAAATCCTCAACTAATTCCAACAATGGAATCAAATCAAAAACTTGAAGGATCGTAGATGTCGAAGTATTTTCTATAGTAGAGAAAATTCCACAGACTTTTTGATTATTATTTCCAAGATATGTTCCTAAATTATCAAAAGATATTATTCCTACATCTGTAAGACTTACATCAATCTTTTTCTTGATTAATCGAGATAAGGCAGTAATTGCATTTCCGGATCCAATATTTCCTATTTCTTTTAAGGTATCGTGTTGATTTTCAGAAAGAATTATTGTATCCTTTGATTTAGAAACAGTTTTGATGCTTTTAGGTGTTTTTTTCACCGGTGTCGATACTTTAACAGGAGAAACTTTTTTAACACTTGGTTTACTTTTTGTTTTTATTAATTTTTGACTTTTAATTTTTGGGGAAGGTTTAAATTCTACTTCATTTGTTTTACTATTATCAGTTAAAAGCAATGGTGAAATTAATGATTCTAAATCTAATAAAATATAAGCCATTTCATTCATTACTCCAATAGATTTAATTAATTTAGAATTTATATTTGTCTCGATAATAGATTTTTTTGTCGTAAAGATTGAATATGGAATTTCGCTAATGCCAATAATAGAATCTACTAGTAAAGCGATTTTTAAATTATCCCTTTCTAAAAGCAAGATTCGAGAATGTTCATTAAGATCATCATTTATTTCGTTCGAATATATCATTTGTCTCAAAGAGATGATGGAATATATATCACCCCTTATATCGATTAATCCTACAATAGATTTGTCAGATAATGGAACTGGAACGATTTTATCTCCAGGAATAAAGATTTCCTTAACATCCTTCACATCTAACAAATATTTTTCTTTTATTATTCTAATAATAACTGCATTAAAATTACTCTCATATTCTGTTTCAATCATTTTCTTTTTTCCTCATTTTTATTTTATTATTTTATTAATTAATTCGTTTTAATCATAATTCCTTTCCATATAAGCTCAACCTGCGGTTCTTCTTGAATAAATTCAGAAAAATAACCAATTTGTTTAAAAATCGAGATTTGGCCCCCGTTTGTCTTATCATAAATATAATCAAGCATATTTTCCGTACTGCCAAAATTAAATCCCGCGAGTTCAAATCGTTCCTGATCTTCATCGTCAATCTTGATTATCAATAGGTCCTCACCATCGAATTGTTTACTTAAATCAACCCATTCTAACCAAAGATCAGGAATAATAGATTTATTTCCAATAGCAAAAGCATCTGATATGGGAATATTTCTATAACTTTTACAAGCGGCAATGATGACTTTGTTCGGAATAATTTTATTCCTTTTTGCAAATTCAATAAAATTGCTAATTAGTTCCATATAATTATCTAATTCTAAAATCGGGTGGCATGTAATAAAAATCAAATCCTTAGTTTCTGTTTCAACGATGAAATCTATGTTATTATTTTCTTCATTAGTTCGATTTACATAAACAGAGTTACTTTTAAAACCTCTTACATATTTTAAATATTGATACAATCTCCATTTTACGGCTTTTTTAGTATTAATCTCTTTACTTATAAGAATTTGGTAAAGACTTTTTAATTGATTCTCACTAAATCTAGAAAAATCTGCTAAACCTTTGGTATCTGTATCTATTTTAATATATCCTTTGGCCAAAGTTGATTTTTCATTCTTCCCAAGAGCTTCATTATTGATATCTTTTAATAAAGTTTGCATTTCTTTTTTTGTAAAAGCTGGTTTAATCTGGTCTAAATAATATTGTAAATTCTTTTTGGATTTATCCAATAATGTCTCGTAATATTGAAAATTCATAAGATCTTCTTCTCTCTTTTTATTTTATTTTTTTATTTCTCATAATTATTTTTAATATAATATTATCCAAAAACAAATGACTCCAGTTTGTCAATGCTAATCTTCTCACCACTTATATTTTTCACATAATATCTAACTTCTTCTTCCTGGAAAGGCAAAATGCTATCAATTTCAAATGTTATAAGATTTGAATCCATACCATCTACCTTAGAAATTTGACTTTTAATATTTGATGATATGAATTTAAAAGATTGGGATATCGTATCCTTTATTTTTACATTCTTGACTTCGATATTTGAATTATTGATTACCATAAGACTAATAGCAAATTCATCCAATTCCCTTCCTGGAAAGATTTCCTTGCTAACTAATAAATCTCGACGCTTATGTATTATGTTCAATTCTGGCAATTCGTCTTGATTTAGCTCATTTTCAATTACATACAACTTTTCTATATCAAACTTTTCTTTTGGGTAAAATGATTTTACTATAAGTGGAAATTTGTAAGATTTTTTATGATCAGGAGAAAATGCATTGAAGAAATATCTAATCTCTAAATATTCATCAACATCTATGATACTATCAGAATTAGTTGCTTCTAAATTTACAGCGATCTCTAATATGTGCGGAACTGATGGATCTTGATTATTAGGATATATATTTATTTTTATATCCTCAAAATCTTTCCTTCCTGAGGATGTTCTTATACGAAAATCTGACTTTTCTATTGGTGGTATGAAATCAGCGGGGATTTCCTCTCTTATTAAAAATCCTTTAACTGGAGATGTGCCAATATTTTTTATGATGAGTAAATCCTCTAATTTAGTCTCTTCAAATGATTTTATATCTGATTTTGATAATTTTTTAGAGATTGATAAATTCACAATCTCAAAAATGTCTTCCTCAAAGTTAATATTAATTCGTGAGTTTTTTTCACTTTTTTCAATAACGGAATATTCTAGCTTTCTATAAAATTTCGGTTCAAATTCATCATGTATTTGCCACTCTTTACTAATGAACTTATCCCCATGTTTAATAATTCTTTTTCCATTTTTATCATCAAATTTTAAATCCATTAATTTATTTTTTTTATCTTTATCTAATATTAAAATTGATCTTAATTCCATGTCCATATCACTACTATTTTTAAAGATTAATGAACAATTCCATAAGTTTGGTGCGTCTTCTTGTTCTTTTTTCTGTATGGCATGCAAAGCATGAGAATATGCTGTAAAGTTTTCAAACTCAATACCTGAAATCAAACTGTCTTTAAATTCAAATGCTAATCGAATTTCACCTATTCCGAAAATCTTTTTTTCTTTCGGTTTTATATCAGTATGTATTATAATTTCTATTTTTTCATTAGGTTTGAGATCTTTTAGAGAAAAAATTATTTGATTTTTACTTATTTCAGTATTTGCTATAGATTTACTGTCAAATTTAAAGTTAGAAAAATCAGGAGGAAAATTTTTAATTAATTTTATGTTTCCCATTACGAAGTTTGAACGATTTCTTAGCACGATTGTGAATTTTATTAAATTTATTTTATTAAATAAAATTAAAGAATTGGTATCATATGTTGATTTAAGGGGTTCATTATTTAGATCATTATCTTCAGAATCAAAACTCATTAACATCTCTTTTTTTTTTAAAGATTCTTCTTTTAAATCCTTGGATTTTTCATCTAATTGAGCATCACGCTCATTTTCCAAATCCTTTATTGTATCATTTAGCAATTCCTTTTTTTTTACTATTTCATCAATTTCAGTAATGATCTCATCTAAGGATCTTTGTTCTGTTTCTAATCTAGCCTCAATATTTTTTATTTTTGGATTATATTCTTCGATAATTTCTTTTAATTTTTTTATTGTCTTTTCTTTTTCACTAATTTCATTTCCTAACGCTTTTATGTTATTTGTTTTAATTTTAGTATTTTCGTTCACTTTTGTATTTAAAAGCGAATCTCTTGTTTTATTTGCCGTACTAATTTGTTTTGTCAAATTCTTTAAATTTTCTTTAGATAGTTTATTTCTATCGGTAAGTATCTTTATTTTTTGATTAATTTCATCTAATTTAGATTCATTATCCTTTAATTCAATTTCCGTATCATTAATTTTAGGATGATATTTATCCTCAACTTCTTTTTTTTTCGATTCATCCAATATATTTTTTAAAGCTTTAGATTCTTCTTTTATAAGGTTATTATGTTTTTTCTTTAAGTTTTTAACAATTTTAATTTGATCTTTATTTTTAACAATCTGTTCTTCAAGTTCCTTACTACTTTGATTAAAATCTTCTTGCTCTACCTTTAATTTTAGCTTGAATTCTTCTATTTTTGGGTTTAAATCTTCACGAACTTCTTCTTTGATAGTATTTTCTTTCTTTAAATAGTCATCTTCAACAACCATAACCTCTTTTTCTGTTAGCTTAATTTGTTCACTAAGCTTATTAATTTTAGATTCTAAATCCAAGATTTCCTGAGAATTAAACTCGGTAATGTTAATTTTTTCTTTAAGCCCTTGAGCTTTTAGTATTGAATTGATTAATGTTGTAAAGTCATTTTCTAAATTACTTTTAACTTTTTCTAATTCTGTCTTTTTTGCATTTAGCCCATCTAGTTTTTTATTAATATCGTCTATATTTGCATAATCTTTTTTTAATTTTTCTTCACTTGTTTCTTTTTCAGGAGTTTCTTCTATAATTATTTCATCTTTAGATTCTACATCATCATCTTTTATTTCTATTTTTGGTTGGTATAATTCAGATTTGAGTTCATGAATAGATTTAGCATTTATATTCATAACATCTATATTTTCATTAAAGTCGATAAGATTTAGTAAATCTTCTGAATCTGAAATAGTGTAGCTTATGTTTTTTGAATTTTTAGGATCAAAATTACCAAAATTAATTAGATCGTCTTTATCAAGATTTATTTTTTCACAGTTTGAGAGTTTTAGATTTACATCCCAAACTCGATCTTTATTAGAATTATTTAATATCGTAATATTGCCCATTCCAGTAAAACTCTCTAATACCTTCCTATTATTATATTTAAGCTCTAAAGTTTCTTCGTTTCTTATAAACATATTTGAATCGTATTTGATTTTACTGAGCTTCTCTTCCATGTCTAATGTAGTTAAGGTTTCCTCTTTCTCAATGTGTTTCAAAGGTATTCCAATGAAAACCGGGGACATTAATGTCTCTAATTCTTTGATATCTATTTGTTTAAAACCCATTTTACTTTTTCTCCTTTAACTTTTTTTATCTCCTAATTTATTTGAAGTTATATTGTTGTTTCCAGGTCTATTTCTTGAAGCGTTGGTAGTTCATCGTTTTTAGAAGAAATGATATTCAAAACATCAAGAATTAAACAAATTGTTCCATCTCCAGTAATTGAAGTACCTAAAATTTCTTGAAATCGCGAGAATTTTGTTTTAAAGGGCTTCATAACGATTTCCAATTGTTGAAGAATTTCATCTACAATAAATAAAGCTGAATTCTCTTCATCTTTTTCGCATAAAATTGCAATTTTCGCAGATGATTTCGCCTTAGTTTGATCTTTACTTTGAGCTAAAAACTCTAAGTATTTATTTAGCCATATTATAGGTATTAATTTTGAATTTAATCTATAATATTCCACTCCTTTTACATACTCTATTAAGCCCCGATCAAAAAAATAAATTTGTTTAATATTTTCAATTGGAATTGCAAATAAATCATTACCAACTTTCATTAATTGGGCTTTTAGTATAGCCCTTGTGAATGGAACTACAAGCGTAAATGTTGTACCTATATCTTTTTCTGAATAAATACTTAATGTTCCACCTAACTCTTCTATTTTTTGTGCTACTATGGCCAATCCCATTCCCCTCCCAGAGATCAAATTCGCCCCTTCAAGTGTCGAAAAGCCTGATGAAAAAATTAATTCATTCAATTGTTCTGTAGTTAATTCCAAAGCTTCTTCATTAGAATAGAGTTCTTTTTCTACAGCTTTTTGTCTAACTCTTTCATAGTCAATACCACTTCCGTTATCTTCTATTTCAATGTATATTGAACCTGCACTTCTAAATGTTCTGAGATTTATTTCCCCAAATTGATTTTTGTTTTTAGCTTTCCTCTCACTAGGTGTTTCAATTCCATGATAAATAGAATTTCGCAAAATATGCATTAGGGGGCTATTTAATTCTTCAAGAACTTTTCGATCAATTTCCACATCCATTCCTTCTAATGTAAGTCTAACATTTTTTCCATTACTTTTAGCTACATCCCTTACAAGTCTTCGGTATCTTCTAAAAGTTGAATCGACTCGGACCAATTTTAATTTAAAAATAATCTCTTGAATCTCAAGAAAAAGTTTATCCATATTATCAAAAAACAGATTAACACCCCTTTCTTGTCTATCGTCTAAAACTTGGTTTATCTGATTTTTTATTATTACAAGTTCTCCGAAATAATTCATTAATTGTTCTATAACATCAATATCTACTTTTACCGAGTTTATTTGACGTGTACCATAGTCTGCATCAGCTCCTAATGATGGCAATTCTCCTTCATCTTCCTCTTCATCACTAATATAAGAATCTTCTGCTGAAGGCTGTGTAAATTTTTCCTTTTGAGCTAATTTTAAATTAAGTTCTGAACTAGATTTAATCAAATCGTCAGCACTTATTTTAGTTATTGATACATTTTCAATCTCTAAGATTTCATCTATAGAGTTCTGTATTTTATCAGAAGTTAATTCAGTTAAAAAGTAAACAGTAAAACTATTTTGAAAGTCCCCCGTTTCTAATTTACCGGGTTCAGGGATACTTGCAGAAATTTTGCCAATATCATTTAAAGCTCTAAATATTATAAATAATCTTACTTTTTTAAAAACACAAGTAGATTGAATCTGAATAGATATTTTATAGAATTTATTTTTCTTATTCTTTTTAAATTTTTCTAATTCTGCTGTAGGAATGTGTTTAAAGAGCGTAATACCATATTCGGAATCGAGTGAATCAAAAGAAAAATTAAGTTTTTCTAACTCTTGTTCATTTAAATCTTTACCTTTCCCTGTTTTTATTTTTTCGATTGTATTTCGGATTATATCAAGACTTTTGAAAAATAAATCCATAATTTTGTCTTTATTTTGATCTTTAAGACTTTTATTTTTTTCAAGAAAAGTTTCAAATTGATGGATAAATTTTGATAAATTTTCAAGATTTACCATAGCCGTCAAACCTTTCAAAGTATGGTAAACAAAGAAAAGTTCTTGAATTGGCTTGCTGCTTTCTGGATTTTCTTCTAATAATAATAAATTATCTTCAATTTTTTGAATTAGATCTTCTGCTTCGCTAAAAAATAGCTTCATATCCTTATCTGAAATCACACTTAATTCATTCTCCTCTATATTTTATTTTTTTTTTAAAAGAATTCTTTGCAAAACATCAACAACTTGTTCATTTTTAAATGGTTTTTGAATAAAATCTTTAGCCCCTTTTTTTGCAGCTTCAAGAACCAATGCTTCTTGCCCTAAAGCTGAAACAACCACAATTATCGCAGATTTATCAAAACTTATTATTTCTTCAATAGTCTCAATACCCCCCTTTTCGGGCATAACAAGATCCATAGTTACTAAATCTGGTTTTAATTGTTTATATAAAGCAATAGATTCATTCCCATTTGAAGCTTCTCCAACTACTTCAGTAAAATCTGTATTGTCTATAATCTTCTTTAACATATTCCTCGTAAAACGGGCATCGTCCGTTATTAGAATCCTTTTTTTACTATTACTCATCTAATCACTCTCTTTTTAAATTTTTTTTATTTTTATTTTTACTTATCGATAGATACAAGTTCATTTTTTATTGTTGAATGTTCATCCTCATTAAGAACTTTACTAAGATCAATTAAAATTCTTGGTTTGTCTTCTAATTTTATAATTCCTTTAACATATTCAATTCCAACGCTAGTTTGGAAGATTGGACTTAAACTAACTATGCTATTTCTATTAATATTAATTACATTAATAATTCGGTCAACAAGAAAGCCAATAAATGTATCAAGGATGTTTAATATTATGATAAAATTTGTTGTTGAGCTTGAATTGTCCTGATCTACTTCATCATCTGAAGAGATTTTCTTAGATTTATACAAAAAAGTATTATTTAGGTTTAATTTCTTTTTTAAATTAACAATATGAATGATATCTCCTCTATAGTTATAGATCCCTTCAACAAAATCAAAACTTTTTGGTAATCTCCTTATTTGACTCGCTTGAACAATTTCTTTAACTTCAAGAAGGTTTATTGCAAATTGTTCCTTATTTACTTCAAATATAATAATTGATATTTGTTCTGCTAAATCTTCCATTCTTTTTTTACCTCATTTTTAATTATATTACAAAATATTCGTCAATTAAATTTTCAAAATTATTGAATCGTGTAACATCACCATCAAATTGCGATACCTGATCTGAATATTCTGATAAAAATTCTTCAACTATTAGATACATGTATCTTTTAATCAATGGCTTCATTTTTTTTACTAAATATGCAAAAATCACATCATTTTTAACAATCATATAAAAATGTTGATTTCCAAAATTAATTTCTTTTAATGTTGCTCCTGAATCTTGGTTAATAATCTCTTTTGAAAATGAAAATAGGGCGGAAATAAATCCACTAATTTGAACTTCGCTATTTGAAATGAATGTTTTATCTTTATTAATTTTCGTGATGTAAGGGCTTCCTGTTGCTCCAATAATTAAAAGTGCTAAGATTCCATCTGTTCGTGGCACTTGTATAATCTCATTACAAAAACGTTTTATTTCTAAAGATGGTAAATTCGATTGCCACCTTTCATTAATTTTTTTTGAAATAAGATATAATTTTCCGTAACTCGTTGGTTTTTCTTTTTCATCCATGAAAATTATTAGTAATATGTTTCCTTGCTTATTTTCAAAAAAGTGAATGATTACAGTATACTCATCTAAGGGAACAATAGAATTTCCTTTTTTTTTTTCTATGATTTCTTTCTTATATAATTCGAGTAGATTTTGAATAAACGGAATTCCCATTCCTTTTTGGAAAATTATATCTGTTTTTTCACCTAAATTGGTTTTAGTAAATTCCACTAATCCAAAACCAAATATTTGTAAAAAACTTGAATTATTATTTGTATTTGTTCTATGGGAATTTTCCATAATTATCATTAGCATTATGCCTATTATTTTTAATTTATTTATTATACATACTTATTTGTTATTAATGAAAAAAAAGTGGAGTTTCACCACAATATAATTTATTTTAATATTCTTAGCTGGCAGATTTTATTGCTTCTTTAGGTTTCTTCATCACTGCTTCCTTTGTTACAACTTTTGACGCTTTTTCAGGAGCCTTTTTAACTATTTTCGAAACTACTTTTTTAGGTTTTTTAATTTCTTTTGCCCCCTTAACAGCTATATCTTCTTCACCTTTATGTATATCTAACACATCTTTAAGTTCTTCTGCGATATTGGCCAATTTATGTGCTGTTTCGTCAATTTCATCCATAGCTGTTTTTTGATTATCTGAAAGTGCCATTATTCGTTCTAAAGCTGCTTCATTTTCTTCTTCATGATGCTCAACTTCATCAATTTCTTTGTCAATGTTATCGAGTTCTTCTACTAACTTTTTTATTAATGATTCGATTTCCTCTATTTTTTCAGTTGAGGAAAGAACAGCCGCTTTAGACTCTTCCGCGAGCTTTCTAACCTCATCGGCTACGACAGCAAAACCTCTACCGTGTTCACCCGCTCTTCCAGCTTCTATACTCGCATTAAGGGCAAGTAAGTTCGTTTGTTCAGAAATGCTAGTGATAATGTCCAATACTTTATCAATATCAGTAGTGTGATCTAAAATTTCGTGTGCGTGTTCATCGGATTGTTCAGCATGTTCTAAAATTTGTTTAAGAGCATTAACTTGACCTATCGTTGCTTCAACAAGAGCATGAGTTGTCTCTGAGATTTCTACAGCATGGGCATCTACTTCGTCTGCGCCTGCTGCGAGTTCTTCGCCTATGTTAGCTACTTCAATAGCAACCTCTTCAGCATGATCTATAACATCTTCCATTTGATGTTCTTTAGCGTCTATTTCACTAATTGCGCCCGTTGCTTTTCTAGATACAGAGATGTTGAGAAAAAGTCCTAATATAATCGCTCCTATTAGAATAATAATTAACATTGAGTTTTTAATATCTATAGTCCCGTAAAGCTCCATAGGAAGGATGCCCATCATCCCTACCACAAACAGCAACACTATTACTACGCCATTGAATACTAGTATTTGATTTCCTATTTTCATTTATTTAACACCTTATTTGTATAATTTGTATAGAATTTATTTTATTTGGATCTATTCTTACTGAGATATTTTTTATTTTATTCTAATTTTTTTAATTATCAAGTCAAAGAATTTATATTTAAATCTTTTTTAAAGCAAAAAAAGGTTCAATTAAAAACGCTATTTTAAATTAATTTAAACAAATAGAATTTCAATTATGTAAATATATAATTAAATTGGAAAGTATGTTCAAATATTATAATAAAAACATTTACATGGTATTTTTCTTTTATATTAAGAAATAAAAAAGTAGCTTTATACCAATATTCATTATTTTTCTTTGAATGAGTTTTAAAATACTAATAATATAGATGTTAATGAGGGTTTTATATTTTTATAAAGATTGGTTTGTGATTAAAACATAGTTTTTGATTGAGATATATGATGTTTGAAAATTTGATTAAATATTTATTTGGTTAAAAGAATATTTCATCAAATAAAATATATATTTTTTTTATACAAAGATTTAAAAATGTATATATTTGTATTTTAATTAAAATTTTCACATATTATAACAAAAAGAGAGAAGTGATTTCTCAATGAACCTGAATGAAATACTTAAAGAATATGAAAAGGAGAAGAATAAATATATGCAGAAGTTAGATAATTATGATTATTTGAACGTCTCAGATATAATCATTCCTTTTTCAGACTTCTATAAGAAGAAGAGCTCTATCGATATATATGGATATGATGATATACCTTTTAAAAACAAGGACCGAGAGTTTCAGAAAATCATGAGAAAAGAATTCTTAACTAAAGAACATAGTCTCATTGTGGTTTAAAAAAAAATTAAAAAGAAACTACCTGGAGGTTTAGTATAGTTGAAATCACTTTACGAGCACGGGAGAAAGAAATACTTAAAAGAATATAATTATAAAAATATGAAAGTTTAGATGAAAATGGAAAATAAAACTATTATATATATCCCTCATGTGTGTCCCTATTGTGATTCTAAAAAACTAACTTATAAAAATGGATTTATTGAGGATAGCCATTTAAAAATTCCATTATTTTGCCTTAAATGTGGAAAACGTTCAATAGAAAAATATTATCTTGAATATTGTGAAACTGAGGGAAGGGATTTTTTTAGGGAACCCTTATGCCAAATATCAGAATAAAACCTTTAAGATATATAAAAATAGAGGTAATATCGTAATAAGGATACCAGAGAATATTTTTAAAAAAAAATATTTGGTAAGGATATGTCATCGATGAAGAACTCTACTTAGACATATATTGAGTGATATAACTAAAAATGTTCTTGAAGTATATTATATAAATGAGGTTATGATGCTTCTTTTTTAGAAATAATAATAATAATAAGAAGAGTTAATTAGATACTACTTGGTTCATAATAGATTTAAATAATTATTTATTAATGAAGATTTTTTATTAAAAATAGAGGTTTTATAATAATTTCGGATAATAAAAGAACAGAGAAGCAACTATCGAAATCAAATGAAAAAATTCAGATCATTATTAATAATATCTTAGATGTTATAGTAGAAATTGATTTAAAAGGCACTTTTATTTTTGTGAGCCCTCAAAGCGTTCAAATGTTTGGCTATGAGTCAAATGAAGTGATTGGAAAGAAAGCTTTAAGATTTATTCACCCCGATGATTTAAAGACGGTCATGGATGCGATAAGAGATGCAATAATAAATAACGAGCGTGTTACATTTGAATATAGAGCAAAACATAAAAACGGAAATTATGTTTCTGTTTCTGCCAGAGGAGGAGTTATAAAAACCAGTGATGGGAAAAAAAAATTATTAGCGGTTATTAGAGATATCACAGAAAAAAAAATAGCTGAAAAGAAATTTAAAGAATCGGAACGACATTATCGTGCCGTTATTGAATCAATAGGGGATCCAATACATGTAATCGATAATAATTTTCAAATTATTATAACTAATCCTGCTTTTAAAGAATGGGTAGAATCATTTGGGATTAATTCTGAAGTTAATGGTAAAACTCTTTCTGAAGCTTTTCCTTTATCCTCAAATAAGTTAATTAAAGAATATAAAAGCGTTTTTAAATTAGGCAAAACTCTAATTACAGAAGAAATTACTTATGTTGAAGGAAAATCGATTTATACCGAAACAAGAAAAATACCTATATTTGAGGAGGGAAAAGTCGTACAAATAATTACAATTCTTAGAGATATTACGGAAAAGAAAAAAGCAGAACAAAAAATAAAAGAATCTGAGAAAAAATATCGACACTTGTTCGAAACATCTCCTTATTTTATAGTTTTATTAGATGCAGAAGGCATTTTAATAGATTGCAATGATAAAATAAAGGAATTTCAATCTATTCATACTAAAGATGATGTAATTGGTAAATCTTTCAGAGAAATTTCCTTATTAAATGAAAAAAACGAATATCTTATATTGATATTCGAAAAAGTCTTTAAAAGTATACTTGATGGCGATAATATAAGACCAATAAATTTTCAATTTTATAGGTCTATTGGGGAGTCTATGTGGGTACATGTTGAAGGCTCTTTAATCGAAATTGGAAATCAAAAATTAATTCAATTTTTAATTCAAGATATTACCGCGTTAAAGAAAGCTGAAAAGGTTGTAATAGAAGAAAACGAGAAATTATTAGAATTAAGTAAAATGAAGAGTGAATTAATCTCAAGAGTATCTCACGAATTAAAAACACCATTAAATTCAATATATGGAGCGGTGCAACTCATTTTAGAGTTATATAAAGAAAGAATAGACCCAGATACTTTAAAATTCATCGAAATGATTTCTAATGGAAGTAAGAGACTTAAATTGTTAATTGAATATTTACTTGATACATCTATAATTGAATCTGGAAAATTGAATTTGAATCTTCAAAATGAAGATCTAGTCGAGATTATAAAAGGTAGTATAAAGCGTATCCAGTACTTAGCTGATAAACGAGATTCGCTTTTAGAATTAAATTTACTTGAAAAAGTAATTATAAAAATCGATAAAATTAGAATTGAACAAGTCATTACGAATCTATTATCAAATGCTATTAAAAATACACCCTCAAAAGGAACCATTTCAGTAAACCTTGAAGATTTGGGAGATTATATTTCTCTTTCAATAAAGGATACTGGTATAGGGTTAACTAAAAAAGATATCGAGAAATTATTTAAAAAATTTGGAAAAATAGAACGTTCTGGTCAACAAATGGATATAGATGTCGAAGGTTCGGGATTAGGGCTATACTTTTCGAAAGAAATTATTGATTTGCATGGTGGAAAGATTTGGGCAGAATCCAAAGGAAGAAATAAAGGAGCTACATTTAATATCACGCTTCTTAAGAATGTAGAGGATTCACATAATTAATTTTATATTCTAATTTTTCGTAAAAATTTAATTAAATATTCAATTAAAATTAAAAAAAAAGTTATTATGAACGACAATAAATTAAGCACAAAATACGCCCCTGCTGAGCGCGCCACAAGTGAGGAACTCGAGCGCCAAAGTTCGCTCTTTCAAATAAGTGACATTATGGTTGAGCTTTTAGGAAAGATTCCCGCGGTTTTTATAGTTATCAATAAATATAGACAAATTGTATATATGAACAAAGGGGCTTTGGAATTTACGGGTTTAGAGGATATAAGTTCAGTAATTGGAGTTAGACCAGGTGAATTGCTGGGGTGTATACATGCCACAGAAGAAGTGGGGGGTTGTGGAACCACGGAATCTTGTACGTATTGTGGGGCTGTCAACGCAGTTTTAGAAAGTCAAAAAGGTAAATCTACGGTAAGAGATTGTCGATTACTTATTGATCGTGACAACAATCATAGTGCGGTTGATTTACGAGTATGGGCGTCACCCCTTAAAATTAATAAGGAAGAATTTTCAGTGGTAACATTTCAAGACATTCAGCATGAAAAACGGCTCGCATTCTTAGAAAGAATATTTTTTCATGATATCCTTAATACCACAACCGTATTACAACTCACTCTCGAATTATTAACAGAACATAAAGATTCCATAGATAATAAAGGATTATTAAAGAGCGCAAACAGTATAACTAAAGAACTAATCGAAGAGATTAAGTCTCAACGACTTTTAATTGATGCAGAGAATAAATCTTATGAAATCACACTTAACACTTTTAATTCAAATGATATTTTAGACGATATTATCAATATATATGTGGAAAACAATTTAATAGAAGAAAAAAGCCTTAAAATTGCTCCTTCTTCAAAATCAATTGAACTCTATTCTGATAGAACACTACTTAGACGTATATTGGTTAATATGACTAAAAATGCGCTTGAAGCCACCCCTAAGGATGGCACGGTAACGATCGGGTGCAAAACAATGGGAGAAAACATCAAATTTTGGGTTCACAACCCAGGTTTCATTCCACGAGACATTCAATTGCAAATCTTTAACCGATCTTTTTCAACTAAAAGTCAAGATAGAGGATTAGGAACTTATAGCATGAAATTATTAAGTTCATTTCTAAAAGGCACTGTAAATTTTATAACATCTGAAGAAAGCGGTACAACTTTTAATGCAGAATGTCCAATTAAGCTAGAAGGTAAATGAACAATTAAATGCGCCTGCCGGGAATTGAACCCGGGACGCTGACTTGGGAAGCCAGCATATTACCACTATACTACAAGCGCAAAAATATTGAAAATTAATAATGATAAATGAGATTTTATAAATAAATTTTTTTACATGTTGTGGTTTATTAATAAATAAATTTCAAAATAGGTAGAACTATGAATATTGAGAATTTAACTTTTCAAAAAGATATTACGATTAACAGCAATGATTCACTACTCATAATTGATGTGCAGTATGATTTTATGCCAGGGGGAGCTTTACCTGTCGAAGAAGGCGATCAGATTATAGATGACATTAATTTAGTCGCTGAAATTTTTAAGATTAACAATGGGATAGTTGTATTAACACAAGATTGGCATCCAAAAAATCATAAATCATTTGCAAGCAGTTATCCTGGGAAAAATCCCGGAGATGAGTTTCAATCCGAAGGAATTGGTCCAATTCTTTGGCCAGATCATTGCGTTCAAGGCACACAAGGCGCAAAATTTCACGAAAAATTAAAATCTGATTTAGCTAATGCTGTTATTCGTAAGGGCTATAATATCGATGTAGACAGTTATTCTGGATTTATTGAAAACGATAAAAAATCAGAAACAGGTTTGGCGGGACTTTTGAAATCATTGAATATTAAAAGAATCTTTATTTGTGGATTAGCGTTAGACTATTGTTGCTATTTTACTGCGATTGATGGTATCGATTTTGGTTTTGAGGTTTATTTTTTAGTAAATTTAACTAAAGGCATAGATTTACCCCCCGGAAACATATCTAGCTCTTTAGATAATATGAGAAATAAGGGAATAAAATTCGTAGCAAAGGAAAGTTTTGTGTAAGGGTTAAAATCGTGAAGTCCTCGACGAATGGCAAAATAAAGAATTTTCCATACAGCAAAATTTTAGTAGCTTGTAGTGTAAATACCGCAAGAAGTCGGATGTCTGAAGGATTTCTCAGAGATTTCTTTTTCCGTAATACAATGGATGTTTCCGTATCTTCCGGGGGTATTGCTTCAAACGCTAGAGATGGAATGCTCATTTCTTTAGATGCGAAATTAGTCATGAAGGAAATCGGTATTATACTCTCAGATGATTCTCTTTCAGTTGACCTAAAAAAACGACCTGAATTAATACAACGGGCAGATTTAATCCTCACGCTAACTGATAAACATAAAAAAGAAATTATTGACTATATTGACTCAGATAATAAAGAGATTTACACTCTAAGAGAATTTGCGGGAGAAAATGGGGACATTGAAGACCCTTCAATGAAAGGAATTGAAGGTTTTCGCAAAGCTCGGGATGAAATTGAAAGATGTTTGGATAAAGGTTTAAGAAAATATTTGTGAAATTTTCTAACTGGTTTTGATAAAATTAAGTAGGTAATCACCCAATATACTTTCAATATTCTTTATTCCTCGAAATCCTGGAAAATCGTTAAGATCTATGAAATAATACTTATTGCTATTGACGGGCTGGATCAAGTCGAACCCAAATATTTTTAAATTCATTTCTTTTGAAAGGATTTGGCCTAGATTATGAATTTCTTTCGTTATTTTAAATTCTTTTCTTTTGATTGTGTCAACATCGATATTATCGGGCTTCTTTTTCAAATATATATAAATAGGATTTTCTCTTATAATTCCAAATGTTTTGTCCCCTATCACGTAAATCTTCCTTTCAAAGCCATCACACTCAATAAATTTTTGAATGTAAATGTCGTAGTATAATAAGTGTTTATACCTTTCGCAAAATACATCTACTTCTTCTATTTTTCGAACTAAGAAATTGAATCTATTGTATTTATCGTGTTGGTAATGACTTTTAAGTACAATAGGTAATTTCGGAGTTGCCCATTTCTTAAATTTTTGAACATCTGTAACATTATTATTCCACGAATTTGGTAGAGCGAAATGCTTCTTGATTTGAGGGTCATTTTTAAAGACTCTTCTTAGAGCATAATCAAGAGAGATCTTGTTTTTGCATGTTAAAACAACATCTACACTATGGAACGTCGGAATTTTATTTATTTTAGCAAAGTGAAGCAAATCAATAGAACAATCGTTTCTTATTTTAGCAATTATTAAATCTGCTTCTTTAATCGCTTTAGGCATTCTGGAAAGGTTGAAAAATTTCTTTGTAGGATCGTGAAAGTATAAATTGACATCTGGAATAGTTTTGAGCTTGTTTATAACGCTTTTTATGATTTCGTGATCTTCTCTTGCTGAAAAAACGACTTTTTTGACCATAATTAATTCTTAAAAAAGCGGCGCACGTTCTTAAATCTTCCTTAATCCTTATTTTTTATTAAAGTATATATTCATTAAAATTTAATTAATTATTATTAATTACATCTTTAAATTTAACCAGAGTGTGGAGATTCTATTGAGTGAAAAAAAATTTAGCAAATTTTTAAGGAGACAAATATTGTTGATTGGATTACTTTATTGCGGTGATTATATTTTCTTCTTTTTTGAGTCTAACTACTTTAACACTTATATTGATCATGTTCTTATGCTTCCAGAAATCTATATATCTCTAATGGTTTCTTTATCTGCTACTATGGGATTGATAATGAATTTTGTATGGGGCGTTTTTAGTGATAATACGCGATCTAAATTCGGAAGGAGGCGTCCATATCTACTTTTAGGAATGATAGCAGGAATTGCTATGATTTTTTATGGATTATCACCTAGTTTTTATATTTGCCTATTCATAGATGTCATTATTATAGGAATCTTTTCGAACGCATATTTAGTTGCCGAAAGGTCTCTTATCCCAGACACTGTTGATATTGAGCATAGAGGAAGAGCAAATGGCATAATTAATGCTGTAAGCTATATAGGATTGTTAGTTGGCGTTGCTTTTTTGTTGCTTGGTAATGAATTATTTAGTGTTCAGGACCCTATCGATGGGGGAACGATCATTACTCAAGAAGGGCATTTTATATTACTTTCTGTAGGGGGGCTAATCTTTGGGTTAGTTGGATTAATAGGTTTCATTTTTATTAAAGAAAAACCAATTTCAGAGCTTCCTGAAAAGAATTCGTTTATGAAAGGATTAAAAAATTCCTTCAATTTAAAAGAATTTAAAGCTCAAAAAGAATTCTATAAAATTACACTAGCATTTGTAGTTTTTCAGGCGGGAATCTCATCAGTGATGCCATTTCTGTTTGTCTTTATCTTTGGTTTAGGTTTATCGACTTTAGAATTGCTATCAGTAATTGCTGTAGCTTTTCCTATATTGTTCGTTGTGACCTTATATCTTGGAAAAGCAGCTGATAAATTTGGTCGAAAAAGGTTTGTTCCGTTATCCATTATATTGACTAGTATAGGATACCTAATCGTTCCATTCACAGTGAGTGGCAATAATGTAAATTTCGTTCTATTTATAGTGTTGTTTCCATTTATCATGGTAGGATTGCTAGCCTTGGTAACTCCTCTAAATGCTTGGGCGCAAGATTTATTACCAGAAGATAGGCGAGGGACATTTAATGGTATATTCAATATAGTTTTTACCGTATCACAAGTAATCGGATCAATTGCGGGTGGGATTGTAGCAACCTTATTCGGAATCCAATGGATTTTTATATTAGGTCCTGTCTTTTTTATTTCTTCAATACCGCTTTTCCTAAAAGTAGAAGAGACTCTAAAGAAAGACTAAATAATTTTTTCCTATTTTATTTTTTTTTTTATAGTTTGATTATAATTTCTAACCACTTTTCTCTGTGTCGATAGTTTCAAAATGGTTAAATACTATAAACAAATAATAGAAGATAATATGGCGAATAAAATCAATATCGCTATTATTGGAATTGGTGATTGCGCAAGCGCCCTAATTCAAGGAGTAGAAAACTATAAAAAGAATCCCGACAAGATAATTGGATTGCTACCAGAAATCAAACAATATAGCGTTAACGACATAAACTTTGTACTAGGGATCGATGTTAATTCAAATAAAGTAGGAAAGGACCTAAGTGAAGCTATTTTCATCGAACCAAATTGCAATATCAAATTATTTGAACCCAAATTTTTAGATGCTCCTGTAATAAAAGGACCTGTTATAGATGGGTTAAATAGCAATATAAAAAAGATCATTCCCTTAGATGATAATCAACTTGATTCGGATGTTTCTAAAGAGATAAAAAAGAAAGATGTTGATGTTGCAGTAATACTACTCCCTACTGGAAGCCATAACGCAGTGAAGTTTTATGCCATGGCCGCACTTGATGCGGGGGCATGTGTTGTTAATGGGATGCCTTCTCACGTAGTTAAAGATAATGAAATCGTAAAAAAAGCCGAAGAACTAAATCTTTCATTAATAGGTGACGATGTAAAATCTCAGATAGGCGCTACTATTATTCATCGCTCATTAGCAAATCTCTTTCCTATGAGAGGAGCAATCCTAGATCGCACAATACAATTAGATTGGGGAGGCTCGTCAGATTTTTGTAATTTATTAACTCCAAGAGCTAATGGAAAGCTAGTTTATGAAGAAGGAAAACGACAAGCTAAAACTGAAGCAGTTGTAGCAAATCTTCAAAATAAAGACACTGTAGAATGTCAAATCTCAGCTGTAGACTATATCCCTTTCTTAAAGAATCAAAAGGAAGCGTATATGAGATTAGAAGGTCGAATTTTTGGAGGTGCTCCAGTTAGGGTTGATATTACGATGTTTGTGGAAGATGGAAATAATTCTGCGGGAGTAATAGCAGATTGTATTAGAGTTTCTAAAATCGCTAAAGATCGCAAAATTGGAGGCGTACTACACTCAGCTTGCTCTTTCTTTAATAAACATCCTCCAGAACAATTAGAGGATTACATAGCAAAAATTCGCCTTGTAGAGTTTATAGAAAATAAAAGGGAAAGGTAAACTCAAGTAACTTTTTTTTCACTTACACATTTAACTTTTTGCTTTAATAAGCGCACTTCGGTAAGTTTCTCTCATATTTATCGAGTTATAAATGTGATCTGAAACCAAACTCACTCCTTCAGGTATACTCCTAAAACTTGGGAAGTCGTTTACATCTACAATGTAAGGACCTTTTTCAGTCATAATGTAATCTAATCCAAAAATAGACATTCCAAACTTTCGTCCTAATCTTATAATCCTTCTTTTAAATCGCTCGTCTACAGGAACTCTAATATGGATTAGTTCTAACGGAGATAAATCTTTATTTTTTTGTAAGCGATTATGTGAAGTAATTGAAACAACCCAATTACCTATAACGTATACCTTATAGATAATATCGTGCTCACCTAAATATTCTTGTAAAAATAACTCACTCTCGTTATAGTCTTGTGTCAATTCAACTAATTCTTTCAAGTTCTTAGCAATTCCAATAATTCTATCATTTTTAGGTAACTCTGGTATGTTATGTGAGTTCAACTTAACAATAACATTAGTACCCTCTTGGCATGTGTTCCAAGCGTCTTGTTTGGTATTATAAGTAAGTGGTATGTGGATTTTCTTACAATTATTCTTGATTAATTTAAAAGTATTTGTTCTACTCTCACAAATTTGGACAGAATTTAATGAATTTAGAATTGGAATATTTGGAGAAACGTTTCTAATAACTTTATAAATATTTTCGTTAGATTTTTGGGTCGTAAGTTTAACAATCAAAAAGGAAATAGGGTATTTTTTCAATCTTTTTTCTAAATATTTTTCATTAAAATTCTCAGATCCATTTTTCATTAAATTGATTACATAAATATTGTAATTCTTTAATAGGAATTTCTTGATGTGTTCTAAAACCTCAAGATCCCTATTACAAATGGCTCCTATATATTTTCTTTTTATATTACTCGCCATTTAAAAAACCCTATTAATTTGATTTTTTAAAAGCAAACCATAGTATATAAATGTATTGTTTGAGCGTATTTTTAGTCATTAAGTACTTTGCTTGATATTGTATTTTTTTAAAATTTAGAAAAACTTAAAAGAAAATCGCTCAAAATTAATTTATATAATATTCTTAAAAAATTCAAGAAAAATTCAATATATTATAAAAGTATGAATTTTATTAGGTTGTTAGTTAAGTATCTTTTTAGAATTTAAAGTAATTTAATTAAAAGGTTAATTTTTTGATAAATATTGGTATTATTATCGATAAGTACCATTTGGAAAAAAAAGCCTTAAAACTTATTGAATATTTGTCCACAGTAGCAAAAATTTCTCTATATCTTGAAGAAGATTACCTAATAGATTATTCTAACTTTGATTTTAATGAGGATATCTTTTTTGTCAAAGCTAAAGGTGATTTAATATTAAATCTAATAAAATTGATTGAAAGAGAAACAGATATTCCTGTAATTAATTCATCAAGAGGAATACGGTTAGCAATTAATAGATTTTTAAATAGTACTTTGTTAAGACAATCAGGAATACGAGTTCCTAATTTTACTCTAAACGCTAAAGGAATTCTTCCACCTTTTAATGATTATATTATAAAAAATATCATAGATCAAAAGAACTATGCTTTTAACCCCCAAATTCAAAGAATTAACGGATACTTAAATATTTCCGATAAAAGGGCATTAGACGAAGTAAACGGAGAGAAAGCAAAATATACTTATCTCTATTACCAAGAATTTATTAAAAGTAAATGGGAATATAAAGTATATTGCATTGGTGATGATCTGTTTTATTACAAACAACTACCAATATTAGTAAATCCCGATAAAATGAAAACTAGACAAAAAATTGATGAAATTCATGAGCTAAAAGAATTTACCTTGAAAGCTTTAAAAACGACAGGATTAAAAATAAGTTCTTTAGATTTTCTAAGATCAAAGGAAGGTGAATTCTTCCTAACTGACATAAATTCGTCACCCAATTTTAATTACATAAAAAATGGTCCAAAAATTATTGGAGATTATTTAATTAAACAAGCTAAAAATTAAGTTTAACAAATAAAATGAAAATTGGAATACTTTCAAAAAGAACAGGAAACTTTGCGGGTAAAATCAAGTTATACTTAGAAAAAAAAGGACATTCAGTGAATATTTATACTGCTAGCAATCTATGCATTAATGATACTCTCTTAACCAACGATTTTTACATATTAAAATCTAAGCATCTATTTTATCTCTATGCAGGTTATTTTTTAGAAGCGAATAATGTTCCCGTTATCCCAAGTACCGATATTAGTTATCGACATAAAAATCGAATTGAATCTTACTTTTCTATTAAAAATACTAATCTCTTACTTCCAAATGTTTTTATGGGAACTATTGATACTTTAAAAAGTCAATTAAAAAAATCTGATTTACCACTTATTTCAAAACCACTTTTTGGCTCTGGAAGTAAGGGGGTGAAAATTATTAATTCTTTTCACGATTTTAATGATATTGAGGAAGAGAATTTTTATTTAGAAAAGTTTATTGAAGGCACTCACTACTTAGTATATTTTATAGACAATGAGATCTGTATCTGTGAAAAAAAACCCTTAGCAAACGAACACGACGAAGTAAAATTAATTAATTCTGATAGTGAGATGGAAGAATATATAATGAAATGGAAGAATAAGTATAATCTCTTATTTGGTCACCTAGATCTTGTAAGAGATAACAGTACTGATAAATTATACGTTGTTGATGCGGGAACCTTTCCTGAATTTTCGAATTGGAAACATAATACTGATCCCGTTTCGAAAGTATGTAATTTGATTTTGGATAGTTATATACAAATAAAAAATAAAACGGAGTAAAAGATTACAAAAAGAGGTATAGAATTTTTACAGAAAAAATGAATTCAGCTAACATTTCTCCTGATTCAGACGAATTTGACTACGCGAAATCTTTAATATTCAAAAAACAAAAGGTTAAACTTTACGAGATTAAACACTTTCTTTTTGATTTTGGAGGAGTATTATCAGAAAAGACATATGTATTAAATAATTTATTTGCTTTTATTGAGCATGATCTAAATATTAAAATTCCATCAAAAGAAATTGATCCATTTCTCAAAAAATTAAGACGAAGGTTATCGTCTGGAAGGATTTCTGCTAGAACATTTTTAGATTCGATACTTGAGAAGTATTACGTCCCTTTCCAAAAAAAGAATGAAGCTTTACCGCCAAAAAAAGTTAATATCGAGTATTACTTGGAGCTTTGGTTTAACCTTTATTCTCAAGTTACCCACATATCGTCTGATATGGCAGAAATTATCGATCGTTTACATTTAGCAGGGTACACTGTAAGCCTTTTGTCAAATACTTATGATATTCATGCGAAATCAAATGAATTAAGGGGTTTTTACGATAATTTTGATAACGTGTTTTTGTCGAACGAAATTGGATTGATTAAACCCGATATGGATAAATACATATATGTATTAAAAAAATTAGGTTCCAAACCAAAAAGATGTATTTTTATTGACGATAAAATAAGTAATCTTATTCCTGCGCATGAATTAGGAATAATCGTTATAAAATTCGAATCTTTAGAAAAGTTTAAACAGCAATTAAACGATATAGGCATAAAAGATCGAGAAGAAATCAAGAAAAAGTATGAATCGTATAAAAACAAGAAAAAGGAATATAACAAAATAAAAAGGAAATACAAGAAGGCTAAAAAAAAGTATCTAAAAAAAAGATATAGAAAGAAAAAATCTTTAAAGAGAAGGCTTGAATTCCAAAAAAAGCGAGCAGAATACCAAAAGAAAAAGATTGAATATCAAAATGAAAGGGATAAGAAAAAGGAAGAATTGGTATCTAAAGTTAAATTAAATTTTTATAGATAATTAACAATTATTTATTTTCTTCTGTTTCATTATCGAGTTCTTTATTGTAAGCTTCTAATTTTTCTATAACGGATTCCGCGGGTGTTGCTGCGGGAATTGGCATTTTTTCGTAAATTTCAATATATTTTACATCATCTATATCTTCGCTCATATGAGTCTGAAGGTCCATGGCAATACCAAATTTTAAGTAAGTGAGATTTTGGAACAGAAACATTTTAGGGATTGTAATTTCTAGGGTTTTATCTTCCGCATGATTTATAATAAATTCAGCAGCACTCTCTTTAGGAATACCCTTTGAAATCATGAAATATTCAATTTTTTCGTTAAAATTTTCGATTTGATCGATAATCTCTAAGTTGTAGTCGATTGGTTGACCTGCTAAAGGATGGTTGTAGTCGACAATAACTTTTCCTTGCATAATATTAGAAACTACACCTCTTTGACCTTTTTTATTAGTAAAATCTTGACCATATTCGGGGTTCTTGCCTTCATTTAATTTTCTAAATTTAGCGATACCAATTCTTTCAATTTTTTGAAAGTCTCTTTTACCAAATGCTTTAGTAGGGGGTATTCTTACAGATTTTTTTTCAAAGTAATTCATTTCTTTAATTGTTTCAGTTAATCCCTCGTTTAAAAATCCTGATTTTCCAACAATAATGAATTCTGGAGTGTAATGACCTTGTTTGGCCTTTTCTTCATCGTAAATTCCAGCTTTTCTTGCGTCCTCATCGGTAGAAACTCTAAAAACTTTACCCTTTTGGGTTCTTGCTGTCATTTTTAAGAGTACAAAATCACCCTCTTCAACTTTTTTTCCTTGTAATTTCTTTTTCTTTTCTTCTAATTTCTTAGCTTCTTCTTTAATTTTTTTTTCTTCCTCTGCGTTTGCTTCCAATTCTGCGGATAGTTTATCGTTTTCTACTGTTATACCATCTGAGGCATCCTTATTTGAGTCACCTAACAAATCTTTTGCGCTACTTACAAATTTTTCAGCAGAAGCCTTTCCAATACCTTTAAGTAGTGTTAACTCATCCACATTCGCATTTGCTAATTTCTCAACTGTGTCAATCCCAGCTTCTATTAGAACTTCTTGCTTTTTGCCAAGACCTTTAACATTTTCTAAATTCATTCCTAAAACCATTAAATAATATTAGTTAAGTTATAACCAGTTAGATTTTAAAATTTTTCATTACTTATTACTTTTTCCAAATTTAAGATACGGGCTCATACAAAATTCCTAATTCGTCAGCATAATTCTTAACATCATGCATTTCATCTATTGAAGGTCTTCTGTTTATTTCTTTATATTTATGAGATAAATATTCGGGATGATATTGACCCATCAAATTTACAACACATTTCGGAATCTCTTTTGCTATATAATCTAATATTGGCTTAGAACAGCAATCCACATGATTAGGCATGACTAAGTGTCGAATTATTATTTCCCCGCTTCCAAAATCGTGAATTCTTTTAAGATTACGAGTTATTACATCGTAATAACCTTTTATTCCAGAGTATTTTTCTCCACATTTGTTGTTGCCGTACTTAAAATCAGGCAACCAAAAATCTATAAAATCTATGATAAGAGACAATGATTCGTTAGTAAGATAAAAATTTGAATTCCAGAGTTGCGTAATGTTTGAAATTTGATGGTGAAAACTACCTACAATAGTATGAAGGTTTGGGATAGGATCACCTCCTACATAATTGATATTTATAGCACCTTTCCCAACTAACTTGTTTGCAAGAGCGGCTAATTGTATAACATCAACTTTTTGAGCTATATCTTCAATATTTCTTCGACCTTTCCAAGCTTGAGAAATGTCGTAATTTTGACAAAAGACGCAACCAAAATTACAACCTTGGAAAAAGATAGTACCGCTTGGTATCAGCGGAGATTCTTCGCCCATATGTAAAAAAGCAGAGGAAACAAACGAATCTTTCGATATCAGACAAAATCCTTTTTCACCATCTATACGGTTAACCTTACATTGCCTTTCGCAAAAAATGCAGCTCTCAAGATATTTATTTGCTAATTCTTCAGC
>DAOUUT010000090.1 GCA_030668025.1 Promethearchaeota archaeon
TTCCTAAGGAGTTAAAAATACCTCCCAACATGTCTTTTGAAATTTTTATTTTGAATGTATCGTCAGTGAAAATAATTTGTGAATTATCTGAAGACATTCCTTTTGTATCTTCAAAAACCTCAACAACAATTAATTCCTTATCTATTTTTACTACTTGGCCAAGTCGATTATCTTGTCCTTCTGTATGGATTTCAACAATCTCTCCGTATTGCACGTTATGTTTATTTTCTATAAACAACAAAGGTCCTACTATTTGTTTAATATTAGTATAGCTTACACTCATTTTCCTTTCATCATGTTATAAGATATTTTTAATTTTTCTTTTAATTTTTTTTTTATAAATAAAGCTCATCTCTTCTCTAATGCACCGTATCTTAATTTTAATGAATTTATTTCGTTTAATAATTTTTCTTTTAATTTCTCAATTTTATAAAATTCATTATTTTGAACGGAATTGCTAATTCTCAATATTTCATTTATAATTGGAAGATCTTTAATCTCTTCAACTATTATTCCTTGATTTAAAAGTTCTTTAGCTTCTTTATATAATAAAAGAATCAATTTTATTTGCCCCATTAATTTTTTAAAATCTGTATAATTATCTATATTATCAAAAGCATTTTGAATCAAGAAACCTTCTCTTATTAATTTAGCACAAAAAAGGATTAGCTGCTGATCTTCTGGTAAATTCTCTTCCCCGATTAATTGAGTTATATTTTTTAAATCATTTTCTATGGATAAAATTTCATTAACCTGATTTCGACAATCAAACCAATCGAGATTTAACTCTGACCAGTGGATATCTCTTTTATGCCACCAATCAGAAATATATTCGGGATAATTTGAGTAGGAATCAAGCCAATTTAAAGCAGGGTAATGTTTTGCGTATGCAAGTCTCGCATCTAAGGCCCAAAAAGCTTGAACAAAACGTTTGGTAGTTGCTGTAACGGGTTCACTAAAGTCTCCTGAAGGGGGTGAAACAGAACCGATGATCGTTAAAGACCCGATGCGTTCTTTATTCGAAATATTTCTTCCTAAGGGGTAAACAACACCGGCCCTTTCGTAGAAACTTGATAGTTTTGAGGGTAAATATGCGGGATAACCTTCTTCAGCGGGCATTTCTTCAAGTAAGCCTGAAATTTCTCTTAACGATTCAGCCCATCTTGAAGTACTATCTGCCATAAGCGCTACATTATATCCCATATCTCTATAATATTCGGCTATTGTAATCCCCGAAAAAATACTTGCTTCACGAGCAGATACGGGCATATTTGATGTGTTTGCAATTATTACAACCCTCTCTAACAACGGACGATTAGTTTTGGGATCAATGATCTTGGAAAATTCTTTTAAAGTATCAGCTATCTCGTTTCCTCGTTCTCCACAACCTATAAAAACAATTATATCTGCATCGCACCATTTAGCTAATGATTGTTGAATTACAGTTTTACCCGTTCCAAACCCTCCTGGAACTGCAACTGTGCCTCCTTTAGCTATTGGAAATAGGATATCAATGATACGTGTCCCTGTAATTAATGGTTCAAAGGGACTGATCTTTTTTTTAAACGGTCTGCTTTTTGTAACTGACCATTTTTGGATCATATTAAATGATTTTTCTTCAGATTTATTTTTTAATCTATAAATTTCATCAATAATTAAATAATCTCCTTCTTCTACAATATAAGTTAAAATTCCAGAAACCATAGGAGGTGCTAATATATAATGTTTTATTGAGGGTGTTTCTTGAACCACTCCAATTATATCGCCCCCGTTAATGGTAATATCGGGTTCCATTAAAGGTAAAAAATGCCATTTCTTTGTCCTTGATAATGAGGGCAATTCTACACCTCTCTCTAAGAAACTTGCGTTTTCAAATTGTTCTAATATTTTTTCCAAAGGTCTTTGAATCCCATCGAAAATACTAGATAATAAGCCAGGACCTAATTCCATGGATAAAGGTTCTCCCAAATTAATAATTTCTTCGTTTAATCTTATATTATTAGTATTTTCGTAACACTGAACAATTGTTTTATTCGAATATATTTGAATAACTTCTCCCAATATATTATGAGTAGTAATCTTAACTAAATCGTGAAGTCTAATATTCTTTTCTATCCCTTTGACCTCAATTAATGAACCATTAATAGCAGAAATGTATCCGGTTTGGTTATCTTTTTGGGAGTCACTCATAATTTCTTAAATATTCTTCTATATCGTTTTTTTTCAATTGAATAAATTTCACTAAACTATCATCCAATTCCTTATAATTTAAATCAGAAATTAGTTTAGAAAATTCTATTTCGATATCAACAGAATTTTTATTTATTAGCGTTTCTATTGTGTAATCGTAAGATATTAGGATATTTGTTAGATTAACTTTAAATCCACCAACAAACTCCTTAGAATCTTGCTTGATAATAACTGAATTTTTAAAGTTCTTTTTAATTTTATTAAGATCTTTGTTAAAATAATTGTAATCCTTAGAATTTAAAAATATAATAATATCCCCTTTGTTATCTATGTCATTTCTTATATTATAAATAAATTCTAACAAAAACTCAATATAACCCGAATAATTATTATTAATTTTTTCTTTTATTCGTTCATGAAGATTGATTTTTAAATCATTTAACAATTCATTCTTTAAACTTAATATTTTCTCTTTTGATTTTAAAAGAGCAGATGTTAAATAACTATTAAAAAATTGTGTATATGTTTCGATAAAAGTGGTTTTGATCCCTGAAGAACCCTCGGATTTTTTCTTTAAATATTCTTTTCTAATTTCAGCTTTTTGAAATAATGATTTCCTGTTAATTTCTTTGATTTCTTGTTGAGCTTTATCAATCATGAACAATCCTAAAGCTCCAACATTCTTTTTTAAATCTGGCTCTTCTGAAATATTACTCACCCTTTTAAACTTAAAATTTTTCCAATGGATTCATAAATCTTATTTAGGAAAAGATCTTTAGGTATGACTTCTAAGTTAAAAATTTCTGGGAGATAAAAAATAAACGGTTTTCTTCTGTTTAACTTAAAGTTAACCAAGAAATCTTCAATATCACTAGGCAATTTTAATGAGATAATTATCATATTAATTGAAGGCTTGTTTATTAAATTGTTAAATTCTTTTTGAAAGTCATCATTATCCTTAATAACAGTTCCCTCTATCCCTAATAAACCTAACATTGAAACAATATAATCATAGCCTAATACATGTATTTTTTGTTCAGACACTAAAAATCATATCCTAATTTTTCTAAACTTATTTCTATTAATTTATTCTTATTATTTTGATAAGTAGCTTTTATTTTTTTAATCTCTTCATTATCTTTTTTTTCATAATTTTCTAAATAACCTTTAACTTCTTTTGAAAAGCCTTTTAAAACCAAATCAAAAGATTCCTGCTCCTTTTTAAGTATTGTCTCCACATCTTTTTTTTCACTATCAATTAAAGATTGAATTTCAGTAAAACTCTCTTCTTTTGCCTTATTAATTAAAGTTTCGTAAACCTTTTCGATATCACTTAGCATTTTAAATAATTCCATATGTTAGCATCCATTATCTGTTTTTTTTGATGAAAAAAGTTTATTTAATTTAGTAATTTTAATGAATCAAATTTTTTATTAATGATTTTAACTACTTGTGGTAAAATTTCTAATTTTATTTCTTTTTCTTTCTTTATAATTAATTCTAAAATCCTGAAAATAGTCAAGGATTCTATATCGTTAATCTCAAGCCTAGATTTTGTAAAGTAATAATTCTTATACAATCTCTCAAGCGCCCATATGGGATGCTCTAATTCTAATATGTCGAACTTGTACTTTAATTCGTGAATTGTTCCTAAATAATCGTTAATTTTTGAAAAAAAATCATTTAAGGTTTCTTGATTTAGAAGATTTTCAATATGATCCGTTTTTAAAAAGTGGTTGTTATTAATAATAAATTGAGTTAATAATTTTTTATCAATTTTGTTTATTATACCGCGATAGATTGTGTTGATATTATATATCTCTGTATTAAGGGAATTAAATAAAGAGATCATATTTTTTTCTTTTTTATCTAATATTCTTTCTCGTTTTAATAAATTTTCATAATATAATTGATCCAAGAACGCTTCAAGAACAAAAATTTCATTATAGTTCTTAAAATAAAGAAATCCCTCTCTTATTACCTTACTATATTTTGTTGGTTTCATGTGTAATTGAACTTCTTCTAAAGTTTTAACTTCGATAATTTTTTTTATAAAATCTGTGTTTTCTAAATATTCTTCTATTAGAAAATTGACATTTTTTGATATTTCTTCATTGCTCAATCCAATAATCATGCCTAAGATAATTTGCTTGATATTCATTATTTCGTATTTAACTAAAAAATCTTTCAAGAAGCGCCTCATATTTAATGGAGAAATGGAAATTAAATCCCCTATCAGTTTAAAAAAGAAATGGAATAGTGCTTTCTCAATTTCTTCGATAGTATCTTCTTTAATATTTAAATCCGGATAAAAAGATTCGATAAAGTTAATAAAACCTTCAATCTCATTAATATCCTTTAACTTTTCTAAAGTGTTATCATCGATGATTAACTGTTTAAGAGAACCTATCTTTATAAAGGTGTAAACATAAGATGGCACGGGGATCATCATTTGGGGAACACCGATAAGAAATATATACTATATTTTTTTTAAAAAAAATAATTTAGGGAGGGGAAGGAATTTTTGTCCATAATAAAATTCCAATAATTAAGCCATATATTGCTAAAGCTTCTCCTAAAGCTACTATTAAAAATGCTTTAAAAAAATACTCTTCCCTCTCCGTCAATGCGGCTATAGCAGAAGTTCCCATAGTTTTTAGAGCCATACCACTCCCTAATACGGCTGCACCAACAGCTATCGCTGAAGCAATCCCTAATAGCCCTGCCGTTGAAGATTGGTAGTAGTCTAGTGTTTCAGATGGAGGTACCTGGGCGACCGTTAAAGTAATTAAGCCATTTACGGAAAAAAATACCACTAAAATTAAAAATATTTGATATATTGCCAGTAATAAATAAAATTTTTGTTTGCCTTTCAAATCTTTCACTTTTAGTTATTAATTTTTAGTTATTAATTGGGAGTAATATTGATTACCTAAAAATTTAACTTATTTAATTTGTTAGTTTGTGATTAAAGTTAGGAATAGGGATGAAGAATGGAAAATTAAAGAAATGAAGTTTTTATTAGTTAATTAACTATAGATTAAAACTCTCATAAGATCTGCGATATCGTGGATGCGATCTGCTAACTGCTCTAGTAGCACAATACTATCCCTAATACGTAGTAAAATTCTTATGTCTTCAACATTAGAATATAAAAACTCAAGAAATTGCCTGTAAGTTCTATCAATTTCAGATTCAAGTTCATGAATTGCAGTTGTGTTATCAAAGACTTTATCTTGATTGTCCCTTAAGTTTTTTATAGCTATTTTCAAGAGACCAGCCATTTCAATAATTTGGTTTATTAACTTATGATATTTCTTCTTAATCTCATCTGCAATTTTACCAGTTAAGGGAATTTTTGTTAACATATCAACAAATTCGAGGGGGTAATTAATAACATTATCCATCTTCAACATTAGTGCTACATAATCTCCGAGATTAAAAGCTTCTGCTTCTGAAAAGTTCTGTATTAAGCGAATTTTTAGCTCGTCACCTTCTTCTTCTGACAATTGCATTTTACTTTTCTTCTTTTCTAAGCTTTTTTTATTAGCCTCAAAGTCTCCTGCCCAGGTGGTGTAATACACACCCATATCGCTAATAATAGAGTAAATAATCCGAACATGATCTATGAGTAAGGAAATTATTTCTTCTTTGATTTTCCTATTAGATGCCATTTTAAGAATCACTATATTTTTAATAATCTATGAATATAATATGATTAGATAAATAAAAATCATGAGTTTTTATTGAAATTTAATTTCAAAAAGATTAATAGCATCAAGTACTTATAAGGATTATAATAGATTTCACCTTAAATTTAAAAAATATGTTATTTAACATAAGAGATTTATTGGTCGTATAAAATGTGAAAAAAGGTGCTTTTTAAAAAAAAATGGGTTTAAAAGATTTAATCAAGAAATGGCGTAAATATTCTGACCTGTCTAATTTAGGAATAATAGTTCGCCGTAAATTTTTTAATAACTGTTTTGACGGAGCTTTAACTTGTGCGGGAATAGTTAGCGGAAGTTTCATCATCTTTCTTGCAAATCCAGCTCAAACTTTAAGTTCGGCTATTATTATAATAACTGGTTTTTCCACTGCTTTAGCAATTGGTATTAGTGGCTTATGGGGCGCGTTTCTCTCTGAAGAAGCCGAAAGAAAGAAAAAAATGATTGATCTAAAAAAAGAAATGGTAATTTTTGAAGAAGAAAAGGAAGAAAAATCGAAAATTAAAGAGAAAAAAGGCCGAAATAACGATGAGAAAGAAATCTTAGATGACCAAGAGATTCAAAAAGCAATGGTAACTCCTATAAATTTAAATCATGATAATAACAAAAGATTTTTTTCTTTAAAGGGAAAACAAAAGAAAAAAAAAATAAAAAATAATAATTCAATAATTGAACAATCAGAAAGATTTGCCACTATTATTGCGTCTTTAGTCGATGGGGGCGCTCCTGTTTTAGGATCGATCCTTCCATTGATTCCGTTTTTCTTTGGAGATGTATTATCTATATTTCATTTTTTAATTTCTTATGCCGTTTTGGTAGTTATATTGATTTATTTAGGTATATTTTTAGGAAAAATCTCTGGCGGAGGACACGCTAAGTATGCGATCCATTTAGTTACAGCGGGTGTTACGACATTACTTGTCTCTCTATTGCTACAATTAGTAATTCCTACTTAATTTAGCCTTCAACTAAAATAAAACTGTAATGATTAGAAGATTTAATTTCGAAAAAAACTTATAAAAAAAATATTAGTTAGATATAAGGACCATAAAAAAATTCTATTGAATCTTATCAAAGTTAGTATAAAATGATAAAAAAAATTAAAACATACTCGAAAATTACTGATTTTGGCTCCATCGCCCGCCGTTATTTTGTAAATAACTTTTACGACGGAATGTTAACTGTTTTAGGCATTTTATTAGGATTTTTTATACTAATATTTAAAGATGGACAACAAACAGTAGATAGTCATATTGTAATATTAACTGGGGTCGCAACATCAATTTCAATGTTCATGTCGGGATTAAGTGGTTCATACATATCTGAAAAAGCAGAACAGAAGAGATTGAAAGCAGATTTAGATAAAGCTATGGTAATAATGAAGGAAGAGGGAGAGGAGGGGGATAAGTTATTAGAAGACGAGGAAATCGAGAAAGCAATGTTGACGGTTAATTTTAATGATAAAAATCGAAAAAAAAAACTAAATCGAAAAAAATCAAATAAGAAGAGAAGAAAAGCAAAGACATTGCAAGAAAAGGCAGAAAGATTGGCAAGCATAATTGTATCGCTAGTAAATGGGGGTGCACCGCTTTTAGGTGGAATTGTTCCAATAATTCCGTTTTTTTTTACTATAGAGGCAGGGATTAATTATTTCATCTTTTCTTTTTTAATTATTTTTATATGCATTGTTTTTCTAGGCATTTTTGTAGGTTTCATTTCTCGAGAATCATTATGGAAAAATGTTCTTCAAATGTTAGTCGCTTTTGGTCTAACTATAATTGTTTCAATTCTTATATTAAATTAAAAAAATTATTTGGTTTAATCGAAAATTTAAAATTTTTTAAAAGATTTTAATACAAAAAATTATATTTTTAAAATGATTTAAATTGAAGAATTTTATTGGTATAGATATTGGTTCTTTGGCAACAAAGATTGCTCTTATTAGCGATGGGAAGTTAATTGATCACCGAACAGAAAGATCCACATACGATTTCAAAAGAATAGGGCATAATCTATTTGATGATTTACTAAAAAAGAATAATTTAAACAAAGATGAAGTGTTTTTAATGAGCACGGGTTACGGAAGAAATACAATAGACATAGCAAATGATCGAGTAACCGAAATTACAGCTCACGCTAAGGGTGTGCAATTTTTCTTTCCAGATGCTTATTCCGTAATAGATATTGGGGGCCAGGATAGTAAAGCAATTGTAATATCGAATAAGACTGGCAGCGTGATTGATTTCCAAATGAATGATAAATTTTTTTTTTAAAAAAAAAAGTCAAAATGCGCTGCTGGAACGGGGCGATTTTTGGAAGTTATGGCTCACGCGTTGGAAATTCCTATTGATCAATTTGGAAACTTGGCCTTAAGAGCTAACAAGTCAGCTTCAATAAGTTCCACATGTACGGTCTTCGCTGAGAGCGAAGTAATAAGTTTATTCGCTCGAGGGGCTTCTAAAGAAGAGATTGCGAGCGGTATACATAAATCAATTGCCAGAAGAGTTGCCGGAATGGCAAAACGTATTGGAGTTGGACCTAAATTAATTTTCTGCGGGGGAGTTGCCAAAAACCCTGGCGTAAAAAAATATTTAGAAGACGAACTTGGATATGAAATCGAAACGCCAGAATTTCCTCAACTAACGGGAGCTATTGGTGCTGCTTTAATAGCTCAAGAAAACAATTCTAATTAGATTAATTTTATTTCAGCTAATTTTAATATTTTTATCTATATTTTAAATCGGTAAACTTTTATAAGGAATTAAGTCTTTTCAAATAGATAATTTCATACTACTAAAACTGATATTATGACCGATACCATTCTTCTCTCAGAGTTTTCGTTATTTCTTAAAGAAAAAAAACAAGAAGGCGTTAAAATTATTGCTTTTTTAGCTCACGATAATATCCCCGAAGAGTTGATAGATGCAGCGGGTTTCTTTCCTTTAAGGATGATGTTTGGAGGGAATGACGAGTTGATGGAAGCTAGCCACGATTTTTTACCCCCATCTACATGTGCATTTGCTCAATCGTGTATCGGGTTATTTTCTACTAAACCAAATAACTTCAGATTCTTAGATTTGGTGGATAATTTTATTGTCTCAAACCACTGCGTATCAGATATCTGTGCTTCAGAGATAATTACTAAATATTTTAACATCTCTCGTTTGAATTTTTACGTACCGTATATGACAGATGAGAGTAGTTTAAAATATTTCAAGTTAGAACTACAAAATTTAAAGGGGAAGTTGGAAGATATTATAGGAGAAAAAATTTCTAACGAAAAATTATTTAAGAGCATTAAGAAGTATAATGATTTTAAAAAAAAAATATCGCAAGTTAATGATTTAGAGATTTTGGGTTCAGAAAAAATAAAAATAATTCAAAAAGCAATATTATACGGTCCAACATTCCTACCTGACTTGGAAAAGTACATTGAAGAAGTCAAAACCAGTCCACCTCAAAACCTTGGTTTGTCTAAAGATATTTTACTTACAGGATGTTCGATCTTCATTAACGATAACTTGATTGATTTAATCGAAGAAGGAGGAGGGAATGTTGTTTATTTAGATACATGGATTGGAAATCACTATTATTCACAAGTTATAGATGATGATTCGATAAATTCAAACAAAGATCCTTTAGATTTATTGGTGCTGAGGTTTAAAAATAACACGCATGGAGACCATTCAGTACCTAACTTCCTGCAACATAAAGTATCTTTAATTGAAAATTATGCTAAGAACTATACAAAAAAAACGGGTAAAAAATTAGGCGTGTTCAATCACATTATTAAATTTTGCGACCACATATCGTTAATGGCTTCTTTCTTGAAAAATGAGTTACAAGAAAAAGGAATACAAGTATTAAATTTGGAAAGAGATTATTCGCGAGCTAATCGAGGACAACTCTCAACAAGAATAGAAGCGTATTTGGAGATGATGAAATGAGTTTAATTGCTGAGGAAATAATATCTTTTAGTTCTGTTCTAAGAATTGCTTACAATCTTTTGGCAGGCCGTAATTACCTAAAAAGAAAAAAGTTCCGAGAGAAAAAGAAATTAGTTAGTATGTCCTTGCCTTTTTCAGACTTAGCCTTCGCAGCAGGAACGGTGCCTGTTTTTCCTATAAGAATGCACACTTTTGAAATTAATAAATACCTTGGGTACTTAGGCTCCGCGTCTAGTCTTTTTGGCTGGAACAATGTTTCTAATTTCTTAAGTTTTGTTAAGAACCTTGGAATATCTGAAGTCAGTAAACTTGTTGACGATATAATTGAGGACGTAATTGATACCATTAACAAAAAGTACAACCAAATGTATGATCTTGCAATTGAGAATGGCATCTCAAGCGACTTCTGTTATGGTCTAAAAGGTTTAACGGGTATGCATTTTTCCAAAGGTCGTAATTTAGACGCATGTCTCAACGTTACAATTCGATGTAGCGCTTACAATAAGTATATGGAATCCTTAAAAACAATTAATAAAGGTCCCAAGCAAATTTGGATCGATATTCCCCCAAGAAATATTGGAAATGCTTTAGAAATTTTAACTGATAATGTCTCGAACGCTATAAGAGAATTTGAGAATTTGACTGGCAATACGATTACAGATAATCAATTGAGAGAGCATTTTAAAATTGGTAATCAAGTAAAAAAATCGTATAAAACAATAATTTACGATATTAGTACTTCTGATTTTTATCCGTGCAATCCAGCAACATTCAGCGAAATTATGTCCTTATTAAGCATTACATTTCAAGACTATAATTCAAATTCGATACGATACAGGGATAATTTAGCATCGCTAGTAAATGAAATGCGGGAAAGAATAAGAAAGGGGATTGGAATGGATGTGTCAAATATGCCGCGTATTTTTGTAACGCCCATATTCGGAGGATGGGAACCAAAAACCCACGATATTATATATGAACTAGGTGGGAGAGCGATTTATGCTGACTGGGATATATTAAAATTTTTAGAGGAAATACCTATCGCACCAAACACAAATCCAGCAGAGGAATACGCTCGATTTCTTTTAAACGCAACAGAATCAGGGATTGGTTGTGATAACGACACATTAACTGACTCATATTTGAGAGTGGCTAAAAAACTAAATGCCGATGGTCTTATATTTTTTCAATTGTTTGGATGTCATTCTATTTCAAATTGTTATACAATGCTAAGAGAAAAGGTACGCCGAGAACTCGAAATACCAACAACTGCAATAACTTTTAATAAAATTGGAGAAAACATCGAGCAAATGAAGACAAGGCTCGGTGCCTTCATGGAAATGTTTAAATAATTTTCTATAATTATGGAATAATACCTTAATAAATAGATACTTTCCTTTTTATGTTATTCATATGTCTATCTAATTTCTCATTTTCTTTATTGAACTTTAGAATTTTCGTTGATTTAGAGACATCTAGTATCCTATGCCACTTATTTAAAAAATCATTATCGAATTTAACTAACTTAGCTTTTTCAATTATCTGGTTATATTCACTTTTTGCGGATTTTACCGTATTATTTCTATATGAAGGTGATGCTGGCTTCTTATTACCTATTCGTATAATATTTTCCAAATCATTTCGTTTTTGTGATTTTAAATCCTCATTTTCGATAAAATTATGCCACACTTCATTATTGATAGGAGGTACTAACATTAAAGGAATAATATAATCTGTTTCTCTAATCAAATGCTTTCTCAAATAACCTTTAATTTCTAGGTCATATCCAAACTTGGATATTAAAATTAAATGTGATCTGATATTATGGCACTTATTTTTTTTATCATTCTTGAATTTTTTTGTAAATGACTTAATTTCATTCACAAATTTTAATAAATTCATATATTTAAATGGTTTAGACATTCTATTACAATAAATAAAAGTAAGCTCATAATCATAGGGATTAATTTCTTCAGTAACTTGATTATTGAGTTCTGAGTTAGTTTTTTTAGTTGTAATTATCAATAAATCTATTACTCTTTGAAAAGTATCACTCTTTAAGGCAAAATTATAATTGCGATATACTTTTGTGTTCTTTTCATTGGTCTGAATTATATTATTTTCAATTAATTCAATATATGGAAAATAAGTTTTTTCCCATTCTTCCCACTTTCCGTCAACATGGATTATAGAAAAAGGGAATTTCATAATTTCATCTGAAAAGTTAATTACATGATATAGTTGCTTAATTATATCATTTAATATCCTTGTTTCGATTGTAAATATTTTCATTTTTTCTTGAGCTTTCTCTAATTGAAATTTAGAAAGTTCAGTAAATGGATAAAAAAATTGATTTTTAACCTCATCTTTCAATGATCGAATCAATTTTTCTTCAATTAGGCTTATACAGTTATGCGATTCTTGTGGTATATTTAATTCTTCAGCTAATGATTGAATTTTAAACACCATAAGGGATATGCAGGTTCTCTCAAAATTCTTATTTATTGAAGATTGAACCACTGAAATAAGACCTTCTTCACTAAAACCTATGATTAATAGATAATCCTCAGAGATAATAGAATTTTTAGAAATCTTGAATTGAGATTTAAAACATTTTTGGATAGTTGAAGATATCTCGTTCATAGTTATTAATTTCTCAATAATTTTTGTCCTTATATTTAATCACTCTCTTATTTTTTTCATTTTTTAGCAAAAATCACTTGAGAGTATTTGATCGCCAATTATACATTAAGAAATTAGTCATTTTATAATTAACAATTTAGCTTTTTTCTACCGAAAGTAGGCAAAAATTAATTTGACACAGGTAATTTCTTTCTTATTATTATCTTTTAAGCCAAATTCTTAAA
>DAOUUT010000056.1 GCA_030668025.1 Promethearchaeota archaeon
CTTCTCTATATATTCAGTTTTTCTTTCTTCAGCTTTAGTTTTCGGAAATCTATCAGCAGATTCATAAATTAAATATAAATTGTATATAAATTCTCTGTTATAACCGCTATTTAGAACCGTTATTGTTTCTCTAAAATTTTTAGCGATTGTCTCAGGATCAGTATTTTTTGTATTATTATTTATGTTTGATTTAACGTTATATAAAGAGATACTTTCAGAACCCGGTTTAATCCCTATTACGTCGATGTCTACCCAGCTACTTGTGTCTTTCTTGAAAAAATCGTAATCGATCTGAGTTATTTCTCGATTTACTATTCTTGCCCATAAACTAACATATCCCTCTCTTACATCTTTCATAGTAATCGCTTGAATTTTTTTAATAACAAAATAAAACTCATATTATTTAACTTATTGTATAACTCCACAAGAATAAAAAAAAGAACAAAGATCCTCTAATTTAAGCCGAAATATATAGGTTAAGAGATAATTAAACTCTTGTTAGAGTTTAATAGAGGGCTTAATCAGGCGTACGAAGCGTTTTATCGCCTTGAAATCCAATGTTAGCTCAAATTATATGGAATCCTTAAAAATATTTTGCTCTTAAACTATATAAAGATTTTCTTCTGATGTAATTGAGTCCGATAATGATCATAATTGATAAAATATGAAATTTACGAAAAGGAATAAATTTCAATGGATTAAGATTTGGTTGAGAGACAACATCATCAAACAAACGAGCGGGAGAAAATTCTTTTTTGATTCCGTATTAATTTATAAATTCGGGGGATCTACTAGATAGTATGAAAAATTTAGTACAAGGATCTTTACATCTTCTAGATGATTATTTTGAAGATAAAGAAATAACGGAACAAGAGTTAGAACAAGGGAAATATTTTGTCAGAATCATATTCAACAAAGATATTAATTACGAAATAAATGAATCGAACGAATTATACGGACAATTGATTAAATTGGTTGCATTGGCAAACAGATATCCGTTATGCTCCGATTCATTAGAATACATAATGCAAGAATTCCAACAACATATCAATTCAAATTGGCGAGCTTCTTATAATCTTATCTTCAATGTGGGATTAAATCCATCTATGTCTAGAAATGGCGTAGTAGAGGAGGATATAATCTCACAAATTAAATACCGAAGACGACTTATTGAATTATCAGAAGACGAACGCAGAGAGTGTAACAATCTGCAAGTGCTAATTATGGAAATTAACTGCATAACAAGATTATACAACGAAAAAATACGATTAAGTAATCTCATAAGTATCCAAGATTTCTATAATTTTCTTGAAAAATACGACAGATTATTTAACGATCTGTTTGGATTTCATCCCACACATAGTCGACATAATTTAAGTATGAACCCGTTTAGACAGTATAGGAATGCAATTGCACATTCAAATTACATTATACAAAATAATCGAATCAGCTTAGTAGATTGGGAATGGCAAAATAGACCTTATAGAGTTCGTGGTGTATTATCATTATCCTTAGACGATGTATCATCGGCTGTAATGTTAATGGCATGTATTATTTCTCAAATTGTTTGTCTATATCAATTAATGTATCAATCACAATAGTTTTAATTACTATGGGAAGGTTTGTCGAATTCTTGACCTATAAAGCGGAAAAGATAGGTAAGAGATTAATAAGAATTGACGAATCTTACACGAGTTCCGTGTGTGAAAAGTGTGGTCGTAAAACAAGTAACCATCCATATCAATTTTAGTATGAAAAGCGGATAATTTTATGTTTTCAATTTCTATTTCTTTTACTTTTCCTTCCATATCTACGACCAACTTCCGATAGAATTTAATATAATTAGTCAGTAGATAAACACAAAAATTTTCCCTTTATATAGATCTATTATATATTCCTATTAACTGAATAAAAAAAAGAGGTTAAATAGATGGAATATTTGGGAAAAACTGGAGTATTGGTTATTGAGCCGTTAGACTTCGATTTAAAGCTTCAAAAAGTGTTTTATCCTAATTTTGGGTTCGTTTTTACCAGCGAATCAGAATTTTTTAGAAATAGTGCCGCGAAATTTCTGATTTTGCAAAATTTTATAACTGTTCTTACTATATCGTTGCAAAATACAAGCTCCACCTAAAAATAAAAGAAAATAATCTTTTAATTGGAGATGAGTGGGACGATTCTGGTTGTAGTAGTGCTAAATTAAATTTATGGCTATCTTCATATCGTTTTGTGTTATTTTTTTTCTACCTGAATGTTTAGTTATATCTAAAGCGCAAATAGTTAATTCCTTAGCGTACGCTTCCAAATAATCCATTAATTTATCTACTGCTGCCTTGCTAATAATCTCAGCTCCGGAGCTCTTCATTAGCGCTCTTAGAGGGTTCCAAGCGAAAGCAGTTTTATGCTTGCTCCGTTTATTGCCAAGTTCTAATGTCGTATTACTCAAATCCATAAATTTAAGTAAATCCCTGTATTTATTTATAGACATTTTCTTATCATCTCTAAGTTTAGCTAAGTGCTTATCATAATTAATTTCGATTCGTTTAAAGAAATATTGTGGATTAAAATCTATCTTCTTCTCGATTAGAGCATTTAATATTTGAGCTTCTTTTCTGGCTTGTTCTCCTTTTCCCTTTTCTAAGTTATATAATACTTTTTTATATTCATTTTTAAATTTCTCGTAAGTTTCTTTAGAACATCCTAGAATTTCCTCTCTCCATTCATTATCTATAGTTACTGAATGCGAGATATCTTTATCGTAAGAAATATGGATATTTAGAATTCTTACTCTTGTGATAGTAGGCATTTCTTCATCCGGGTAAAGCTCGACCATTGAGAATTGATTACTATCATCTCTATCCATCTTCCGAGCAAAAAGTGGACCCGCTCCTATTGTTAGAGTCTCGTCATATTTATGACTTGAGGAAGCATGCGAATGACCGTGTAATATAAGAGTGAACCCATAGCCATATAATTCATTTATGACTTTAAACGATTTTTCTAAATTTTCATTCTCCACATTAATCGATGTTGGTGGATGGTGCATGAGTGCAATCTTATAATTATACTGTTGATAGGCATCTTCTTCATCCAAAATTGCTAGTAATTGATTATAATTGATATCGGTATTTTGTTTAGAATTATTATTATAGACAGACTTTTTAAAATCATTGGGATTGTTTCTATCGATATCATAACAATTGTATAGACAACTATTAAGCCCTAGAATACGCGTATCAAAATTATCCAAGGTTCTAATAAAATGAGGATTGTTAAGATAATTTTCATCAAACACGCGCTCGTTAGTTAATTCCAACTCTTTTTTAAAGTTTAAGAAGGAATTAAATCGTTTAGGATGAATTTTTCCAACTTCTCTTATCCATTCCAAATCGTGATTTCCTGGAATGATAATGAGTTGATCTTTGTCAAAATCTCGATAAAGTACTTCTTTAACAAAAGATTTTGCGTGTGAGAAATCAGTCTCACTTGCTTCTGAAGTAAAATCACCAGTGAATATAACAAGGTTAATATCTGAAAACTTTATATTTTTATCTCTTAATTTATTCTTGATTTCGTCAAAGATTTTGGCAAAATAGGTATTACTCCCCGTGTGCCGATTGAGTCTGCCCAAATGAAAATCACTTATGTGTAGTAATAACAACTTATTTGTCATGGTATTTCAATCTGAATAATTTTTTTGGGTTTAAAAAGTTTGTAATTTCTTCATCAAAATCTAATTATTATTATCTAATGCTTATTACATTTTTCTCTCTATTTTTTTTTAATCCATTATTTATTCTTTTAATTTTCAAATTTGCCTAAATTTTTCCTTTTTATTCTTTCGACAAATATAGGTAGTAATGACTGCAAAACTCAGTGATGACAATAAGAGCATAAAAGACTCACACAATAGAATAACGAAATATTTATTGATTTTTTTCGGTAATTTTTATGAGCGTGTTGATTGTATTTTGATATGAAACTTTCTTAAATCTGAACTATTTTTGAATTCAACAGAAAATACAAATCTTTAAAATCTTTCATGATTTCGGGACTTTTGTTATTAATAACTCGATCGGCTTTAAGTTGAATTATCCTTCTATTTGCTTTTTTTCGTATCTTACTTCGGTCCAATCTTGCTTTGGAATGTGCTCTAAAGAATCAACTATCGCGACCAAATCTACGTCGTTCTTGATCCAGTTAGGGGGAAGGTTCCGTTCGAAATAGCTTCCAATCCCGAACACGCTGAGGATGTGCCCCGAAAATCGCGATTTGAGGTCTTCAATAATTTCTTCGATTAAGGGATCTTTTTTGCTCAAGGCGAGAATATTAGTTTTAATTGCTTTTTTAACTTTAACAATTCTATCTAAATTAAAAACAAATTTTACAAATAGTGCTAAGACTTATTAATTAACGTATTAGAGATTTTAAGCAAATGTTTAAAATTTTATGTTTAAGTGTTTATAATTTTTAAAAGTAAAATAAAAATAGGAGAAGAAATTAATTTATTTATTATAATTATTTAAATTATCGTCTAATTATTGTAGAAAATTTGTTGAAGAGAATGATGGAAAATAAAAATAATACGCTCAACTTGGACGAGGATACTTTAAACCGAATTGTTAAATCAAGTACTACTATTGTAGGGATAATTGTTAAAGATGCCGTTGTAGTTGGAACAGAATCTCAAGCCACCGCGGGATACACAGTAGCCACTAAAACTGCACAGAAGCTCTTTCAGATTAACGATTACGCTTGTGCTACAATCTCGGGTGGAGTGGCAGATTGCCAATACGTTGTTAACCAACTCAAAGCACTTTCCAGGTTGAAGCAAGTAGAAGATGACAAAGTGCCTGACCCGAAATATATCGGAAGTTTAACGAGAAACATTCTATTTAGCGGAAGGTCTTACTTCGTAAGTATGATGATAATAGGTGGGTATTCCCTAAAGAATAAAAAAGGTATTCTTTATGGTGTTGATTTACTAGGAACTTTATACGATGAAGATAAATACATTTCGTTTGGTTCAGGGTCACCATTCTCTTTAGGCGTTCTAGAGGCAGACTGGAAGCGAAATATGACTATAACTGCTGGAATTGAGCTGGTAAAAACCGCGATATCAAGTTCTCGAGAACGAGATGCTGCATCAGGATTCGAGCTTCAAATCTGTACCATCGATAAGAAAGGTTTCAAACAAATTCAATAAATTTTCTGTTAGTAGATTACCAGTTTATTTAACTACCAATTATCAGAAATATTATTCTTTATTTTTTTAAAAAGATTTAAATTAAATTTAGATATAAATTTTGTAAGACTTAAAATTAAAAACAAACTAGAGAATTTTTCTGGAAAATTCAAGGAGTTGAATCCAGAATCGAGATTATTATATATTTGGGAGACTTATTGGCTAAAAAAATCAATATAAGTCCACCTGCTGCCCGGGGATTAATAAAACTATCGATAAAGGACGAGTTAGGTCCTTTTAAACCATATAATCAAATTGATTTCGAAGATTTAAAAAAAACTTTTAAAAATTCTCTAAAAAAAAGATTAATAAAATTAGACGTTCAAGAATGTGAATCTATTCTTGATTATATCTTAGATGAACTAACTTTAAACCAGTCGTTAATAACAATTGGAAGTGTATAAAGGATGGACCTTATTATTTTTTTCTGGATTTTCGCTATATTATTGATATTATTTATTGTTTCACTCTTAGTTGTAGGTATTTTTTTCTTAATTAAAGGTAATCAAAATAAAATGAACAACCTAATAGTTATAGGAATAGGTTTTATTGCAATAGTTGTAGGTTTTATTGGTAGTTTTATCTTTAATCTGGGGCCTATTTTTCAAGAAATTTTTGTTTTTATTGGATTCGTTTTATTAGTAGTTTTTACAAATATGACATTTTACAAAGGCAGAAAGTCAAAAGCAATAGTCGTATTAATTGTTACGGTAATTTTAGGAACCATACAGATTATATTAATGATATTCCAAGCTTATTTTTCAATTTACACCTATTATTTCAGAGTTACTTTAGATGTACCCTATACTTTTTTAGTCTTTAATTGGCTGGCGTGGTCATCCTATTCCGCGTACCAAAAAATAAAGAATAAAAACATTCAACCATGGATAAAAGTACGATACAAATTGGTTGCTTTCGTTTCATTTATTCTCAGCTTTAATAACATACCCGAATATTTTCAACCTGCAGGCACTACATGGGGCGATCCTGATAATATAATAAGCTTAGCTGTTTTTGGTACAACTGCTGTAATATCAGTAATTTTTGCGATTGGGTTTAGTTTGGCATGGTTGATGCCAAATCGGCTTAAAAAGTTTTTTAATAGGAATTATCAACTTTTGGATGAAAAAGAGTATACTGAAGATGAATTGATGAATTTAATTAGAGAACAATTAGCGAATAAGAACAATTAATTCTCTTAATTTTTATATTTATAAATTAATCCTTAACAAAGTTTATCTCTATTTGAAGCAATTTATTTTTTATATAAATAAAACCATTAATTTCCTTGCTTCTAGAATCCATTATTATCCATATTAAGTGCTTGAAATTTTTAATACCACAGTTATGATAAGATTTCATACATTTTTTATCAACGCCACTTGGATTTGCTCCAGCGGGGTGAGAATGAAAAATTGCTATTAAATCTAAATTGTTATTTTTTGAAATAGTAGTTGCAAGTTTTATCAACATGTCATCGTTGTCTAACAAGAATGCAACAGGACTTTTATTGCTAGAGTCAATACATTGAAAATCCTTACTATAATATTTATATTTAAAATCACCATTATTATTAATTTCTTGAATTTCACCGAAAATTAAACCGCACGCTTCATTCGGGGCCTCATTTTCAATACATTGTTCTAATTCATTAATTATGATATCGTCAAGAAAAAAAATAATGTCTTTTTCAAATCTCATTTTATACGTCATACTCGAATTAAAATAGCGTTAAAGCCGCGTTTAAAGCGGCTAACCGCGATATTTGGGAGTTTTCACCCAAACCTATTATTATCACATCTTCTTTCTCAAATAATACGTTAGCTTTTTCAATTTTAGATGTAAAATACTTCAGAGTTTTTTGATTGATTTTCTTTTGTTCTTCGCTACTATTATTTACAAATTTAGAGGGAAAGATAATATTTATTCCGTTATACACAAGACAAGTAGCCCCAGAACCGTTAACCTTTATTGCCGCGTCTCGTTGCTCGATTCCGTTCTTAATTTTCTTAGTAGCGTTCTTAACTAAACAAAAATAAGGATTAACATTTTCAGGTTCAATAATAATATCTTTTAAAAAAGTAAGGTCCGCTTTTTCTAACAAAGGAATTTTTTTTTTTATTTTAGCAAAAAATTTATGCCCTTTCTTAGTTAACACGTGCCCCTTCCTCTCTCCTTCGCTTGGAACTACAATAAACTCACTCACATCTTTTAATTTTTTAACCAAAGATTTAGCTGTTCCAGATCCAATTTGCAATTCATCTTTAAGGCGATATCTTCCAATACCTCCTGGGTTTTCTCCAAATATAAATAAAGATAATATAACATGAACATAATCGAAAGTAGGTCGAATAGTTGGACTTTCAAATAATGGCTTCAATTCACTTAATTCTTTCATGTTCTTGATATTTAAAGAAATCGTTTGTAAAAAAAATATTACATCAAATAAAATTATAAGTTAAAATTGAATTATTTCCTTTATATAATCGATTACTTTATCGAGAAGTCGGCGAAGTTTTTAATGGCAAAAAAAAATAGAGATCAAGATCGAGAAGATATGCACGAACTAATATTATTTAGAGAACCAACGTCTCAAAAAATAAAGAAACTCGAATCTGTTTCTCTTGAATATATTAATCAAGAAGATAAAATTAATTTAGTATGCAAATCAGAACCTTTTGGAGGAAATTATCTTTATTCCTTGGTAATATCAAATAGGAGCGTTGATCCAATTACAGAAATTAAGATTAGAGTAAGAATTCCAAGAGCCTTAAAGCTTTGTAGAAGTACACCTCCAACTATAACCATAGAAAAAATTAATTTTGAAGAAGATGAAGAAGAAACACAAGTAAAAATAGAATTTGAAGTATTAAAAGGAAAAGTTCAAAAACAAATTAATTTATTTCTCTGCCCGATATCCTTAGAAGAAAAAGTTGAGATTAAATCATCAGTTACATTCGTAAATAATGCAGATTTTGTTAGGGCAATTGACACGGATGCTATTACTATTCAACTCGATCCATTTAGCATTGAAAGGAAAATATTACCAAGTGCTGAAGTTAAAAAATTCCTACAAATTCCCAAGATGAAAAAAGCGATTAAAAGTATTGGGGTTGGTATAGAAAAATTCTTCGACGAAAACTATTATTTTGATTATATTACTAAAATCATCCAAGACCAAAATTTCCAATTAATTATTAAAGATAATGATAAGAAAATTGTGTGGTTTTTCGGAACAGAATTAGTGTCGGGAAACGATGTCTTGGTAATTGGGCAAATTATCTCGGGTAAAATAGAATGGTTGGCAGCATCGCAAAACCATCCTTTACTCGTCTCCATCTTAACAAAATTTGTAAACACTTTTATAGAGGATATGATGATTTTAAACCAAATAGATTCTGAAGATCAAATTTATCATTTAGAATGTAAATATTGCGGCAATATTTTATCTAGCTTTACTGGAAAAGGTAAATCTATCGAATGTAATAAATGCAACTACGAACAAGTTATTTGGAACTAGAAAGATTAATTACTCCTTCGTTAATGTATTCTTTCGATGACTTGCTTTAAAAATAGAATAAAATTTTTTATGTTTCATTTGATATTAAATTTCACTTTTCAGCATTTCACAATTTGATTAAATTTTTATTTTCGTCTAGTTTTATTACCATTTGTTTCATTGTGTTAGAATTATAGCCCTTATTATTCATTTTAGCATTAAATATTCACAGATTTTCGAAATCAGTGCAAGATATTTATATTGTACGAAATGATTCAATTAGTATGGTTTGAATTTTGTCGTGAAATTTTTTTCGTTTTTTTCCTTAGAAAATCAAGTATCAATCAAAATCTTTAAATACATAAAAGAACATTCTTTATTTGATTAAGTAAATTTAATCAAAAAAATTAAATTTAAAAATATTAACTAAAATATATAAAGTGGAGGAATTATCATGTCTGAATATATTAGTTGGAGTCCTATTAGGCGCCTTATGAAACATAACGGTGCTGTTATCGTCGCAAGAGATGCTGTAAACGAACTCGTTGATTGGATGGGTTCATCAGCAGAGAAGATAACCAAAAGTGCGTTAACCTTAACGAAACATTCAAAACGTAAGAAAATAACTCGGGACGATATCTTATTAGCTATTAAATACTTCAAATAAATAGCAAATATAGTTTAAAACTTATTTCTTTTTTTTTTCTTTTTATTAAATTAATCAGGAAAATTTCTATTAACTTTTATTAGAACATGTTTCAAATACTGTTTCATATAGAACCTTTCGCTGTTACAATAGTCTAACTTTTCGTTATTTGATAATTTTTTACAGTTTTTCAAGAGATTATGGATATCTTCAACTATAATAAAATACTCTTTTTTAGTGACATCACATTTTTGATTTATTAGATCATTAACTAAGTTTGAGTTAAAATCGTTGTCTCCGATATGAGTTATGCCACTGTTTATTGAAGGGCTAATTGTGTTTGGTTTAACTGTTTCGATGATATTTACGACTTTTTTACTATTGCTAAAACCTTTTGAAATGAATACTCATCTCGGAGAATTTTCGATTTAATGAAAGAAATCACAAAACAATATTTAAAAAAGAAGATAGTAGCAATTTATTGTTAAATAATAAAATAAATAAAAAAGTCGATTACTCTAAGCAATAATTGTTGTTGATGTATTTTTCTAATCCTTCGAGAATAGTTCTAGTTCCCTTAGAATTATGAACTTCCATCAAATCATCAATCGTTACTAATTTCTCTGTTTTTGCTGATAAATACGATAATAACACAGTTTTTATTGCTTCTCTTGCTTGCTCTGGAGAAAAATCTGGTTTTAGATCGTTAATTATACAATCTGTAAAATGAGAGTCCTCAATACCCATAGATATTTCGTAATATTTTGGGAAAGGTCCATGCTTAATTTCTGGTTCATACCATTTTCCTTTATTATTACCCATACTTTCGTGATTGGAGAATATTTTAACGGGTTTTTTCCACTCGTGATTTTCGATAATTGTACCTTTTGTTCCATATATTTCTAAACTATTTGTTGGTGGTGATATAACGGTAAAGCTAACTATAGTTTCAACAATAGTCCCACTTAAATACCTCAATAAAACCATGGCGTTATCCTCGGCTTTTTCGCTTAAATTGGTACACTGCTTTGTTAACCAACAATAAGCAGATTCAACTTTATCATTTAATATCCAATTAATTGTCGCAAATTTATGGGCACCCATATCCATTAAAGCCCCGCCTCCTGCCATAATGGGGTGCCCCTTCCAATGCCCACTTTTCATAAGTCCAGGTATTTCATTAACTCCTTCGTAAGATCGCACCAAAAAAACTTTCCCCACTAACCCCGATTGCACTGCTTCCATTATATATTTATGAGCGGGCAAAAATCGATGATTTTCGGCAATCATAAATTTAACACCCGCTTTCTCAGTTGCCTTAATCATATCGTCACAACCTTCGAGTGTAGTAGCCATCGGTTTTTCGCAGAGTACGTGCTTATCCGCTTCTGCTGCCGCAATGACATACCTTTCATGGAGGAAATGTGGAACCATTATCAGTACAGCGTCAATATCGCTTTTTAGTAAATCATCAATAGTGCTACAATAAGTCATCTTATTGGTTTTAGCGCATCTTCTCGCAGTTTTCTCGTTAATGTCAAAAACTGCTTTAAATTTGATTTTTGGATTATTTTTACATCCAAATTTATGAAACCTCCAGACAGTGCCAGATCCAATAATCCCGAATTTAACAAAATCCATAATTATTCTTTTCTATAAGGATATTTATAAATATGTTATTAATCTTGTAGAATGTTTCCAAAATCGATAATAAAGATTTAGCTTTACCTTAGATAAATTTTATTATAAGTTTTTAACTCAGATTATATTTTAATCAATTAATATTTTTAAGATGTGATATGAGATGGTCGACCCAATTGGATATAGTAAGAAAAGAGCAAGAAAATTTTTAGAAAAATATGATATTGATCTTTTAATAGCCTCAACTCCAGTAAATGTATTTTATACTACAGGTTTACCAGTAACCCATGTTGCTCCAAATCCCATTTTATATGTACTATCCAATCAATACCCAAACTTATCTATGATACATAGAGATGGAGAAGAATATGCAATTGTATGGTCTTTATATGATAGTATAGAAGATTTTTCTTGGATCGAACCAAGTAAAGTATTTCGTGCTGGATCCTTAGAAACTACTCTAAAAATCTTGTTAAAAAAAGTTGAAGAATGGGATTTAGGCAATAAGACAATAGGGCTTGAATCTTATATGCCTCGATACCAGTCTGAAGCGTTGCAAAAGAAGTTCCCTGATGCGAAATTTATTGATGCTGATAATGCATTTATTGACATGCGACTTATTAAAACTGAAGAAGAAGTAAAGCGAATTCGGAAATCAACTGAAGTAGCTGAAAAGGCAATACAAGCATGCATAGATGCTGTAAAATTGGGTGTATTGGATACAGAATTGTTACAAATAGCGAGAAGAACGATTGTAGATGAGGGAGCATGGGGATGGGATCATTTAACAATGAATATTGGTCCTTCTGATCCAGAAGCACCAGGATTAGGAATCCCAGTAACTCAAAATGACATTGTAAGATTTGATTTTGGAGCTGTATGGGAAGGTTACATCTCTGATGTGAGTAGAGGTGTCGTTATTGGTGAAATCCCAAAGAAAGCCAATGAAGCTATGGATTATATGATACAAGTTCAAGAATATTGTGTTGATAATATTAAGCCAGGAGTTAATGCTATGGAATTTAGGGAAGAGGCTCGATCTTACTTAAAAAACATTACAAAAAGAGGCTTTTATCTTATTACAGCACATAGTATTGGATTAGAATGTGAAGAAGCTCATCTCTTTGGCCCTGCAGGTGCAATGGACATTCCTTTTGAAGAAAATATGGTCATGGATATTGAAGTTTGGTTAAATGTGCGAGGACAAGGTTTAGTTGGTGTAGAAGATTGTTATAGAATTACTAGTTCTGGATGTGAAAGATTATCACATCTCGATAAAAAGATAGTTGTTAAGTGAGGGCGATGATAATTTGAGAGTAAAAGATAAAATTGTGGTTTTAACTGGGGCAGCCTCAGGAATTGGTCGTGCTACGGCTATATTATTTGCTAAAGAAGGGGCAATTCAAGTACTTTCTGATATTGACGAAAGGGGATTGAAAGAAACATACGAAGTTTTAGGAAGTGCTAAAGAAAGAACGACAATCATAAAATTGGATGTGAGAAATTCCGACGAAGTTAGGAGTATGATTGATTCTACAATAGATAAGTATGGAAAAATTGATGTTTTAATAGTTAATGCAGGTGTTGTGAGAGTAGGACCAGTTGAGACTTTTCCAGATGACGATTATGACTTGTTAATTGATGTAAACCTTAAAGGTACACACCACACATGTAAATTTGCAGTTCCTTATTTTAAAAAACAAAGATTTGGGACAATAATTACTTTAGCGTCTGTAGCAGCGCACATTGGTCAAGTAGCACATGCAAATTACTGTTCTACAAAAGCGGGCGTGTTAGGATACACAAGAGCTTTAGCATTAGATTTAGCACCCTATAACATTCGAGTTAACAGCGTGAGTCCGGGTGCGACCGACACTCCAATGCTACAGAGCGACGTAGCAAAACAAGCTAGAGATAGAGGTGTTGACTACGATGTTGTTAAGAAAGAATTCGAAGAAGAAGGTGTTATAGGGCGCTGGGCAAAAGCTGAAGAAATTGCCACGGGGATTCTCTTTTTAGCAACAGATGATTCCTCTTATATGACCGGAGCAGATTTGAGATTAGATGGTGGTTGGACTACAAAATAAATATTTTGAATTTAATTTTCTCTTTGCTTGAAAAGCTTCTTAAGAACATTTTCTTTCTTAATCTTTCCTTTAAGGCTATCTCCCGAACTCTTAATCTTTCCTTTAAAACCTTCTCCCGACAACATTAAAGCTATGCCAATTTCATTCTTAAGTAAAATTTGTTTTGAAAAGCTACTTTGAATTACTGAGAAAATTATTCCATAAATTAAACCAGAACCCCATAGAATTAATAGTAAAATATTCACTTCTATACCTAAATTTGACTTAATCGAAACGCTGAGGTACTTATACAATAACGCCCAAGATAATACAAACAATAATTCTAATACAATACTTACTTTAACAATGAAAGAGGCAATTTTTGTTGTTTTTGAATCTGGTAAATGGTATTTCATTGCTTTAATGTCGTGAATACCAAAAACAAAGCGTTTACTGAGGGTAGATCCACTATGAAAGGCTAAAAATACAAATATTGCGCCCAAAGAAACGGGGTTGTCTAAATAGAATACATTTATGGTTCCAATTGATATCCAGATAATAAAATTTATCCATTTAAATAATTTATTTTTGGGCTTTTCAAATTTCTCTTCGACTTTAAAAGCCTTCTGTAGAAATGACGAAAGTACCTTTTGAAATAAAGCACCAATCCATAAAAATAGATTTATTAGAATAAATGGTATTAAAATTATAAAAGCTAAAATTAGTTCAACTGAAAATGGCATATTAAACACATAAGTAAGCGTTTTATTTAAATTAAATATATTTCTTTTAATTCATAACCCTAAAATTTTTCGAGCTTCGGATGGATCTGCCGTTTCACGCCCCATTTCTTTACTAATATTTACCATTCGAAGTACGATCTCAGCATTATCTTTCGCTGGAACTCTCTCCTTCAAGAAAGGATAATCTTCCGTTCCTACGCGCACATTCCCTCCATTAGCAATTGACATTACAGCAATTTTAGTCTGTTCTTCCCCCATAACACTAATTGTGTGAAGACAATTTTCGGGCATATATTTTATTCTATGCAAATATTCATCCGCTGTTGGTGGTGACCATGTGCCCCCAGGCCAATTAAAAAACAAGGTTAAAATGTGGGGCGCCTTCAATAAATTTTTTTCAATTAAATAATTAAGGTTCCAATATGAACCTATATGCCACACTTCCCATTCAGGTTTTATATTAAACTTTTCGCAAGTAATGCAGTACTGTTCTAACTCGTCTAGATCGTGGATTTGGTTTACTGTCATTTCAGTAAAATGTTCATCGTGATGATTCAATATCGCAGAAAGCATGTCGGGTTTCGCATGAAAGTCTGGAGCCCTTTCTTCTATTGGGTAACTGGACATACCTGCTTGGATTAGAATATCGCATCTTTCTCTAATTCTTTTAACGGTCTCGATCTCTTCTCCCCTGGGTAGGTGAACGTGAGCAATTGCAGCTCCAGCTTCATAGCATTTAACAACATCCTCTATCAATGCATCTGTTGATTCCGCCCAATTTTTTAAATCAGGATACATCCAAGAATTTGCAGTTGTGGCTGTAATAATCATCTTTTCGTATTCTATCATTACATTCTTCCAATATAGCTTATGATATTAACTTTATATTTATTATTTAATAGTAAAAATGTTAAAAATTTGATTTTTTCTTCAAGTTATTTTAAAGAAGAATTGTAAAGTTTATTTAACATATTACAGATTAGGAGAATGAACTACTTTACTATATATTCTTGATCAAAATAGAAATATTTATATATATATGTAAATATTTATTACATAATAAAGAAATATTTTAAGATTTCTTTTTTAGAAGCTTAAAATGCTAGAAAATTGAATATAATTATAATTTACATATAATAAAACTAATAAAAAAATGGAGGAATTATAATATGAGTAAAAATAATTTAGACTTTCAAGGTGAAATATCTCGCGATTTTGCTAAAAAACAGATTCTTAAAGGCTCTATCGGTTATTTTTTATTTTATGCATCATGGTTGATTTTGACATTGGTTTTGCTATCTGTTTTTGAAGTGGGTATACAATTAGAATGGACCTTATTGATGATTTTCTATTTCGTACTTATTCCCTACGTGTTTTATTTGATTTTGATTGTATGGTACGAATTTAAGTATGTTAAAATGTTTTCGTTTGAAGTGTTAGAAAATAACCTTGTTATTCGTCATGGCGTTTTCAATAGGGTTAAAGCTACGATCCCTTATAGCAGGATACAAAACATTAACATCACGAA
>DAOUUT010000112.1 GCA_030668025.1 Promethearchaeota archaeon
AAACTTAGGAGTTTCGCCTAAAGTTTTTGCGGCATTAAATAATTGATCTAAATTATTTAGTTGGTTCTGAAGTTGATTTTTGATATTTTGGATTTGATCTTTTATGCTTTGATTGTCCGAAGTCTCATTAATAAATTTTATAGACTTTAAAAGATCATCTAATTTGTTTGAATTAATTAGTTTTGATAAATCTTCTGAAATGTTTTGATTATTGAGAGCTTTACTTGCGAGTTTTTCCCATTCCCTTAAGGAATTTTGCTGGATTAAGTCATCTAAACCTAAATTCGAACCGGCCTTTAAATCGTCAGGACTCAACGAATTTATTTTTTGTTCTAGCCTTTTTTGGGCTTCTTGAATTAGTTTTTCTAAGGAAGATATCTCTTCTTTATACAATTCCGAATCGTCGTTAAAGAAATTTAATGCGGATTTATATGGCTCTTTCTCCCTATTCGAATTTAATTCTTCAAGAAATTCCTCTAATTTTTGAATCTCATCTGTATCTATTGATTTTGTCGCCTCGATTTCGTCTATAATTTCTTGAAGTTGATCTAATTCAGATGTCATCTCGGATTCTACAAGGTCTTCAATAGATTTATCAACTGTATCTTCGCTTTGAAAAAACGAGTCAATAATATCTTTTTTGTAATTTGGAAAGAGAATTTTAAAAGCAATATCTTTTGCTAATTCCTGATTGTCCGGAAACGAAGTTACGGTACTTATTTCTATGTAATCGTTAGGTGTCACAAAGCCCTTTCGATAATACCTGGATAAAATTAATTTTGGAATTGATAAAACTTGACGTGATGACGGAATTTGGATAATGTCGGTATGAGCCCTCATTCTTCTAATGAAATCTACAGCAAATTCGCAAGGATTTTCAGGAAAAACTGCCATAAAATAACTTTTTACCCCCTAGGCACCTAAAGTTTTATGAATAATACGTTCAATAATATTTTCAACTTTTGTACCAGGCTTTGGTTTCATACTTCCTAGTAGAACGTGACGAGTGATCTCTGAAAGATATTCGTAAGTTGATGTTTTTTCTTTTATTTTTCCTTCTTTTTCTAAAGATCTTCTTCGAGCTAATAGTTTTGCTATCGCAATTCCGGCTCGAATTGACGCTGGTACTTCAATGTCTATTTTATTCTTTCTCGTTTCGTTTATTATTGAATAAATTAATTCTAATTCAGATTCTTCGATAATAAAATGTTCCGGTAGATTTATTCTTATAATCTCGAGCTCGGTTGCTTTATCAGGGTATGTTAGTTTAATCCAGATCTTAATTCTGTCTTTTAAGGCCTCAGATAAGCGATGGGTGCCAGAAAGCTCTTCTGGATTCATAGCAGATATAAAGAAGAAATCCTTGTTAGCTTTTATTCGACCCAAGTGCGGAATATTAATCGATTCTTCCTCTAAAGGTTCTAATAAAGTATTTTGCGAGTATTCAGTAGCTCGATTTATTTCATTTGCTAAAAAAGTTCCACCTTCTAGCATTGCGCTCAAAAGTGGACCGGGATTAAAAGCTTCTAACACAAATCCCTTTTTTAAAGTAATAGCGGGATCGAAACTGCCTATAAAATGCGAAGGTTTTATGCTTTCATCCATAGTAAGCCAGAAAAAGCTCTGATCCTTTTTTTCTTTAGCTCTTAAACTAGCAAAATATCTACATAAAATTGTTTTCCCTACTCCGGGCGGTCCAACAAGAGCTGGAAATAATCCTGTTGCCTCGGCATCTCTAAGTAATTCCAATGCTTTGCCATATTGTCCTGATAAAACGATTTCAATTGGTTCTTGAGATATATCTTTTATAAGTTGTTGGCGAAATAACTCCTCGAATCTTTCTTTATTAATCATTTTATTTTCTCTGATTAAAGATGACTATTCAAAGTCTTTCTTTTTGTAAATAATAAGTATTTGGTAATTTTTAACTTTGAATATAATAAGATAAAAGGATTACAAATAAGTAATAAAATTAAAATAGAAGTCTATTTGTTTTTAAAAAAGAAAGGTAAATATATGATAATCTTGGAAAGAGCACCAATTTATGGTTAATGGTTTTAAAAGATTTTATAATAACTCATAACAACTTTTATTTAGTTTTAAAATTATAATAAAAATTAAAGTAATGATATTTTAATTAAAAATTAAACAAAAATTACAATTTTTTGGGAATAACAATGCAAATAGAACATATTTCTCCTCCGGGTTATGAAGATCGAATTTTACGATTGAAAAATAATGTGATTTTACAGCCACACGAACTCTGCATAGAAAGAGCTAAACTATTCACGGAATCTTATAAAAGTACAAAGGGCGAGGCTCCAAACATAAGATTTGCAAAAGCTATGCGCCATCTTTTTACAAATATGACAATAAAAATATGGGACGACGAATTTATTGTTGGAAATCGATGTACTAAATTTGTTGGAACGCCCCTATATCCTGAAGTACGCGTTGATACAATTGAGCAAGATATTAACCTCTATAACAATCGAGAAACACAACGGCTATTACTTTCAGATAACGATAAACAAACCATAATCGAAGAAATTATACCATATTGGAAAAACGAAGAAGAGACTACCAAATCCAGATTTGACACTTATTTAAATTTTGAATTAACCGATCTCATGCTAAATCTACTCTATATCGTGGATACAAACATAACTAACGGGACGGGGCATTTCTTCCCGGGACATCATAACGTCTTAAAAGTGGGATTTAATGGATTAATTCAAAAAGCAAGAGAGAAGATGGAAGAATTTTCAAAAGATCAAAAGAAAATGGACTTTTTGGAGTCAGTTATTATTGTTTTAAATGGTTCTAAAGAGTTTATTCAAAGATTCTCAATATTGGCTACTGAATTAGCAGAAAAAGAAGGCAATAGTAATAGAAAAGAGGAACTTTATGAAATTGCTGAAATTTGTTCTAATATCTCTGGTAACCCACCATCCTCATTTAAAGAAGCCTTTCAATTATTGTATTTCACTCACGTTATTGCTGGTCTCGAAGATGGAGGCTTTGCTATTAGCATAGGACGCATTGATCAAGTTCTCTATCCTTTTTATTTAGAAAATAAAAAAAAAGGGACAATAACTGATGAAGAAGTACAATTCTTAATTGAATGTTTTTACTTGAAGCTTACAACGCTATGGAATTATGTCCTCCATAAAGGAATTATAGCTGCAGAAGGACCGCCTCTTACTGCAAATTTGACGATAGGAGGCGTTGATGAGGATGGAAACGACGCTACTAATCAATTGTCGTATCTATTCTTAGATTCTTATAAAAAGCTAAAAACAGTTCAACCTACTTTTTCCGTTCGCATTCATAATAAATCTCCAGACGATTTACTTATAAAAACAGGAGAGGCTATTAAATCTGGAGCGAGTATTGCGTTGTTCAACGACATTGTTATGATCCCAGGCCTTAATAAACTTGGTTATACTCTAAAGGATGCGCGTGGATACGCGCCAATAGGGTGTGTAGAACCAACTCATACTTACAAAACATTTGGATGTACAAACGCTACTCAATTAAATATTGTAAAGTGTTTAGAGTTAACCTTGAACAATGGGACAGATATGTTTACAAGAAAGCCATATGGCATTAAAAACACAAAAAAGCTCTCTTCATACCAAGATTTATTGGACGAGTTTTCAAACCAACTTAGCTTTTTTATTAAAAATTTGGTAGAAACGATGTCTTTCCTTGAAAAAGCTATTGCTGAGCTCAATCCACAACCCTTTTTATCCGCAACTATAGACGATTGCATTGATCAGGGGTGTGATATCACAAGTGGAGGCGCTAAATATGATTTTACTACGACTCAACTGATTGGTTTATCTACGGTTGCCGATTCTCTTGCTGTAATAAAAAAAATGGTCTACGAAGAAAAATTATTCTCTTTAGAAGAATTAACAAAGATATTATCAAAGAATTACCGAGGTAGTTATAATGGAAAAAAAGGAGAAGAAATAAGACAAATCTTTATTAATAAAGTCCCTAAATTTGGAAACGATAACGATTATGTCGACATTATAGCTCGCGACGTAGCAGATTTGTTCTGTAAGGAAATTCTTAAATATAAGAATTATAGAGGTGGAAAGTATCATCCAGGAATTTATTCTACAGCTTTTCACTTGGCATTTGGAGTTTTTACAGCAGCCTCCGCTGATGGAAGAAAGGCAAGAGAACCACTCTCAAATGGAGTTGGACCAACCAACGGAAGGGATAAAAATGGTCCAACTGCGATTCTTAATTCAATTATGAAGCTGGATAATGAGTTAATAACGAATGGAAACTCAGTAATATTAGCTTTTCATCCAAACACATTAAAGATAGAATTGTTCATTCCACTCATTAGAACCTATTTTGAAGAAAATGGGGGTTATCACATCCAATTTAACGTGGTTGGAAAAGAAACTCTATGTGATGCTCAAATAAATCCAAAAGAATACCAAGGCTTAGTTGTACGGATCGCTGGTTATTCTGTATTGTTTACAGAATTATCTAAATCCGCACAAGACGAGATTATTGGTCGAACGGAGTTTTAATTGCATTCAAAGGCAATTTATATAATTTTTTAAAGAAAAATCAAAAAAATTTTTAGTTATTATTGTTTTTTTATTGTATCTAAATATTTTAAAATAAAAATGGGCCTGTAGATCAGTCGCAGATCGCTTGCTTCGCATGTAAGAGGGCACGGGTTCAATTCCCGTCAGGTCCATTATTACATTAAATAACTATCTAAAAAGGTATGTATATGACACAAGAGACCGAGTACCCAAAAAGATTTAAATTCAACGATATTCAAAAAAAGTGGATACAATATTGGCGCGAAGAAAAAATTTATGATTTTAACATCGATCAAAAAGGTACTATTTTTTCTATTGACACCCCCCCTCCTTTCGTAAGTGGTTCGTTACATATGGGACACGTTTTGAATCATTCGTGGATCGATTTTGTAGCACGATATCATAAAATGAAGGGAGAAAATGTTTATTTTCCTCAAGGTTTTGATTGTCATGGCCTTCCAGTAGAATTAGCGGTGGCAAAAAATTATGGCGTTTCTAAGGATGACCGAGAGGAATTCTTAAAAAAATGCGTTGAATGGGTCGATAACAATATAAAAAATATGACGAAACAGCTGGATGAATTAGGTTATTCCACAGATTGGAGATATACTTATCGCACTATGGATGAAGAATATAAACGAAAAGTTCAAATTTCACTTTTAGATTTTTACGAAAAGGGATTACTTTACAGAGAGAAATTTCCGACGCATTTCTGCGTTAACTGTGAGACTTCAGTAGCGAAAGCAGAAGTGGGCTATAAGGAAGAAACAGGAAAGTTATGGTATATAAAATTATCCTTAGTGGGAAGAGAAAACGAGTATGTTACCATAGCTACAACACGACCAGAATATATGGAGGCTTGCGTTGCCGTTCTTATTAATCCAAACGATGATAGATACTACGATCTTTCTGCAGCAGAAGTAAGACTTCCTATTGCTAACCGAAATGTTCGAATTTATATGAAAGAAAATGTTGATATGAATTTTGGAACAGGAGTGGTTTATGTTTGTACTTATGGAGATGAAATGGACATCAAATGGAAATTAGAATATAACCTTAACGAAATTCAAATATTTACTGAAAATGGTCGTATGAACGAAAATTCTAAATACAAGGGACTTTCAATTATGGAAGCTCGAAAAAAAATAGTAAAGGATCTTGAAGAGTTAGGATCAATAGAAAAAATAGATGACTATGAACACAGTATAATAATCCATTCAGAACGCTCGTCTTGTCGAACTCCAATAGAATATCTACCCGTTTATCAATGGTTTATTAATGTTAAGGACTTTACCCAAGAAATTATAGAATCTGCTGATTTGATGGACTGGTATCCTAAGAAACATAAACTCCGATTATTGGATTGGGCAAACGGCTTAGACTGGAATTGGGTAATTTCCCGGCAACGCGTCTTCGGAACACCGATTCCTTTTTGGTATTGTGGTGAATGCAACGAGATTTTTCCTCCAAAAAAAGAAGATTTACCAATAGATCCAATTAAAATTCCTCCACCATTTGAAAAATGCCCTAAATGTGGTAACACTGATATCATTGGCGAAAAAGATGTCTGCGATTGTTGGATTGACTCTAGCATATCTCCCCTTGCCATGTCCAAATGGTTAGACGATGATGCGTTCTTTAAAAGGGCCTATTTAGAAGCTAAAGTTCATCGACCTCAGGGTTACGAAATTATTCGAACATGGTTGTTTTATACGTTATTCCGGTGCAAGATATTAACAGGAAAAGCCCCTTTTTACGAAGCAATGATTAATGGTATGGTTTCAGGTCCAGATGGAAGACATATGTCAAAAAGCCTTGGGAATTCTATTTCACCAGATGAAGTTATGCCTAAATTTGGAGCTGATGCTGTTAGACAATGGGCTGCGATGGGCTCACTAGGAGACGATTATCCTTTTGAATTTACTTGGATAAACATTCATACAAAACAGCCAATTTCAAACGAAAACATCGAAAAAGAAAGAAAAAAACTCCCAGAAGACAAATTCAATAAAAAATATCGCAGAAATTTCGAGCAACTAATTGGAGCATCCCGATTTATCACTAAGATGTGGAACGCATACAGATTTTTGTTTCTTAATTTAAGAAATATCGAAGTTCCAAATTTACAGATCAAAGATAGCGAATTATCTGAAATTGAAAGTTATTATTTTTTTGAATTTAATAAAGTTTTAAAAGAAGCTACAAAACATTTCGACGGATATAATTGGCACGAAGCTTTTATGGTATTACGGGGTTTTTTCTGGAACGAACTGTGCGATAACTACATAGAAGCAATAAAGCATAAATTCTATTCTGAAGATAAAAGTATTGCACAAAACGCGTTAAGGAATGCACTGAGTTTATTTTACAAAACCTTAACCACATTCGCCTTTACAATGCCTTTTATTACAGAAGAAATTTACTCAATTCTCTATCAAAATTATAAAGAGTTGAAATCGATCCATTTAGAAGTATGGACGCAGCCGTACGATAATGTTTCTGAGGAGTTAGCGAATCGCGGAAAATTGGCAATTGAAATTATCAAAATTCTTAGAAATTGCAAATCTAAGCTTAAAATACCGTTAAATCAAGAAGTAGAAAGAATTATTATTTCCACGAATAAAGATACGATAAACGAGATTGAAAATGTAAAAGCTGACATTATTAACACAATTAGAATAAAAAACTTTGAAATTATTGAAAGCAAAAAGGAAAAGGACATTAAAGAAAGTCCTGAACTTAAAGAACATTACGAGGATTTAAATTTATCCTTGTTCTTTTTTAATTAATTCTTTTACCTACAATCTTTTTTAAAATGACGAATAAAAATTTAATTATTTTCGTCCCCGCTTATAACGAAGAAAAAAGTATTTTTAAATTGATTAAGGAAATACCCTCGTTCCCAAACATTAACCAGAAAGTTATTGTTATTAACGATGGCAGTACAGACAGCACTTCAGATACCGCTAAAAAAGCAGGTGCAATAGTAATATCGAATAAAAAGAACTTAGGTTTGGGCTATTCCTTTAAGATTGGATTAGTAGAAGCGTTAAAAGAAGATGCAGATATTGTAGTGGTGTTAGACGGCGACGGTCAATATAACCCTAAACACATAAATAAGTTGATTTCTCCAATATTACGAGACGAAGCCCATTTAGTGCAAGGAAACCGATTTTTGACTGGCGAGAGATACGAATCATCGTCAATTAGGATATTAGGAAATAAGTTTATTTCGATCTTTTTGTCCAAGATATTATTAAGACTGGCAGAAGTTTACGACATACAATCATCTTTTAGGGCGTTTAATGGATCGTTAGCTTCTGTTCTTGTGGACGAAATTGTAGGTAAGTACAATTACGCTCAAGAAATGTTTATAATAGCGAGCCTACATGGGTACAAAATAAAACAAATTCCGGTCCAATGTTCGAAAAGAAGATATGGTAAATCAAGGTTAATAAGGAATCCTTTCATCTATTTAATTAAAATTCTCTGGGTTAGCTTTAGAACTTATTTGTTATTAAGAGTAAAATGTAGAATAAACTAAATTGTTAAAAACCTCTTAATAAAAAATAGACTTACTTGATTAGATTTAAATAGTTAATTTGTGTTTTCTCCAAGACCTAATTGCGATACCATCATTCTTTTCAGCTCTTCTTTATTTTTAGGTAGACCAAACATATCTGCATACTTATCTGTTGTAGCCAATTCAGCTGATCTTCCTTTTTTTGCTGCCGATATTAAATCGTTTTCTAAAAGGTATTTAACATGCTCGTAAGCCCCACTTCCTCTTAATTTAATAACAGTTGATTTCAAAATTGGTTGTTTCAACGCTATGATAGTTAGCGTTCTTAAGTAACGCTCAGCAATAGCACCTCCTTTGGCGAATTTAGATACAGTTTCGGTAAGTTCAGGTCTAAGCTGCATCTGATATTTCTCTCCAATTTGAGCAACAATTAAAGCGCCAGAACGTTCTAAATAATCAAAAGCAACAACTCTTACTAATTCTTCAACTTCTTTTTTGGGAATTTCTAATTTAGTCGATAATTCTTCGATATCAAGGGGTCTACCTGCGGCGTAAAGGGAGCCTTCTATTAGATTTCTCCGTAATTCTTTTAATTGTATTTTTAAATCTTCTTTCGTGATTTCTTGGGGGATTTGGGGTTCTTCACCGTCACTTCCAATAATTTCAGTTTCCAATTCACTTAATCTTTCTTCTGAGGTTTCGGAACTTAATGTGGCTTCTTCAAATTCTTCTATAGATTCTTTTTCAAGTTCTTCTTCGATATCCCCATCAGTATCAATAGTATCATTTAATTCTTCCGGAATCATTTCTACTTGAGAAATATCTTCTTCTATTTCATTTTCAATTTCAGGTAGTTTTTCTAGTTCTTTTTCGCTATTTTCATTCATAATTTATCGTCAAAATTATTTTATCAAAATTATTTTCTTAAGTTAATTGAAATATTTTTAAAAACATCTTCTTGTGATAATGTTAGCTTACTGCCCGTGGACAGGAACATAAGTGCCAAAAACATTCTTACAAAAGCAAACTTTTTACCAAGCTCGCTTTCTTCTTCAGTATTAATAATTTTTGCAATATCAAAAAAACTCGTTTCTTTACCGTCAAGTTGAATTTTCGATTTAATGCGGTTAAACCAAGAATCGTGCAGTTCTCCTACCGTTTGTTCTTTTCCACTAATATGTTTCAAAAGTTCTTTTGGTAGTTGAGCTTTTGATTTCGTTTGAATTCTTTGTTGTTTTATTTCGTCCCTCCGCATTCTCCGCCGTTTTAATTTTTCTTTCTTTTGCATAGTTTCGATTATGGCAGACCTCATGGCGTCAAATAATTCATCCTTAGTGGAAATCAGCATTTTTGGCTGAATTGGTTGCGGTAATGTCTTTGGAATAGTTCGAGAATGCGTTTCTCGGAATTTCTCTAATTCTTCTTTTTTTTGAATTTGTTCTTCTTCTCTTATAATACTCGAAATTTTATAATGATGAAGTACTGCTGATGTTTTGAGAGCAATACCTGATATTTTATAATTGATTAAATCTTCGTGTAGCATATTATCGAAAAATTTATCTACCAACGACGATAAATCATAGAACGCAACATTTGATTCTTTTGCGATTTCGCTATCTAATAATGAATTATAGGGGGGTTTTTGCCAAAATTTCAAATCAAATGTTTGTTTATGAATCAGGGCAGGATCTTCTTCTTCGCCAGCAATTAATTCTTCTTCTATAATTTCTTCCACATCTTCCTGTTCTTGGGTTCTATCAACAAATTCTGGATGAGAAGTTACCTTGGTTAAAAACTTTATAATATCGTTCTTTTTAGACTTAGAAGGGATTTTAATCTTATTTTTGGTCGCAAATTCTCTTAATTGCTTAACATTCCATTCCGTGAAGGTATACATCTTTTCTGAGGCATTCTTTTCGTGAATAATATTTCACCTAAAATTTTTAATTGTTAAGTTTAATTTTCTTCTACATTTGAGGGAACATCTGGAAGTTCAAGTAATCTCTTGGCTTCTTCTTCCAAGTCTACACTAAAGATATCAGTTATTCCACTTTGTTGCATGGAAACGCCATATATTCGATCAGCATTTACAATATTTTCCTCTCTATGACTGATTACCATAAATTGTGCTTGACTCGCAAATTCCTTTATAACTACACTGACTCTATGCACATTTGGACCGTCTAAAGCGGCATCAATCTCATCCATGATGTAAAATGGAGCAGGATAAAACTCTTGAACAGCAAATATAAAAGATAACGCAACCAAAGTTTTTTCACCACCACTAAGGATCTCCAAACTAGAGATACGTTTTCCACGAGGTCGAGCTTCAATAGTAACCCCTCCCTCAAATGGCTTATCTGGGCGATCAAGAATCATTTTAGCCGACCCCCCGGGCGAAAGTTTCTGGAAAATTCGCGAAAACTCTCGATTTATCTCGTGGTATGCTTTCATGAAGGTTCTAGTTTTTTCCAATTCGATTTTATCAATTGCATCAAGTATAGATTTTCTCTCGCGTTGAATCGTCTGTCTCCTCATATCAATTTCGTCGAACCGCTCTTTTACAGTGTCGTATTGTGTAATTGCCTTTAAATTAACGGGTTCTATAGCTTTTTTCTTGTTATTGGCAGTTGAAATATCAGATTGCAAACCAGTTTCAGATAAATCGTCAGTAACTGGGGGTAATGAGCCATAATCTTTAGATCGTTGATATAATGTTTCAATTTGATCTGTGGTGATAATTTTTTTAGATTCGTAATTATTTAATTTGGAACGTTCCATAGAGTGGTCTGATTTAAGTTCATTCAATTGATTCTGATAATTTTTTTGTTTTTTCCAAGATATATCC
>DAOUUT010000202.1 GCA_030668025.1 Promethearchaeota archaeon
CTACAGATGGTAATAGAAAATATCCCACAATATATTATATGGAAGGATATTGATCTAAGTTATCTCGGATGTAACGATAATTACGCAAAATTAATTGAGATTGAACACCCTGAAAATATAATAGGTAAAACTGACGAAGAATTGCTTTTAGATAAGAATCAGATTCAATTTAACAAAGAACAAGAAAGGAAAGTTATCGAATCTAATAAAGTTGTTTTTCATACTAATGAATATTGGACCCTCAGAAACGGAGAAAAGATTTGGATAGATGTAAATAGAATTCCTTTGTTAAACTCTGATGGAAATGTTGCTGGTCTTTTAATTACCTTTGAAGATATTACCGAACGGAAGAACGCAGAAGAAAATTTGCGTAAACAACATGAGAGATTAGAACGAATTATGGAAACTTCTCCCGCGGGGATCTTATCTGTTGATAAAAACGGGCATATTATATATGTTAATTCTCAGGCCGAAAAAGTCTTACATTACCCTAAAGAAGAATTATTAAAAAAAACATTCATAACCACTAAATTTAAATTTTTTAACTCAGAAGGCAAACTTATTCCTAAGAATCAGTTGCCTTTTCAGATTATTATGAAAACGAAAAAACCAATATTTGATTATCACGCAACTTTTAAGTCACTTGCGAATGAAAATATTTTACTTTCTATCAATGGTACGCCTTTATTAAAGAATCAAGGAGAAATCGAGAATATAATTTTTACGGTAGAGGATATTACTGAAAAAGAATTAGCTGAAAAAATGATTAAAGACTCAGAAGAAAAATATAAGGACTTATTAGAGACATCAACAATTGGTATTTTAGAAATAGAACTGGAAAACAATAGCGTTTCTTACATTAATCCAAAATTATTAGAATTTATTGGGTATCAAGATGTGGACTTTGTTAACAAAAAATTGATGGATGAAATAATTCACCCAGACGATCTGCTAAAATTGTTAAATTCTGAAGAAGGAAAGGATATCGAATTTAGAATTGTGACTAATAGAGGAAAAATAAAATGGTTACAAGGAAAAAGATTAAATCAATACGACGATAAAGACAATCTAATTAGCTTTAGATTATGGTTAGAAGATGTTACAGAAAAAAAAATGTACGAAGAATTGATTTATGAGTTAAATATTAATTTTTTAAACTACAGTACGGATATTCAACAAAACATTGAATTATTGCTAAAAACTTGCTTAAAATTACTTAATGGCAACATTGTATTATACATCACTAAAAGCGAACATGAAAAAAAAGAGCAATATAGGGTAATGAGTAGTAAAGGAGACATCACAATTTATACTTCGGAAGAATTTACGAGAGATTTGTTTGTAAGCGAATTATTTAAAGAAAATCACGACTTTACTCAGGAATTCTTTGACATCCAAAAAACGAAGTATGCCAAATCTGATCCTTATATAATTGAAAACGATATCGAAGCTTGTTATGGTAAATTAATCTTATCTGAAAACGACTTAAATAGTTTACTCTGCGTTTTGTTTAAACAAAATCCAATTATTACTAACCAAAATAAGTTAGTGTTATTTTTAATATGTGATGCTCTCGAAATAGAGCAAAGAAGGTGGGAATCTCAACAACATTTGGAAGAACAAAACCGAATGTTAAACGAAATAAATAAGTTAAAAAGCGATTTATTTTCAAGAACTTCGCACGAATTAAAAACGCCTTTAATTTCTATTAAAGGATTCACCGAATTATTGTTAAAACTACACTCAAATAAGTTGGACAGCGATGTTATTTCGATTTTAGAAGAAATCAAGAGTGGAAGTAAGCGTCTTGAGGATTACATCAACACACTTGTCGAAAGTTCCCAATTAGATCAAGGGTTGTTGAAATTAAAAAAAAATAGAGAGAATCTTACATTTTTAATCAAATTTTGCCTTAAGCAATTACAAGGTATTGCCAAATTAAGAGAACAGAAGATTAAACTAAACATAAAGGAAAATATTTATGCAAATTTTGATAAAGAGAAAATATACGAAGTTGTCAACAATTTATTGATAAATGCAATAAAGTTTACTCCTATTGGTGGTACAATTACAATTGATTCTCAACTAAAAAACAATTACTATATAATTTCAATAAAAGACACCGGTATTGGATTAACTAAAAAAGAAATAGCGCAACTTTTTACCCAGTTTGGCAAAATTGAAAGATACGGCCAGGGATGGGACGTAGACATCGAAGGGACAGGATTAGGATTATACATTTCGAAAGAATTAATTGACCTTCACGACGGGAACATTTGGGTCGAATCAGAAGGCCGGAATAAAGGAAGTACGTTTTACTTTTCTTTGCCAATAGAAAAAAATTAAACTATTGGACTCCATATTTTTTATTAACAGCCCTTTTCTTACTTTATTAAATAGAGTTGAGAAAAACATTATTGTTTTTATCAAAAAAATATAGGTGGTACTCATAAGTAACAATGGTAAAGAAGGGGGATTTGAAAAATTAGATGTAGTAAAAAAATATTTCCAAAAGATATTTACTGTAATGTCTAAAGAGGTTAGAGAACAATTGGTGAAATTAAACCTATCAAAAAGCGAATTAAAAGAAGTAAAAAAAGAATTAGTTTTCTTACTTGATGAAAAACAGAAAGAATACTTGAACGAATTATCTAAGAAAAAATAAAGCTGAAATTAATTGACAAAAGACAAAAAAAATGCCTTGTATTGGTCCGAATTAGGAACCAAATATTTTAAAGCAAGAGATTACCTAAAGGCAATAGAGTGCTTTGAAAGAGCAGTCAAAATTAACCCGTTAAGTAGCGTTTCCTGGAGCAACATGGGAGTTGCCTATGAAAAGTTAGAAAATTTCGACAAGGAAAGAGAATGCTGCAAAAAAGCGGTGGGTATCGATCCTTTGGATAATTGGGCGTGGTACAATTTAGGAGTAGCTTATGAAAAATTAGGTAAATCTCAAGATTCGATTTTGAGCTATGAAGAAGCAATTAAAATAGACCCGCAGGATAGTGCGACTTGGTTTAATTTAGGGCGATTATTCAAGTCGTTAGGTGATATTCAGAAAGCAATTCAATGTTTTGCTGAAGTCATTAAAATTGACCCTGGAAATACTGAAGCTGAAAAACTCTTAAATGGTTTAAAAGAAGAAAAAATTCAATAAAAATTATAAGAACGCGAGGTTCGTTTCCTTTTTTAGTCTTCTTTTAAGTTCTTCTATCTTTTTATCTTTTTCTTCGCTAATTTTTTGATTTAGTTGTTTTATTAACTTTATCTCTTCTCTAAGAATTTTAATGATTTTTTCTTTTTCTTCTTCGGGTTTTTCCATACTATTCATGATCTTACTTACTTCAATAATTTTATTAATCTTTTCAGAACTATCACTTATTCCGATCGAGATTGGTTGCTTAAGATCGTTATTACTTACAATTGGTTCTTCTTTCAAAATTCGACATCTCTCTAAAAAATAATTTAATCTCTTTAAATTTAATATAACAAGTTTTATTTTAAATATTTTTACAATTTTGTCGAAAGTGTTTAGTAGGTTTTCGCTAAAAAAATTCTAAGTTTTTTTTAAAAAGTTAAACAAACAAAAAAAAATTTATCGAATTAATAAAATTTTCTTGCGAATTATTCCACTTAAAAAACAATTAGATATTGCAATTAATTAATACTCTCATTTTAATTACCAAATTCAATAACAAATTTTTTATTAAAAAGTTCTTTTCACTTCTTAATATTATAAATTAAAATTGTTTGATCAAACAATCAAAAAAGTAAAATCTGTACAATTTTATTCAATTACTTATCAATTTTAAAACTATAAAAGAGATTTGTATTTATAATGAGCGATAATATAGAAAAATATATCAAGCGCAAGGTTTATAAAGGTACGAGCTCTAAAATATCTCAAAAGTTTGTTGATGCGGGTTTAGAGAAGCTTAGAGCTTGTATTAATTGTGGAACTTGCACAGGTTCATGTCCATCTGGACGGCGCACAGCATATCGAACACGCTCTGTTCTCAGGCGCGCGTTAACAGGAGATGAGTCGGTTTTAAGTGATATTGACATCTGGCTTTGTAGTACTTGTTATTACTGCTATGAGCGATGCCCACGAGACATACCTGTTACCGATATGATTATAAAACTTAGAAACATTGCTGTTGAAGAAGGTTATATTTTAGATTCTCACTTTGGTTTGGCTAATACTATTTTTTATGAAACAGGTCATGGAGTTCCTGCTAACGGTGAAAACAATAAAAAATGGAGAGATTTACGTGAATCTTATGGATTACCACCACTACCTCCAACAGTTCATTCATATCCAGAAGCCGTGAAAGAATGTCAAACTTTAATGAAAGAAGTTGGTTTCAGAACTTTATTGGATAATGCACAAAAATTAAAGGATAAACGAAAGCTAGCAGAAGAAAAAGAAGAAAATGAAAAGGAGGGTAAATAAAGTGAACGAACAAAAAGATTGGAGATACGCTTTATTTTTAGGATGCGTTATTCCAAATAGATATCCAATGATAGAACGCAGCATACGCGATGTATTTGAAGAGCTAGGAGCAGAACTGCTTGACATGCCTGGAGCATCATGCTGTCCAGCCCCAGGAGTCTTTAGAGGGTTTCATATTCCAACTTGGCTCGTTATTGCTGCTCGTAATATAGCAATAGCTGAAGAGATGGGTGTTAGTAGCATGACAGGGTGTAATGGGTGTTACGGTACTCTGCGAGACGCTTGGTGGGACTTAGAACATGACAAGGAAGAAAAAAAGCACATAAACAAACTACTTGCTAAAATAGGTAAAGAGTATACAGGTAAATTCGAGCCAAAACACGTCATGCAAGTTTTATACTTAGATATGGGGAAAGAATTTATTCGAGATTTTATTAAGCATAAATTTAAAGATTTAAAAGTTGCTGTGCATTATGGATGTCACATCGTTAAACCTAGCGATAAGCGTCCTTGGGATGGAGAATACGAGAATCCCACTTTCCTTGACGAGATAGTTGAACTTACTGGGGCAACTAGTATTGAATATAAGGAAAAGTTCATGTGTTGCGGTGCTGGTGGAGCCGTCAGAACAGCCGTGAAGGAAGTCGCAGCCGATTTTACTCGTGAAAAATTAGTTAATATGCGAGAAGCAGGTGCAGATATCATAGTAAATTGTTGTCCCTTCTGTCATCTTCAATTGGACCTCGGACAGCTCGAAGTTAACAATTTCTATAAAGATATAATTGGAGAACAATTCCATATTCCTGTAATTTATATTACGCAGTTGTTAGGTGTCGCCATGGGCATGGATCCTAGTAGACTTGGACTCATAAAGCACCACGATTTAAAAGGAGTTAGCCCATTTATTTCCATACAACCCTTTTTAGATATAGTAAAGGAACAATTAATTTAGGAGGAATGAGTAATGACGGAAAGTGAAAAGAAAATAAAAGTTACGAGAAAAACGAGACCTAAAATTGGAGTTTATGTATGCCATTGCGGTATTAATATTGCTGGCGTGGTTGATGTATACGCCCTTAAGGACTACGCATTGAGTCTTCCCGATGTGGTGCTAGCACGCGAATATAAATTTATGTGTTCAGATAACGGTCAAAATATTATTAAAGAGGATATTGAAGCGGGTTTAATTAATCGCGTAGTTGTTGCTGCATGTTCCCCTAGAATGCATGAACCAACGTTTAGGTTGGTCTGCAAGGAAGCTGGGTTGAATCAATTTTTATTCGAACAAGCGAATATTAGAGAACACGCTACATGGGTTAACATGAATGACTCTGAAGGTGCTTATCAAATTGCTCAAGACCATATCAGTATGGCAGTTGCGAAAGCAAGGACTTTATTACCTTTAGAAGTTCAAAAAGTAAGTGTAGAACCTTCATGTTTAATTATTGGAGCAGGGATCGCTGGAATGAATTCTGCTATAGACTTAGCCAAAGAAGGATATAAAGTTTATCTTGTCGAAAGAACTCCAACCATTGGTGGCCACATGGCTCAGCTTGATAAAACATTCCCAACTATGGACTGTTCAGCTTGTATCATCACTCCACGGATGGTCGATGTTGCCCGAGAAAAAAATATCGAGCTTCTTACTTATTCGGAGGTTGTAGATGTCGCCGGTTATGTTGGTAATTTCGAAGTTACTATAATGAAAAAACCACATTACGTCGATCAAGAAGCTTGTACAGGATGCGGTGCTTGCGTAGAGCCTTGCCCGGTATCAGTTGGTAATGAATTTGAACTTGGATTAGCCCCTAGAAAAGCTATATATATTCCATTTCCACAAGCGGTACCAGGAGAATACACTATCGATATGGATAGTTGTATTCAATGTGGGATTTGCGCGCGTCCTGATGTGTGTGAACCAGACGCAATTAGATACGATGATAAACCAGAGTATCTTAAAGTAAAAATAGGCACAATAATTATTGCTACAGGATGGGATCCTTACGATCCAACGCCACTCAAACAATACGGATATGGTAGATATCCTAACGTTATCACGGCTTTTCAGATGGAACGGCTATTAAGTTCATATGGCCCGGTATTAGGAAAGCCAGTTAGACCTTCAGACCTCAAAGCCCCGCACAGTATTGCCTTTCTCCAATGTGTTGGAAGCAGAAACTTTAGAAAGGGCGGAAATAAATATTGTTCTAGAGTTTGTTGCATGTATGCCACAAAACAAGCGAGACAATACAAAGAAAAACATCCAGAAAGCGATGTATATATATTTTACATGGATATAAGAGCGTTTGGCAGAGGATACGAAGAGTTTTACGAATCTGCTGCAGAAAACTACGGAATAAATTATATTAGAGGACGAATTGCTGAAGTTTGGGAAG
>DAOUUT010000046.1 GCA_030668025.1 Promethearchaeota archaeon
TAATCGAAGGAAATTCTGCTGAAGAATTATAGTAGATTTAATATAAAATGTGAGGTTTTGTTGAATAAAATTAATAAATCCCCCAAAAATGGAAAAAGGAGAGATTTTTTACTTTTTTCTATTTTCTTTTTAATCATAACTTCAACTTTAGTTATCATTCAGTTTAATAGCACACCAGAGAAAGAGACTGAGAAAGAGACTTCAGAATTGCCTGAAATATATATAATGTATGATCAAAAAATAAAAAGTGAATATTATATACCAGCAGTCGTAGAATTGAATAAATGCATTTTCTTATCCAATATAAAGTATAGGGGAAGAACAAGTGTTGTACTTCCCAAGAAAAGTTATCGATTAGAACTAAAAAGTAGACACTCTTTATATGGAATGAGGATAGATGATGATTGGCAGTTATTTGGAAATTATTATGATCATACACGAATGAGAACTAAGTTAGCTTTTGATTTATGGCGTAGTCTCTTTCCATCAAATCCTACAGCAATCCTACCTGAATCTAAATTTGTAAAATTGTTTATTAATAAAGAATTCCAAGGACTTTTTTTACTTGCAGAAAGAACAGATAGAAGGTTATTTGGGCTTGATGATGCTCAAAACAATTTAAATACCAGTCTACTCCTTCAAACTCCAAGTCACCATTATAATTTTGATATAATAGTACATTGGGAGCAAAACTATCCTAATGAGGAAGATGGAATTTATATTGCTGATCAGATAATTGAGGATTTGGTAAGTTTTATGAAAAATACCTCCAATGTGGAATTTTTTAATGAAACTACGGGGATTTTTTCAAAATTTGATAAAAAGAATTTAATAGATTTCTATCTTTTAAACTTCTTTATTTTGCATAAGGATTTTTGGAGTAAAAATTATTTTCTTATACGAAATTCTATACCGAGTAAATTTTTTTTAATTCCATGGGATTTTGACGGTTCATTTGGGCAATTGGGTTGGAAAAAGTACGATTCGAATTCAATAGATTATTTTGGTGGAAGGAATTTATTATTTTTGCGATTATTCCATAATAGGGAATTTATGCAAGAAGTAAAGATTCGTTGGGCCGAATTAAGAGCCGATTTATGGACAAAAGAATATATTTTTGATTTAATTACAAAAATGTATAGTCAAATTCAGAACGTATTAGAAATCGATCTTGAAATGTGGAAACCCATAACTGTTGAAGGAGATATTCAACCTATATGGCCAGACCAATATCTTTATAGTAATGATGAATTTGATTTGAATGAAGCAGTTCAATTTCTCTACGATTGGATCGAAGAACGCTTACAATTTTGTGATTTATATTTTAGACTATAAATCAAAATTTTATACAAATTTAATTTTGTTTAATTTTAAAAGAAATTTCGAGGAACACTGTGAGAAGCATCTGTGGATTTTTTTAAATGAAAGGGAATTAAAACTAATCTCAACTTATAATTCTCTTAAAAAAAATCTAATAATTATATTATTAACGATGTTTCAAGATCATCATTAAAAGAAAAAGAAAAATCATTATGAAAAGTTAACTACTTTAATGTTACACAAAAAATTTAAAATACTAAACCAAATTTGGAAGATTGATGGAATTATCTCCAAAATTAATTTATAAAAATTACAAGAACAAGAAGCTAAATAAAATTTCAGCGATAAATCAATTAATATCGATTATAGACAATAGTGATAATTTAGATACAAGAATTGAAAGCATTAATACCCTATCTCAGATTGATGCTAAATCTAATGATGTTTTCAAACTATTAGAAAATTTACTCATTTCAGATTCTCATGAATCTATAAGATTCAATTCAATTAATGTCATAGAAAAGTTATTTTTGGATAATGCTCTTGAGCCAATGAGATGGGCTTTGAAACATGAAGAATCCTTAAAATGTTTGTTAGCAATCTCAACGATATTAGGAAAAATTGATACTCCTCAATCAAAATCTTTGTTAATTAATAAAATAAAAAAAATAAGAAATGAGAAAATAATTGAAAATTTAAGTCTCTTATTCAAAAAAAGAGATGTTAAAAGTTTCTCGAGTTTTGAACTTTCACGAATTATAGAAAATTATTTTATTGTTGCCGATTTGGAAAAAAGATTTGGTCAAATTAATTTTAAGGTAAAAGAGGGCCTGATTTTTGAATTAGATTTATCAGATGTTAGTAGTCACGTTTTTGGATGGACAATTTTGAACAAATTTCCCGATTTTATGGAATTTTTAACATCATTAGAAATTCTAGATTTAAAATTTAATAGACTTACTACGATACCTAAAACTATTGGCTTTTTATCTTCAATAATTTACTTAGATTTGAGTTATAATAAAATTAAATCAATTCCTCATTCTATTGGTTTATTAACGACCTTAAATCTGTTGAATTTAAGATATAATAAATTAAAAAGTTTACCACTTTCTATTGGCTCTTTAAAATCGTTAAAACATCTAGATTTAAGAGCTAATGAATTAACTTCTTTACCAAAAACAATAAGGAATATATCACAGTTAGAAGTCTTAGATTTACACGGAAACAATCTAAGCAAATTAAAAGGTTCTTTCAAGCGATTGAATTCTCTTAAGCAATTAGATTTAGGATTGAACAATATAGAAAGACTTCCTAAATGGCTAAAGCCTCTTAAATCTCTTAGAAAATTGGGTTTGGGAGGAAATAAATTGACATCACTTCCTTCTTGGCTTGGGTCGCTTCAATCATTAGAAATATTACAATTATTTGATAATAAGTTGATTGAACTTCCTGAATCAATTGGTAAAATTTCTACCCTTAAAGAATTAACTCTATGGAATAATAATTTAACATCTTTACCTAAGTCGATTAGCTCGTTAATTAATTTAAAAATTTTAAATTTAAGTTGGAATCGTTTTGAAATTTTACCCGATTTTTTGGGTTCTCTTAAATCTCTTGAAATATTGAGTTTATGGGGGAATAAATTGAAAAAACTTCCCAAATCTCTTGAGAATCTTAAATCATTGAAAATTCTAGATTTAAACTTTAATAATATTGAAGAAACACCCGATTTTTTGGGTAAATTAGAAAAAAATGGATTAATAATTTATAAATAGTTGAGGGATTTACATTACGAGACGCACACCGACTAAGATATTTGACGAATTTAACAAAAAAATAATAGATGTATTATCGGCAGTTAAACAATTCATCGCATTAATAGAAAATAGTATAAAAGTTAAAGACCGCTACGAAAGCCTTCAATTTTTAAGAATTATTGGAGATAATTTTGAAAATACAGGCGTAAAGAAGGAGGAAATTTTTAGTTTCTTTGAAAATTTACTTATTTCGGACTCAGATGAAAAAATCAGAAACGAATCTGCCCTTATTTTACGGCATAATTTTAAAGATAATGCTTTGAACCCACTAAGATGGGCCCTTCATCACGAAGAATCTCAAACTTGTTTGTACACAATTTTTGATTCATTAATATCTATAATTTACAACTTAGAAAAAAGAAATGAACGCATTACAAAACTAATCTTGATTCACGAGATAAAACAAGTCGATGATAAAGATTTTAAAATTGGCTTTGAAACTTTGAGTCTTGCCAAGGGGGCGAAACCATTTACTCGTATGGAATTAGCTGACATTTTAATTAATTATTTTACATTGATTTACTTGAAAAAGACTTATTGGAGATTGAAGTATACTATTGACCGATGTAAAATTGTGGAATTAGATTTTATATTTAAAGGGTTAACAAAATTTCCTATCGCTATAAAATACCTTAAAACTCTTAAAAAGCTTACTCTAAGATACAATCAAATAATAGAAATTCCAGAGTGGATTAACTCTTTAAATTCGTTAGAATATCTTAATTTAAATGTAAATAATATAAATAAACTTCCCGATAATATAGGTTTGCTTTCAAAACTTAAAGAATTATTACTTTGGAAGAATGAACTTCAAGAGCTTCCAACTTCAATTTGTTCTTTAAAATTATTAGAGCATTTAAATTTAAGATTAAACCAACTTACACTATTGCCTAATGACTTTGGAAACTTAATAAACCTTAAAACTATAAATCTTCACGATAATAAATTAACTTATTTTCCAGAATCACTATCATCTCTAAAATATTTAGTAGCGTTGAATTTAAGTTGGAATTTATTAACTACTCTCCCTACCTCAATTAATCACCTACTATCATTAAAATCGTTAGATCTTGAAAGAAATGAATTAACAAATATTCCATCCTCAATAGGCTTCCTTGCTTCATTAGAAATCCTAAATTTAGCCGATAATAAATTAGAAACGATCCCTGAAACAATTGGAAATTTAAAAAACTTAAAAAGTTTAAACCTATCTAGGAACAAACTAACTGTACTTCCAGAATCAATCTCATCTCTTGGTCTTTTAGAAGAATTATATTTAGGAGAAAATAATTTTGTAACTTTTCCCTCTTTTTTAAAGAAATTAGAGGAAAGGGGGCTCCAGATTTATATTTAAAATAAAGGCTTTTTTTCTTTATTGAGATTGATATAACTCTTCAATTTCATCTACTGTAGTTACATCTTTTTGAGACTTTTCTGGTCGAAACCGTAGAAAAACTGGAAATCTCAAGGAGAATCCTAAAGAAGTTTTATCGCTAATAGTAATTTCATCTCCCATAATTTCGATCACTACTTCCGGTTGAAACCAGTGATCTGGTTTATCGTTACATATTACATTGTTTGGTTTTTTAGCTACTTCGTACTGTATCATTTCTTTCATTAATTTTTCTAATATTTCATCTGTCCAACCTGAAGAAACACGAGTAAACGCTTTGAAAGTATCGTCTTCAGGATCGTAAACCGCTAAGATATAAGCGCTATAAACTCCCTTTCTACGACCTCTTCCATATATTCCTCCTATAATTACGCAATCTATGGTATCGCTTAGTTTTCCCCCTTCTAAACCCTTTAATTTAATCCAGAGAAAACCACGATTTCCTGCTTGATATGTAGACTCTTCTTTAACAGATTTTGCAATAATTCCTTCCGTTCCATTGTTTCTTGCTTCATTAAAAAAATCTAATAATTCTTCTGTCGTATTTATTAAAACGGATTTAACTAAATGTATTTCATCCCTTTCCTTCACAATTTCTTCTAATTTTTTACGTCGTTCAAGGAATGGTTTTTCTATATAGGATTCGTCTTCAAGTTTTAGCAAATCAAATAAAAATAAGCTGACAGGAACTTCTTTTAAAACATCTTTGATATCGTATTTTCTCCTTCTTTTACTTAAAACCTGAAATGGAAGCATTTTTTCGTAAAATGCATCCATAGCAACAATTTCACCTTCAATAATAGCGTTATTTACTTTCAAATTTTCCCGTATAATTTGACAAACATCTGGATACTGATCAGATATCTCAAGTAATCGTCGTGAAAAAAGCAAAACATTATCACCTTGTTTGTGAACCTGTAATCTCTCTCCATCTAATTTATATTCTGCTATTAAAGGTGAACCTGTCTTTTCAATAATTTCAGCATAAGGAACCCGAGAGGCAAGCATACTTCGAATTGGAACACCATAACTGATATCAATCTTTTTTACTTCTTCTATACCCTTTTCCGCTAAAATTACTGTAATATCTCCCAAATCAGGATGCAAATTATAGGCTTTTTCGATAAATTCTCTATTCTTTTTAATGCCAGTAAATCCTAAAGCTAACCCATCAATAATAGTTAAAGTTGATACACCTACTCTTAGAGTTGATGTAATTATGCGTAATAGATATTTAGTCTCTAAAGGAGAACTTTTACTCATTAAATCTCTTAAAATTCTTAGTTTCGACTCCTGCGATCCTGCTCCTTCACTTAAGGCAATTTTTTGTAAAGCAGAATATAATTCAGAAATCTCTAATAAAGATTCCAATTCACTGATTTTATCTTCAAAATCAAATATATATTTTTGCTCTTTCTTTTTTGTTAATACTAATTCAGCAGTAGCCCCAATATCTCCACTTTTTATTAGAACTTCTTTTATTTTTTTTTTTTCGATAGAAGAATGTAAAGATAGAGCCTCAATTATCATTTTTTCTGCAAGACCGATTTTTGGAAATTGTTTCATATTCGAAACTAATTGACCTTGCAATAAATAGATTATTTTATCTAAATCCTTAAGGTTATTATTCTTTTTTATATTTACAAAAAATATTGACAAGATATCGATCATTTCGAGCCTTTTTGGGGTGGACTCTAAATCCGAAAATAAAACTGCTAATGTTTTGAATTTCATAATTTTTTATAATTATTTTTTTTAAAATAATAAATATGACACTAAGAATCGAAACTCTTATTCTTAATAATAATGAAAATAGCTTAAAATTTAAATTCAAATATATAAAAAAATAGAAAAAAAATTATATTAGCTTTGAAAGATTTACAAATTTCCGCTGAATTTCAGTTTTAATGTTCGTAGAAATGCCTGAAAAAGAATTTACCGAAAATTTAATCTTACCTTCGACAATTGAGAATTCACATATTCTTCCATCCATGTGCTCGACGGAATAATTTTTACCTTCTTTTATTGAAATCCAAATATCATCGTAATGATCTAAAATTCCTACCAACACAAATCCTATTTTACCTTGGATGGAAAGATCTAACACAGGTTTAGAAGCAACTTTGGGTTCTGGTGTAGAAACTTTTGTAGATGGCTTTTCTGTTGGTTTGCTGTCTAAAACAGGATCTGGTTTATCGTCATATTCAGAAGCAAATTTCATTTCTGGTTTTACAACTTTAGGTTTTTCTTCTTCGATTACTGGTTGGGGTTTAGATAATACTTTTACAGTAGTTTCTACAATATTTTTTAATTCAAAGGTTATAACAAAATTATCTAATTCCTTGAACTTCCTATTTAATAAAGTTTGAAGCTCATCATTTAATTCATCGTTTTCAGGAACCCTACCAATTTTCCTTTGATCAACTTCTTTTAAATCTTTAGTATCTCTCCCGATTATACTTTTACCGACAGTAAATCCATGCCCTCTTAGTGACTGTGCTTGTCTAAGCGCAGTTCTTCTTGAAACCAAACCTTGTTTTGCCCCATACCATAAAAAAAGAGAGGAAGTTCCCTCATCTAAGATGATAATATTGCTTTCAGCTGTGAGACTGTCTTTATTCCATTTAATGGGCTCACTTACTCCGCCTTCTAAAACTTGAAACATAATAGCAAACTGAATCTTTAATCACTTTCTTTTATAAATAATATTTATAAAATTAATAGATTTAATCAATTTAAAATTGAGTATTTTGACTTGCTTTTATAATATAGTATAAATTTCGTATAAAAAAATAAACTTAACAATAATAGTTGAATTCGAAGGGCAGCAAGTCTCTAAAAAATCAGTGAATGCGAGGTTAAAAGACAAAAAATAAATGTTATAACATAGTATATAAAATATTAAATTAATAAGAAATTGCGACCAAATAGTCTATTTTAAAAAAAAGGTAATCGAGATGGAATTAGAAAAGTTATTTAGAGAAAATCTTCGAAATTATAGCGCTTATGAACCAGAAGAACAACCGGAAGGAGACGGTTGGGTAAAATTAAACTCAACTGAAAACGCATACCCCCCAATCCAAGAAATACTAGATGATTTAAAATTAACTATAGAGAATAAAGATTTATTACGAAAATACCCCGATCCGTTAGCTCTTGAGGTTCGTAAAGCGGTTCTAAATCAACTATTGAGAAATAAAGATACATTAACTAATAGAAATACTGTTTTTGTAGGAAATGGTTCCAACGATATTTTGGATGTAATTTTCAAAGTATTTGTTAATCTTGGAGATGAAGTTATTATATTCTATCCCACTTTTGGATTATATAAAGTTTTAGCTAATCTTTATGGCGCAAAAATCACCGAGATTAAATTAGACGACAATTTTATGATACCAGAAAGTGCGTATAACCAAAAAGGAAAATTACTATTTATAAATTCACCAAACGATCCTAACGGGAAGTCATTTGATAATGATACTATTCTTAAAATTTGCCAAAATTTTCCTGGAATTGTTGTTGTGGATGAAGCATACGCCGATTTCTCTGAATATACGTGTTTACCATTACTGAAAAATGTAAAAAATTTAATTGTTTGCAGATCATTTTCAAAATCTTTCTCACTTGCGTCCTTAAGAATTGGGTACGCTTTAGCTGATGCTTCTATCGTTAAAGAAATGAATAGCGTTAAATTACCTTTTAATACAAATTATATAGCACAACATGCCGCATTATCTTGTATAAAACATAGAAATAAAGTATACGATCAAAATAAGAACATAATCACAGAAAGAAAAAGATTGTCAGAAATTCTTAATAAGTATGCAGGTATCAACGTGCTACCATCAGATGCGAATTTTATCTTTATTAAATTTGATGACAAATCAACTACTTTAAAATTTTTATGGGATTTAAAAGATATCAAAATCCTAGTGCGACACTTCAGTAAGCCGGACCTTTATAACTATCTTAGAATAACTATTGGAACAAAAGAAGAAAATAATAAGTTCTTACAAGGATTTAATACTGTTGCTGAGAAAGATTTATAATCTTCACTAAGATTTACAAACTTTTTTATTTCCAAACATCAATAAATAATTATTAGATCTTAAATTGTTAAAAAAGAACTTAACAATTTTGGCGGAGTTGGTAAAACATTTTTAGAGGCGTCAATAGTAATACCCTAAAGTGCAAAGATTGTGGTTATACCATTGTAAAACCATATCCAGAAGACCAACTTTGCCCCAGATGTAAAAAATTCTTAGCAAATTTGTTTGAATATGAGGATTCCGAAAATACTGAATCAAAAAAGCTTTCTCCCCAACTATTTAAACCACAAACTATAACAGCTTCCTCAAAATTAAAAGGTAAAGTCAGAGTAAAGCGAGTAGCAACTAAATTTTCTTTAGACGACGAAAAGATTATATTAAAAGGGAATGGAAAAGGGGGAAGGGGAGAACACATACAATTCTGTGGAATAACCTCCGTAGAGAGAACTCCCTTATTTGCAAGTAATGAGAGATTACATTATTTATTAGAATTATCAAATAACTTAGATTTCATTGCTACTAGTATTTTAGGTGGAGACCTTGACAAAATGCTCCTCAAATCCGAAAATAACGAAGATGTAAAATGCCAATTCTTCGAAAAGAATAACATCATATATTTAATCTATGGTGTTTTTCCCGATAAAAAGGGAAAGTGGTTTCTCGAACAAATGGCGAAGTATTATTCAGAACTAATACGAAGTAAAGACATTAACAATTTAACAAAAATAGAAAAATATGAAATTGATAAAAAGTTTAAGGGTTATCTTATTTTTATCTTTAAGGAATATTTACAATTACAGGATGTATTTTCAGACCAAGAAATTCCATATTTAGAGGATTGGATAAGAATTGATTACATTGGATTGTCATCAATGTCGATTGGTGTAATTTCGCTCTTACTTGATAAAGAAGGTCAATTGAACGTAGAAGTACCGGGAGAATTTGAGAATATAGAGGAAGCGATGGAAATGAAAGAATCGCTACTAACTGCCAAAATTGAGGCAATTGCTGCGAATACCTTAGGAAACACTGGCGCCTATCCTCGCTGGATTGCTGTTAAATTGGGGTTTCAAAAGTATCGATTTTTAACTTTTAAAAAATATCAAAATGACTATTTTCTTTCTGCCTTATCTGAAGGAAATTTAAAGAATATCGAAAATGTAGAAGCCCAAATAGAACCAATTTTATATCATGGCATCGGTACGCCCTTTTCGGGAAATTTAAGACCTTTCAACAAACTAAAAACTACAATTAAAGATTTGTTTAAGAACGTTCCTAAACGCGAATTTACTTAAATTATTTATTTTTAGATCATCTTTAATTAATAAATCAGTGCATAAACATTTAATTATAAATATTATCGTATAATGGAGTTAAATCCACAAACAATATTTGAAGAGTACTGTAATAATCACTTAGATAAATCTTCTGCTACTAATTTGTTGGTTTCTATTATTGAGAACTACGAGGAAGATGTAATTAGAGCAGATTCTATTAATATTTTAGGTAAAATTAATTTAAAAGATGAGTCTTTATTCAATTTCTTCGAAAACTTATTACTTTCTGACTCAAGTGAGATTGTAAGGAACGCTTCTGCAAATAATATTGGTGAAAATTATCTCAATAAAACTTTAACTCTATTTAAATGGACGATTCAGCACGAAACTTCTTATCTTTGCTTAATTACTGTAATAAAGTATTTAGCAAAAATGAATTCTCGTGATTCTAAATTAATTTTAATTGAACAAGTGAAGAAAATTAAAAAGATTCAATTTTTGAGTATTGATAAAAACTTTGAGAATAAAAAGTATAAAAAATCTCTAAAAGCTATACTCAAGACAAAAAGAATTAAAAATTTTACCAATACACAAGTAGCTGAAATTTTAATTAATTATTTAACTATAAAACACCTAATAGACAAAATTCCGAATGTATATTTTGAATTAGACTCTAAGACAATACTAATTGAAAAATTAGATTTATCAGATCACCTTGAATTTGAAGTTAAAGGCACTCCATGGGGTTGGAAAAACAACATTCGGGAAATTTCTGAGATATCTGGTTTACACAATTTAATTCATCTAAAAAAATTGGATCTTTCAAATAATCAAATTAAAAACGTAAAAGGATTGATTAATCTAAAATATTTGACCCACCTAATATTATCAAACAATAAAATTAGCGATTTAGTGAATCTAAAATACCTTAACCAATTACCAAAACTCCAGTATTTAGATTTATGTGGCAATTCTATTGTGGAGGTTGTCAAAAATGATGATTTCAATTCAAATATAAGAGTTTTATTAAAAAGATACACATAGAATAAAGTTTGAAAATAAAATAAAAAATAAAATAAAAAATAAGTTACAATTTATTCGATCAAAGCAGTCTTTCCAGTACCCCATACTCCAAGGGCGACTCCCAATTCCTTGTGTTCTTTAGCGTATTCCTTTACACTTATTCCTTGCATTACAGCATCAATTGCTTGCCTAAATGCTTTTGCCCCAGATGTTGGACCATCTGGATGACTGTGAATTCCTCCTCCGCTCCCAATAAGAATATCTGTACCTGCTTCCTTCATGCATTTTTCGACCATCCCCTGCGTGATCCCTCCTGAGGGCATAGGAAGAGTAGGCTTAATGTGTTGAAAAGGAAATCTGAGCGTTTTTAAATTTTGTTCGTACCTTTCATCTAATATCTCTGCCTTACCATACGGTGCAGGAATGACGACTGTATCAGCTCCACACATTCTTGGAAATTTAGCAAGAGTTATCATGCTTGTTAATCCTGTCCAATGGCCACCAAAATATGCGCCTGCAAAATCCATGTGTCCTAAGATTGGTACATTTATTGAAGGATCTTCAGCAACAGCTCTTAATGCTTCGAAACCAGCTGTGAGATAATTTATCATTAAAGCGTTTGCGCCCATTTCGATCATTTTATCAGCGTATTCAAACATTTCTGGGAACTTACTAGTGATATTTATTGTATATAGCGTCTTCTCTCCTTTTTCTGAATCTGCTCTGTCGACTGCTTCCATAACTTTAACTATTCTATCTTCTAAAGTATTAAATGATGGGTTTGAGATCAATTCGTCATCCTTAACGACATCGCAACCCCCTACTGCAGCTTTATAAACTAAATCAGCAGCTACATCGGCAGTGTGCCCCGTACATGGCTTTACCATATTGTTTAGTAAAGGGCGTTCGGGTACTTTCAAGAGTTTTCTGAGCCCATCAATTCCAAATTTTGGTCCTTTAAAATCTTTTAAATATTCTTTTGGAAACGCGAGATCAACTAATTTCAATCCATGTGTAATACTAATATTACCAATAACTGAAGTAAGAAGCATTGGAATTCCATCTCCCTTAATATTTATTATTGGGAAACCAATTTGAACGAAATATAATCGCTCCTTTACATCCTTTGGAATCACATATTCGTAGTGTGGAATTTCATAGACACCTAATACCCGAGCTACATGATTTTTTCTCACTTCTTCAGTTTCTGCCGGTACTCGAACCCAAGTTCCTGTCGATTGTTCAATTGCCGCAAATCGGGATAAATAATTCACATTCATTCCTTTAGGTCGCTTGATGATATAACTTGCGATAATAAATTTCTCTAAATCTATACCATCTAAACCTATTGCTTCTGGTATATCTAAATATTTTTGAGTACTATCCATAATTAAATCAAAATTAATAATTGATTAATATTGAAAAATATTTTTATTTATAGTAATAGAAACAAAAATATGATCAGCAATAATATAACTAATTCAATAACAAGCCATAACTAAAAGAAAATAAGATTAAAAAAGTTAAAACAGAAATTTATTCTTCCTCTTTAACTGCTGATTTTAAGTTAAGATATGTATTTTCAAGAACGGTTAAATATTCTAATAAAACTCGATCGGCTTTTGATTTCTTCTCGTATTCAGCTTTTATGATGTTCAACAAATACTTTGGAAATATCTTATCTATATAAAAATCTGATATTAAAGCGTAATATTCGTTATTTTTATCATCTTGGAACACCTGAATCATTTGACACTCCCATAGCATTTTCAAAACATCGTTAATGTCGTTAACGCCTTTCTTCTTTAGCTTCTCAAGGTCGTTCTTGGTTACAATTGCAGTTCTTAACAATCGTAATGTCTCGTAAACCTGAGGATTGATGATAATATCGATAACTCTTAGGTTGTCTTGCTCGGAAGTACGATAGTTTTGGAAGTATTTTTTAGTCTCAGTTTTATAGTCCGAGGCTAATTGAGAAGGTAACCCTTTATCGGCAGGGTCTTTAAGCAATTGAACTGGAGGGACTCGCAACATCAAAATATCGTTTGTAAGAAAAATTAATTCCGAGGGCATTCCCTTTACTGAAGTTTCTTTTATAATTTCTCTTTTAATCAATTCCACTAACACTCCTTCTAAATCGACAAATCCTTGCTTATACCTGTCTTTTAGCCAAACCATTAACTCTGATTTTGTGACTGTACCCTCTTCCCTTAGTCGGTTGATGATCATCCTTTTAATTTCGTCTTGATATGTCAATGCTAATCGCTGCTCTTCGTTTAAGGTAGGATACACCGACAATCTCCTGAATAAAGAAGGAACAAGCTGTACATACGCGTCGTCTTCAAGGTTTTGCAAGATTATCCTTGATGTGTCAGCTAACCCACCTTCATACGCGTCGGTGTCGTCGTCTATATTTAAAAGTAAGAGTATGTAATACCCCTTTTCGGGTCCGGTATAATAGGAGGCTATGTTTAACGAGCCAACCATTAAGCTTATCAACCCAGATTCTCCACTATACTCGTGAGTGCTGTACACTTGCATAAGCGTTTTGTCAGTGATTATTATTTCTTCGGGATGTTTTGCTAAGATTTCTGTACCGACTCGTTCGTCCCATTTCATAACTACTAAACCTATTGGCATTATTCAGCACCTCCCTTGAATTCGTAAGTTTCGGCCGATTTCTTTTTCTTCTTTGCGTCGATCCCTAAGATTTCTTCTAACGATAAACCAATCATTTCCCATTTGTCTCCTAGCTTTTTAACTATGTACTCTTCTTTGGATGGGTATAAAAACGTGTCCGAAATAATTTTATTTCCTTTTATGTTCTTGCTCATTTCTCTTACTTTTTTAACAAATTTAGGAATTTTCGCCTGTTGAATCATTCTATAAGCAATAAGACTACCAACAACAGCAATAATAGCACCCAAGATCATTAAGAAATAGAACATTGGAAATCCTGGAAATATTTCTAACATACCCACAATAATTGTTATAGAAATCGTTTCAGAAACAAAATCTTCTTTTGTTATGGTAATTTCACCTGGAATTACTTGAATTGCAAAGAAGGCATTAATATCATTTGTTTTAAAAGTATATGTATATACACCATCATTATCATCATCAGTCAATGAGTATACTGTTGAACCAACCTTTAAGTTTACAGTTGCGCCCAATAAAGGAGCATCGTTATTAGATTCGTCTATTAATTGAAGTTCAATCAATACATCTTGACCTTGAATTATATTTATTTGACTTTGCGCTAGTTTTGTAGCATTTAATAAGTAATTAAATTTTCTCGATACAATCGTTAGATCTATTAGAGCATTTCTTACTTCATAATTATCTTTACTTAAAGTAACAAGAATAACATAACTACCTATCTCTCTCGATTCTGAATCAAAATCTAAATCATATGTAGTGTTTACTGTTTCAATTAAATTAATCGTGTCGCTTATTTCTCCTTGAATTGTTCCATTGGGATATAATTTGTACCATTGATAATAACCTGCATCAAGATCTCCAATATTCTCATGAGGGTCAGTAGATATATCCTTGTACTCAAATGTGAAATTATATTCTTCTTTTACCCAAATTGTTTTTGATATATGATGCAACGATGTATAACCGTTTAGTGAGGTGTTTATAGCACTTAGAGATGGTGGATTAATATCAACACCATCGTTGATTTCTTCATTTATACCGTCTATCTCTGTACCATTAAAATTTATTGGGAAGAACGCTAAAACCGAACTAAACGTAAGTATCATTAAAAGTGCCGCAGAATATTTTGTTTTTCTATTAATTTTAATTCTCATAAATTCAATACCATTTTTTAAAGATTTTTTTTGAATTTCAAAAATAAAATATTTTTAAAAATATTAAAGCCAATTTTCATATTTAACTTTTAACTAAAATAAGACAATATGTATTATTATTATTGTGGGTAAAAAAATGAAAAACAATCTTGTTTCAAAATGTTTCTCTATAAACCTTTTACCATCAATAAATATACTTTTCTTTTTCTCGGATGATTTGGATTATCAATTATAAATTTCCCTTTAAATTGAGTGTTTTGGGTAACAATTTTACCAATTTCATCCATAATTTCTTTACTTTTTGGATAAAATTGAATAACAACCTTAGAATGAGGTTTTAATATTCTATAGTAAAACTTAATAAGGTTTATTAAATTATCTCGCATAATTGTATCATCTAAATCCTTAAAAATCCACTGAAAAGCTGAAATTGAAATAATAGCGTCAAAAATATTAGACTTAAATGGAGGAAAGCACATATCAGCAACAATTGGGTTGAGATCCTTAATATCATAAAAATGTAAGAATTCTGAAATAATATCAAGAGCAACTGTTTTATAACCCGATTCTTTCAAAAAAATAGTTGTAAAACCTGGACCACATCCAGCATCTAATATTAAGGCATCTTTCCTCTGAAGATCTAGTATTTTTAATGCTCTAATGGTAATCTTTTCCTGAATTCTCATCATACTTTTAGATGTTGCGTACATAGAAAGAGTTTCTTTATTAAAATAATCTGAAGCTTTATTGTATAATTCTTCTGGTCTATTTCTTTTAATGTTGAAATTATATTTATCGTTCAAATTAGAATGACCTAATATTTTAATCAATTAATCTGGTTTAGATAAAGAGTTTTCAATTTATAGTATAAATCAAAAATTTTATTAGAATTTAAATATTTAATATTTTAATTAGCTTTAATTTTTGACATTTCAATTATTTAAGGTGATACTATTGTCTGAAAAAGAAGATAAGTTAGTGATCAGAAAAGCAACTTTAAGTTTACGTAGAAAATACGGAAGATCAAAACAAATTGATATTGTAGAAAGAGATTCTTTTGTCCCTACTTCAATAGAAAAGGAAATCAGAGAATCGCTTTCGAAACGGAAATCAATTTTAGCGTCTGACTTATCCCTAAAGTATGATTTAAGAATCTCAACTGTAAATCTGCTATTAAAGCAATACGAAGAAGAAGGCTTAATAAAATTATTTGATCCTACCTTAAAATTAAAGATTTATGTTCCAAAATCTTAATTTCTAATTTATATTATTTCCGCTATTAATTCTTTTAATTTTCTTTACTTACTTTTATTCAATCAAAACCAAATGTTATTAGAAAATAATTTATATTTTTTAAGACTACTCTTAATAAAGTATATAATTTAAAGCAGATGTAGCCTAGTGGTAAGACGCCGGCTTCGAAAGTATGTAATGTAATACATTATTACCATAAAAGCCGGTGCGCGTGAGCGTTCGGGGGTTCAAGTCCCTCCATCTGCGTTTATTATTTCTTTTTTTAGGGTGAAAAATAAATTGAATAAGGGTATTGTTGTTTTAGGAGAATTACATCAAGACTTATATTACGAAAGCGATTTCTATTGGCAACTAGTTCAAAAAATAGTAACGAATATAATTAATTTTATCAAATTCAACCCAGATGATCTTAATAGAAAATTATTTGAAAAAATAGTTAAAACAGGGTTCTCGGAAACACCCAAAAAAATAGTGGGGCATTGTTATTTTAAGAGAGGTGGGAATGGAAACAA
>DAOUUT010000237.1 GCA_030668025.1 Promethearchaeota archaeon
GAGGCTTATTTCAAGTATAGTTAACTTTGGAGATTCTTTACCAATGGACGAACTCGAAGAATCAATGAGAAGATCTGAAAAAGCGGATGTATTTTTTGTAATTGGTTCATCTTTAGTTGTAACACCGGCGGCAAGTATGCCCAGAATTGCGTGGAGGAATGGCGCAAAATTAATTATTTTAAATATGGGCGAAACTCCTTACGACGACGAAGCTGACTTGAGATTTTTTGAACCGATTGGAGAAGTTCTTCCTAATATAATTGATAGAGTAAAAGAAATGATGAACACAAATTAAAATATTGGTATCATTAAAAACGGGTCAAAATGGTGTTAAGAGAAATGATTAACAGTATATTTCTTAATTCAAGTCATATTATTTTGTGTAAATAATTTTGTTATATATTCACCAATATCTTTATTTTTAGGCAATGCAACTTTAGTTAAAGTATAGATAGAACATCTTTAAACAAATATTTTAAATACTAATATATCCTAATATCGATCTATAAAGAAAATATAGAATTAAGTATTTTTTATGGCTACTGACAAAAAAATCAATTGGTTTTTTTATTTAAATAAAATTTAAGGGGTTGAGAATGACAGCAACTAACGAAGGGTTATCTAATTCTGAGATAAGATATAATTACTTAATAGGTTCCATTTCTGAGGTTATAGGAGAATTAAATTTAGACGGAACGATTAGCTTTGTTAGCCCACAAGTTTATGATTTGCTGGGTTATTATCCAGATGAGATGGTTGGAACAAACTTCATTACATTTATCCATCCCGATGATGTTCCAAATATAAAGAAGATTATAAAAAAAACAGTTAAGTCAAAAGAAGTTTCACTTCCAAGATTGAGACTTAAACACAAAAAAGGTAATTATATTCTTGTATTCGCAAAAGGGAAATTAATAAAATTAGATGATAAATCTAGATTAATAGGTATTATAAGTGGTATCACCAAATTCAACGAAACTGAAAAAAAACTAGAGGAATCCGAAGAAAGATACAGAAGCTTAGTTGAAGACGCGCAGGAGGGTGTTTGGGCTTTAGATGAAAATGAAAATACTATCTTTGTTAATCCAAGAATATGTGAGATGCTTGGTTATACTAAGAATGAGATGATGGGTAAAAATCTGCATTTATTTATACCGGATTCAATGAAGGAACGGATAAAAGGCAATCGAATAAGAAGAGAAAAAGGTATAAAAGAGACTTATGATCTCGAATTTCTTAAAAAGGATGGAACTATCATCTATACTAAAATAAAAGCAGCTCCAATAATGAGTGAAAGTCGGGATTATAAAGGATCATTTGCATACATTACGGATATTACAACACAAAAACATGCAGAAGATACACTACGAGAATCTGAAGAGAAATTTAGAACTCTATTCGAGATTGCACCAGCATCTATCATTGTTTCAGATTTAGAATCAAATATAACCTTATTTAATCAGGAATTTTGTAATCTTCACGGTATTACTCAACCAGAACTCGTGAAAGGAAGAAAGATTAAAGAATTTATAGCAGAAAGAGATAGACCTATATTGAAGGAAGCAATAATTAAGACTTATAGAGAAAAACCACGAGGACCTATTCAATACACAATGTATAAAGAAGATGGAACAGAATTTTTAGCAGAGGGGATTAGTTCTGCACTTAAAGATAAAAATGGAAAAAATATTGGGTTAATAGGTGTTGTACAAGACATTACTGAGCGTGTTAGAAGTGAGCAGAAATTAAAAGAATCAGAGGAAAAATACAAGAGTCTATTCGAACAGTCCCCTATGGCGATATTATTGATTAATTTTGAGGGTAAAATTGAAGATTGCAATAACGCAACGGAAGTTTTATTTGGATATACCAAAGAAGAGCTTTTAGGGATTGATTATTTAAAATTTGAGAATTTTTCTCTTGACACAAAACTCATATTAGCAAAGAGTTTTTCTAACTTTATAAAAACAGGAGTTCCAGAACGTTCTGAAATACAAATGTATAGAAAAGATGGAAAAATGATTTGGATTAGTTCTTACCCAATTAGTGTTAAAATAGCTGAAATATCGTACATTTTAGCTGTAATTCAAGATATTACAGATCGAGTGCTTGCGGAGCAGGAATTACGAGAAAATGAAGGACTTCTCAAAAATGCTCAAGAATTAGCACATATTGGTCATTGGAAGCTTAATCCTTCAACTATGAAGGTGTTTGGTTCTGACGAGTTATTCAAAATTTTTGGTTTTCCTGATGTTGAGGCGACAACTGAACAATTTGTTGCTGAGTTTGTTCACCCCGAAGATAGAGAAATAATCTTGTTTCACATAAGAAGAAGTATGGAAAAAGGTGAAAATTGGAATATTGAACACCGTATAATCTCTAAGGATGGTAAAGAAAAGTGGGTACACGCTTTATGTGAACCAATTAAAGATCGTGACGGTAAAGTCAACATATTGATTGGTACTGTACAAGATATTACCGAACGCAAGATCGCTGAGCAAAAACTTAAGGAATCCGAAGAATTATTTAGAACTATTTTTGAAACAGCTAAAGATTGTATTTTTATTAAAGATCGGTCATTGCAATATATTCGTATAAATAAAGCAATGGAGGAACTATTCGGAGTTTCATCAGAGGATTTGTTAAATAAAACTGATATTGAACTTTTTGGTTTGGAAGCAGGAAAACATGTAATGGAAATAGATCAGCGCGTTATTCAAGGAGAAATAATTGAAGAAGAACCAACTAAACCGATTAATGGAATTCCACACACATTTCACACAATTAAAGTTCCACTTAAAGATACTCAAGGAAATATTTATGGTTTATGTGGATTTGCTCGAGATATATCTGATCGTAAAATTTTCGAGCAGAAATTAATAGAATCTGAAGAAAAGTTCAGAACCATATCTGAACAATCATTAATGGGTATTCTTATACTTCAGGACGACAGGTACAAGTACGTTAATCAAGCAGCGGCAGATATGTTTGGATATACAGTTGAAGAATTGTTGGATACTCCACAGGGGGGTTTTATGAATTACATTCATCCCGAAGACAGAGAATTTGTTCGTGAGCAAGCAACGAAGAAACAGATGGGGATGGAGGATGTTGTAACAAAATACCAGTATCGAGGTTTAACAAAATCGAGTGAGATTATTTGGGTTCAACTTTATTCTTGTACGATTACTTTTGAAGGAAAATATGCAGATCTAATTACTAGTATTGATTTAACTGAACGCAAGAAAGCACAAAAGGCTCTTAAAGAATCTGAGAAAAAATATCATGCGTTATTTGAAAATACGCCTATTGGTGTGACTATCTCTGATTATGAGGGGCATGTCATTGAAATTAATGAGCAAATGAAAAAATTATTAGGGTATGAGTTAGAAGAATTTCAAAAATTAGGTGTTGCAGCTGCCTATGCTAACGACCAAGATCGAATTCCGTTTAAGAATCAACTCGAAGAGCAGGGACATATTCAGGATTACGAAGTTGATCTGAAGAAAAAAGATGGAAAAGTATTTCCAGCGTTACTTAATTCAATTAAAACAAATATTACGGGAGGACCAATTTACATCAACACTATAAGAGATATTACAGAGAAAAAGGAAATTGAAGAAATAAAAACCCATTTGTTGACGCGTTTTTCTCACGAGTTTAAAACGCCGTTAATCTCAATTAATGGGTTTTCAGATTTGTTACTTTCTGAATATAAAAATAAATTAGATGAAAAAATGATTGGTTTCTTAGAGAGGATTAAAAACGGGGGGGAGAGATTAAAATTATTAGTAAATGCGTTTATGCAAAGCTCACAACTGGGGGAAAAGTTAACAAGACTAAATTTAAATAAAGAAAATTTATCTAATTTAATAAAACTGGGAGTTTCAGAAGTGGAAGGATTAATTCATTTAAGGAAACACACAATTAATTTGGATATCCCCGAAAAATTAATTGGAGAATTTGATAAAGAGAAAATTTATTCCGTAATAACTAACTTACTAATGAATGCTATTAAATATACTCCTCTTGAAGGTAAGATATTTATCCATTCTAAAATTGAGGAGGAGGATATTTTCTTTTCTATAAAAGATAGTGGAATTGGCTTAACGGAAGAAGATAAAAGAAATCTATTTAAACCGTTTGGAAAAATTGAAAGGTATGGAAAAGGTTGGGATATTATATCTGAAGGTATGGGTGTTGGATTACATCTCTCAAAAGAAATAGTAAGTTTACATGGAGGAAAAATTTGGGCAGAATCAGAGGGAAAAAATAAAGGGTCCACTTTCTACTTCTCTTTACCAATAACTAATAATTAAAAAAGTGTGAAAGAAAACTTAAATACGGAGATGACATAATTAAGCATTAGAAAAAAATCACCCAAAAATCAATTTTATAAATAAAAATAAGAGAAAGCATAAAATGAAAGATATAGCTATTATTTTGGAAAATCGTCCCGGAGCTCTAGCTGATATGGGGGAAGTTCTAGGCAAAAATGGTATAAACATGGAAGGATTATGTGGAATTCCCTTTAAAGATGGAGCTGCCGTTCACATTTTGGTTGAAGATGAAACAGTTGCTCGTTACATACTCGAATCAGCAGGTTTTAAAGTAAGTGCTGTACGTGAAGTGCTTGTCATGGATATTGGTCATAATGCGGGAAAACCCGGCTCTGGTGGGAAGATGGCTCGTAAAATAGGCAATGTTGGTGTTAATATTGACCTAATCTACTTTGCTGGAAATAACAAGATAGTCATCGGAGTTGATGACATAAATAGAGCCCGAAATGCATTAGCCAAATAATTAGAATGAGTATTATTATAGAAAGAAAGTTTTATTTTAAAATTCCATAAAATTTTTTATTTCTATCGTGTTCTTTTAGAACTTTTCTTCCTTCTTTGTTTGAAAGAGAAAGCGTCATGTTGCTAGAACGACTCAAGGAACCAGTAAAAACTTCTTGATCGTCAGCAAAAACAACAACATTTCTACTGGCAAATTCCGAATTTGCTTTTAATATTACTTTCTGCTTTTTTATTTCAACTTCTAACTCAATTCGCTTCTCTTTTCTATTTTTAGTAATTTGTCGTCCTTTATAATGCTCTTGAGCTTTAAAAGAATCCTTAAGGCCAATAGGATTTATTGGATTAATTACTATATCTTGACCGAACGAATAAATTTCGTAAGCAAGACGATCCGTTTTAAAATCTCTAACTTCAACAACGGGTCTTGCCAAATCTTTGTCTCTAAATCCATGAGGTACTTTAACGGTCATTTTGAGCGTTAGAACAGCAGAGATGTCTCCTCCTTCAATAAATATAATTGTATCTATTATTGACGGGAGCATTCCAAGCTCTATTCGACCAATGAACCTCTGTACTGCATCGATGGCTGAAGAAGAATGAACTACACCTACCATTCCGACGCCCGATAATCGAAAATCAGAATAAATCTTAAAGTCTTCAAAGACACGAACTTCGTCGAATATCGTATAATCTGGTCTAACTAATAGAAGGATATCAGCAGAATTTTCAAGGCTTCCTTCTAGTTTGGTGTATTGCGTAATTTCGGGTCTAACTTGTAAATCTCGGACGCTTTCTAAAGTTTTTACTACTTTATTTTGATCTAAATAAAAATTTGCCAATGCAGCTGAAAATGTGCTCTTACCTGCTCCGGGAGCTCCAGCTACTAAAATACCTTCTGCTTTTTCTAATCTTTTATGTAATCGAGCATCAATTGAATAATCTGATAATGTGAGATTAACAAGCGGATGGACAGCAGTAATTTCAACAACGTTAGAAAACGGAGGGCGCGTTATTACAATTCTAAATTCTCGTAATTGAGCAACGACGGCACCAAACTTCTCTATTTCCACGAACGAGCGCTCGTCCTCCCTCACCATTTCAATTATTTCCATCGCGACATCTTCTATGTCTTTTGTTGTTAAGGGTTCCTCACTTATTTTTTGCAGGTACCAGTTTCCAGGACTTCCTTTCTTAGCGTAGGGTGGTAGATCTTGTTTAAGATGGACGCTCATGGTGGTTTCATC
>DAOUUT010000198.1 GCA_030668025.1 Promethearchaeota archaeon
ATAGAAGTGAAATCTAGTAAAAAGATTGAGTCACTAATAAGAGATACTATAAGAAATTTCAGAAAAATTACAATAGGGACTGAAATAATAGAGGAAACAGATAATTATATTATAATAAAAGATTTACTCGACCCAAAAGAAATGCCATTTGAAAAAACGATCAGGAGGATGTATATCCTAGCTAATGGTATGCACGAGGACGCACTTAAAGCCTTGGAAACGGGGGATAAAAAGCTAGCGGAAAAAGTAATTGAAAGTGATGATGAAATTGATCGATTGAATTGGCTAGTCGAGCGTCAGGCTCACATTGTATTACGAGATATTATATTATGCCAAAAATTAGATATCACATTAGAGGATGCCAGTAATTATAAATTCATAAGCCGATTTCTCGAGAGAATTGCGGATCACGCCGTAAAAATCGCGCGAAATGTTTTATTTATAGATAACCAAAAGATCGATAAAGAATTATACAAAAACATTATGAATGCCAGTAAGATATCTTTGGATTTATTAAACATGAGTTTAGACGCATGGCTTCAAAATAGTTTAAAGTTAGCAAATGAAAACATCGAATCCACTAAAAAATTAGCAATTGTATGTAATACCATTAAAATTAATCCAAATTCAGAGTATCTCGTTGAAATAGGTTCTATAATTGAAAGCATCAGGAGAACAGGTGAATACTCGTCAGATATTTCCGAGATTATTATTAATAATTTGATTTGAGCTATAAAATAAGAAACAAAACTCTATTCTTCAAAATTTCTTTTTGTGCTGATCAGAGTTGTTGTAGCATCGATCCACTCTTTTAAATCTTCATCAGTTCGACAGAAGGACACGATTTTATCCAAATCTTCTAAATTGTTAAAAATACATTCTACAATTAAATCCCAACCGCCATAAGTAGGGGATGCGTAAGTAATCCTCCAGTCTTCACCTTTACTAGGCTGTAAATTATTTAATTTTTCTACGATCTTCCACTGCGTTCCAATAATTTTCAAGCGAATTAAGATGTATCCACGATAATAAATTAACCTTACACCCAATATCTTGTGTTTTACTTCATATAAAAACCGTTACCTTACGCAAAATTTTATTAATTTTTCAATCTTTTTCAAACTTTCTATTAACGATAAAAATGTTTTTATTTTAAGCAGAAATTTTAAATTGGACACAAAATTCAATGTTGATAAAATATAATAACGAGTAAAATCCAGCTATTACTAATTGTTTTAGCTTTTTTTTCTGTTTTATTCATCTATTTTGCATAACATTTATTAATCCTTATAACAATTTAATTTTACCATTTAAATTAAAGGTATTTCTTATGTCAGAAAGTAATAAAATTCTAAGTAAGAGACAATTAATAACTATTGTAGTAATCGTTATTGCAGTGTTAATTATAGGATTTCTATTCCTTGCTTTGGGTTTCAATGAAGCGTTTTATAGTGAATCCTCTACGGTACGTCTTATTTTCGAAGTAATTACTTTTCTTGGAGACCCAATTGTATTCATAGTAATGGTGGCAATTTTCTTTATCGTCTATGATAAGCGATTTGCGAAAAATCTAGCATTGAGCTTATTATATTCTGTCTATTTGAATGAATTCCTAAAGAATATTTTCCAGGATCCGCGACCACCAACTAATGCTGATCTTGGAGAAATCACACCAGAAAACCCTGATGGATTAATAGAAACGTCCTACGGTTTTCCTTCAGGACATACTCAATCTGCTGTAGCAACATGGGGCTATATTGCATATGAATTTCGAGAAAAGCTTTATTTCGTTATAGTTATGGGGATCTTCATTTTCCTAATTGGAATATCAAGAATGATTATAGGCGTGCATGACCTCCAAGATGTTATTGGTGGATGTTTAATAGGATTAGGAATTTTAGTGTTATTTATGTATTTAGAGCCTTATGGGTCGAAACAATTCAATAAATTAAATCTACCAGTGAAATTGATAATAGTTATTATAACCTCTTTATTTCTATTTCTATTGGGGATTATTTTATTTCCCACATCCTATTTGGACCTTCTTCCATCACCTCCTGCTTTTACCGATACAGGTAGATTTGCTCAGGTTTGTGGAGTAATGTTAGGACTTGGAATCGGATATGTACTTGAGAATGAGTACATTAATTACGAACCGAGTAAATTAACTTTAAATTGGAAGATTATAAATTTAATAGTCGGTCTAGTTATTATTTTTGTAGCTTACTTTGCGCTTGAAGCTTTTAAAGGCGTATTTGATTCAGTTTTCTACAGATATATAAGATATGCTATAATTGGGTTCATTCTATTCTATCTGCTGCCGTTTATTTTCATTAAATTAAATAAGTTAAAACAATAAATAATAATTTTTTTTATTTTTAAATAATAGACTAAACATTTTCCAAGGTTTCATGATAAGCATTTAGAGTACAACTATAGATGTTATGTAGAATATTTGTAGTCTACTGCCATGTGTCTATTTTTATATTCGTCTTCCATAATAGTTTTACATTTATCTTTAACTGTTGCTGGCAAACGAATGTTAATTTAGAATTCAAAAACAAATTATATCAACATTTATTAACTTACTTTGAATCTTATTAGATTGGTCCTTAATCACATATAAATAATAAACATTATGTCGCGCGAATCTCAAGAATTAACAAAAATAGCAGAAAAAAGTTATGGTGAATCCATTTCCGATGGTTTTCGCTTATTTGGAAAGAACTGGGTAAAAATTATCGTACCGCTAACCCTTTTTTATGTAATTTACTTGTTTTTAAAGATTTTTTTACTTGCAGATCTGAATTGGCAAGTAAGTGTTCTTGGAGAGAATGTAATTGGTACGATCGATCCTTCAAACCCAACGGAAGCTGATATACCTCAACTCATAAATTTTTTACTATTTGGTCTTAGCGTTATCTTTATAGATAGTATTATTAACACTTTATTTACAGCCTTAGCTATGAGTTCCGTGAGTATTTACCTCTACAAGAAGTACTTAAACTTAGATGCTGATTTCGTTCAAGATATAAAGAAATCATTTAATTCCAAATTATTTGTAGTTCTTGCTATTCTTGGTCTTGGAGTTCCACTTGGGTTCTGGTTTTTATTGATTCCTGGATTTATAATTTTCGGACTTTATATTTGTTCAGTATTCACTTATCAATTTGAAAACATAGAAAAACCTCTCAAACAAGCAAGATTAATTACTAAAGGAGCATTTTGGAAAGTCATTGGAGTTTTGGTTATCAGCTCTTTAATTATCCGCACAATTAGTGTGATTTTCGGTTGGTTCTTAAACCTTGTATGGCATGTGGACGCCCCTACATTAGCCTCGTGGTACAACCCAGCAAGCAGGAGATATGATCTGCTATTTTTGAACGAGTTATTGAATAATTTAGTAACAATCATTCTTGGACCACTTTTTATATGTTTATTGACCACTCTTTTCACATCGTTAAAAGTAAGATTCGATTTAGGATACCGGCGAGGTTATTTTCAAGTGCCAACTGAGACATATAGAACAGAACAGGTTCAAGTTCAACCAGAACATGCCGATTCAGGTTTATATTGTCCCGTTTGTGGGTATCATATGGGAATCAAATTTAAATTTTGTCCAAATTGTGGAGAATCTCTTGATTTTAAAGCTTGAGAGAGAAAAATTAATTACGCACCATATAAACAAAAATTATATCTTTATAGAATAAAGAGGGTAAAAATCTAAGAATGAAGCGATTAACCATATGGTTTAAAAAATTATACCAAGCAGGGAATACAAGAAAATTTTGTTTCATCACAGGATCCTTTATTGGTTTGTTGACATGGTTAACCAGAACTATAATTTCAATTAATCAAGGAGAAGCTGTGATATTTGCATTTTTATACGGTATACCATTTGGTATAATGGCGGCTTCTCCATTATTATTAGTGGGAATTATTAAATACCCAAAATCGAGAGGAAAAATAGACCCTTAAGTTTCATTTAAATAATATTATAATTATTATTACAATAATAATAAGGACATAAACAATTCGACATGGAAAAACCGCTATTAAAAGAAATTTGGAGGAACGAGCTTGCTCAATGGAACAAAGGTGGTTGGAAGGGCGATCTCGGTTTTGGGCTTGGTTGGACATTAATGTTTAGTATTTTTTATTTTTTTAGCGTATCTTTAATGCGTGAAGGCGGTCCACTTGTATCAATTGTGCTGCTTCTCGGTGGGTGCATCATGGGTATACTCACATTCTTATCCGTCGTTAGATATTTTTTAAGCTACATCATCATTTACGAGAACGGTATAGCGCTTCGTAAGCCAACGATTTTATTATCTCTGAAAACCAGATTTATCCCTTTTGAAGATATTGCCGATATAGATTACGTAAAAATCAAAGAAGAACACCGTCGATCGCGGTCATCTTGGGTTCTTTTTTATTCTTCTAAAGAACCGAGAAGGCGGAAGACTATTCAACTTCGGATTTTTTTTGGAGATAGGAGACCATATGTTATAAATTCTCGATGGGTTTCTAATTATAGGAAGTGCATAAATCTCGTTTTAAACTACAAAAATCTTTCCGTTTCAAGGCAGGAAATTTACGCATAAATTATTGCACATTAAATAGGGGATTTTAAAACGACTTGTAATTATGAAAAGAAAAAAGACATAATAACCAAGATATGTAAAATCACCAGTATACTTCTTTTAGCGTTTGAATTATCAAATACCCAAAATCGAAAGGAAAAAAAGACTCTTAAGTTTCATTTTAGTAAACAAATAAATAATTTGGTTTACTAATAAATATTAGAAAACCGATATAATATTAATTAAAAAGCTAGGAAAAAAAATTTAAACTTAAATTTGAAATTTATAGAACGACAAATAGAGGGAACTCATTTATGGAAAGGTCGAAAAAATGGTGGACGATAAAAGCTTATCTTTTTAGTGGATTCTTCCTTGGTGTATTTAACTGGGTCTTAATTAATTTGGGTGCACCAATAACTGCTTATATTACTTCTTTATGGATTATTTTGCTTTATACTTTTAGCTGGTGGACTATAGGGCATTTTTGGAAATTTAGGTCAATAAGGTTAAGTAGGAAAGAAAAATATTTTTTAGAGAATCTTATAAAGAAAAAAGATTTAGAATTCGAAATTTTAAATCCTATACCTATAGAAAATCAGACGTATATAATAAAAAGAATTTACGAAGATTTAGAGCTCTATTTCGATATCAATCGTTCTAAGTATCCTGTAGAATACAATCCGCAACAAAAAATGTTCAAAATTTTTTATGACGGTAAAATGAAATCAAAAAAGGAAATTTTAACAATTTTAATTAGAAAATTTAGTACAGATTTTACAATAAAATCGTTAACATAACGATTCAAATAATTAGATTTCTTTTTTTACCAATATACTTCTTTTAGCGTTTGATGATATTCGTTAAGCGACTTTATTTCAATTTTCTTTTCACGCATATTTTTTATAGCGTCGATAACAGCTTTTGCTAGCTGTAAATTGATTATTACAGGAATATTGTAGTCTACTGCCATGCGTCTAATTTTATATTCGTCTTCCATGATGGTTTTAAATTTCTCCTCGATTGTAGTTGGTAAAGGAATGTTTATTACCATATCAATACGCCCATCTTGTAGACATTGCATGATATTAGGCTCCAATCCATGCTCATGGACCTTATAAAGTCTCACAGCTTTAATGTCGTTTTTGTTTAAAGCTTTTTTCGTGTCCTCCGTAGCAAAAATCGTAAAACCTAAATCTTTTATTTTTTTGGCTAAGGGAATAATTTGTTTCTTGAGTTCGTTTCCACCAACTGAAATTAGAATGTTTCCCCCTTCTATAGGTATTACTTGTTCCGTTGCTTCAAGAGCTTTAATTAAAGCATCTGGAAAATCATCTGCAATTATACCGATCTCTCCCGTACTCGCCATTTCAACTCCAAGTATCGGATCTGCTTTATCAAGTCTCATGAAAGAAAACATGGGAGCTTTTATTGACACATAATCTCCAACAGGAAGCTCCATTAATCTTTTTGGAATCTTTTCTCCCATTATAACTTCAGCTGCAAGTCTCATTAAATTTATGCCTCGCGATTTTGAAACAAAGGGCATACTTCTACTAGATCTTAAATTGCATTCAATTACGTAAACTTCGCTGTTTTTAACGAGATATTGAACGTTAAAAGGACCGCGAATTTTTAATGCTAAGGCAATTTTATTCGTATAATCTTCAATTTTTGAAATAACATCGTTAGAAACTGTTTGAGGTGGGATTGCCATGGTAGCATCTCCACTGTGAATACCTGCATTCTCGATGTGTTCTACAATAGCACCAATAAATACATTTTCACCATCGCATACACCATCGCAATCTATTTCCCTAGCATCTGTGAAGAATTTAGTTATAACAACGGGGTATTCGCTTGATACGGATACAGCGAGATCAAGAGTATCTTTTAGCGTTTTTTCATCGTAAGAAACTCTCATAGCCGCACCACTTAATACATATGAAGGTCTAACGAGTATCGGATACCCTACTTTCTGCGCAAATTCGATGGCTTCTTCGTTTGTTGTCAATGCATTCCATTCAGGTTGCTTTATATTTAACTGATCTAATAAGGTGCTGAATTTGCTTCTATTTTCCGCCATATCGATTCGCGTTCCATGAGTTCCCAAGATATTAATACCTGTTTTACGAAAGATTTCAGAATATTTAGAAAATTTTGAAGCTAAGTTTTGAGCTATTTGACCCCCTGCGGATACTACGATACCGTCTGCTTTCTCGAGTTCGCAGATATCTAACACCCTTTCTCCGGATAATTCCTCAAAATAAAGTTTATCTGAAATGTCGTAATCAGTTGATACTGTTTCAGGGTTATAATTAATCATTATTGCTTGGTCGATTCCTAACTTCTTTAAGCCCCATAAGCAATTGACCGAGCCCCAATCAAATTC
>DAOUUT010000037.1 GCA_030668025.1 Promethearchaeota archaeon
AATAGTATCTATAACGATACTACTTTTGCTCCTTCGCTAATTTCCATGAAACCTGCTGCTCCAATTGGATCTTCAACAAAGTCCCACATTTGTTCTCTTTTTATACCCATTAAATCCATAGTCATCTGACATGGGTAAAGTTTCATTTTACCGTCTTCAACAGCGTCCTTAATTAATTCCCAAGGATTATCAATCCCAAATTTCTTTAACTTCTTCCTAAACATCAGAGCACCAATTCCTTTCATTGCCGTTGGCATGCCAGATGCTTTAGGTTTAAACTTCCTTTTTAAGAGGTTTAGACCCCAAAAGGTAAAGAAAAAGTTCATTTGTTCGTCCATTGCTGCTCCAGTAGTTCCAAGGATCGTTGCCATCATAAATTTCTCGAAGGATTTATCACTTACAATAAAACTCATTTTTTCAGCCATTTTAAACACTTTTTTTTCTGTTTTTTTTTAATTTTTAATAAATTTTTACTAATTTTTCTTGATATACTATAAAAAAATCTTAATTTCTGTCTCGGATTAATTACATCCAAGATACAATTTTTATGGAATTATCTATAAGATCTATTAAATCATCGTATTCAATTGGTATAATTTTTTCATGCGTTTGATCCAAGGCTATTCCACGAGCTTTCAAATCGGGAGTCATCGCATATAATCTAACTTCCAAACTGAGAAGGTCTCCTATTGCTTTTGTAATTAGGCCTCTCTTATTAATACCAATTACCCCATCGTGAATTAAAACAACTCCAATTTGGCTCCCTTTTTTAATCTGACCTTTCAATATTGGTAATAATCGCTCTAAATGTTTCCCTGTAATTTCGCTAAACCCAAATAAATATAAAAAATTTAGTTTACTCAATTCTTGCGTCATTTTTTTATCCCTCCATTAAAATCTAAAGCATGTGTCTGCTTGTTCAATTAAATCGATTAATTCGTCAATATTAATGACCTTTAAATTCTCGTATTCTATTAAATCTTCGACAGTTAAACCAGCATCTTTTAACGATTTATCTAAAACATATAATTCTAAGTCTGATAAGTCTGCTATTTCAAAAAACTCATCTAAAGGGTCCATACCAACGACTGTAGGTGTTGCGTTTTTGTTTAAAAGATAAACCGCGTCTCCAGTGAGAATTATTTGGCAATCAATAGATTCTCCAAGAGCTACAAATCCCGAACCAATTCTGATCGCTTCAGCAGCAGAATTTCTACCCGTTGGCGATTGATCGGCTATAATTACAACAGATTCTACCATAGTTTTTAGCCCCCCGTTCCAAAAACAATTAATTTATCTGATTCTATTGCCCAATTTGAGAAGTCTCCTAATCCTTCTTCAGTAGCTCCGTTAATGAAATTGCTTTCGCTTAAGCCCGTAAGACTAACCCACGTACTACAACCCACAACTGGGATATTATTCTCATTAGAAAATTTCTCAATTTTCTCTGGGATGTTTCTTATAGTAGTTCCACAACTTATCTCCTTTTTAAGATTGTAGACACCTGTTCCAAAAAAGAATATACCTATAATTTGATGCCCTTTTCTTATTGCAGCTTTACCTATTTCTATCAGAGAATCTACAGCTTGATATTTGTAAGGTTCAGTGCTAATAAAGAAAACATATTTAGACATATTAATATCCTTACTCCGTATTACGCGTTTTAGGCCTTTTTAATGACAAAAATTAAGTTTCCATTATCTTCTCGAAGTTCGATTAATTCGTCGCCTATTTTATTAAGAAGTGCTGGTATGTCCTTCTTCGCCCCAACATCATCAACCATAACTTCTATTATTTGTCCTTTATCCAAACCTTTCAATTCTTTTTTAGTTTTCAAAACTGGAAGCGGACATTTTAAACCAATATAATCTAATGTTTTAACAGCCATTTTTTTCACTTTTTTTAGTTATTTTATCTATTTTTTTTTATTTTGATATCACAATAATTTAATTTATGATATCTTTGTAGTAAAGAAATATGAAATAGTATTTAAATAATAGTTTTTTTAACTATAAGATATTGATTTATTAATAAAAAATCACTAAAGAAAATGTGGATTTTAGTGAAAAAATTATAAGTAATAAAATCTTAATTAAGTTTTAGAGAATAAAATTTTTAAAAAAATGTAAAAATAATAAGAAAAATAACATGACAGCAACAAACTTAAAACTTCCAGAGATTGATGGAATTGATAAAAACATTTTAGAATTACTACAAAACGATGCAAAAATTACAATAAAAGAGATTTCTGATAAAGTTGGAAAAAGTCCGACTGCTATAAGGTCTCGAATAGTAAGGTTAGAAGAAAAACTTATAAAAAAATACGTAGCTTTAATAGATTGCCGTCAGTTAGGATATCGCGAAATGGTAATAGCTTCATTACGAGTAAATTCTTCTGAGCCTTTGGAACGCATTAAGGGACATATTGAAGGTATGGAGAAAATCAAATTTGCATATATAGTAACAGGGGAATATCCCTTGTTTATCATGGCTAAATGTCTGGACCACCAAGATTCGATGAGTTTAATTGAGAAATTGCGAAATCTTCCCGGTGTTGAAGAAATTAAGACCCAAATCGTGTTAGATCGAATAAAAGAAGATACAACTATTATTATTCCTTAGAAGGATATGTGAAAAGAATTATTTAAAATTAATTCCTTTCCGATTAATACCTTTAAATTTAAAATTATAAGAAGAAATAATCAATATAAACCCGAACTTAAGTTTATATTTCCTCGTTTTCTTATTATACAAAACAAAAAAAAGAAGAATATTTAAAATGGAGAAGAATAAGGATTACTATAATATTCTCGAAGTAGAAGAAGACGCCTCCGAGGAAGAAATTAAACTGGCTTATCGGAGATTAGCTAAAAAATATCATCCCGATCTTAATAGAACCGATCCCAAAGCTAAGGAGAGATTTATCGAACTACACGAAGCCTACGATACATTAAGCGATCCACAAAGAAGGAAAATTTATGACCAAGCAGGTTACAATCCAAAAAACATTGATTTAAGCGATTTTCTTTGGAAATATAACTCTACTCGATTTAGAGAAATGTTAAGACAAATATATGCGAACTACTATAGACCTCCATATAGTAAACCTCCTCCTGAAGGAATGTATACATAGCATTTTTTTCAAGAGTGCTAAATGCTAACTTTTGTTATAATTTTTGATAAGTTTTCTAAAGTGATAAATGCACTTCCGATTTGAACACGAACTAATTTTTGAATGGGAATAACTTCAAATTTGGTATCGCTTAATAATTCCTTGATTTTTTGTTCAATCCATCTCTCTAAGTCGTTTTTAATTTTTGTAATCTCGATTTCTTTTTCCGGGTGAATTGAAATAATTTCTTCACATAATCTTACTAGCATTGATATAATTAACAATGTATAATATCTACTTGAAACATTTAAATCAAATGCTTGAGAAACAGTTGCTTTCCCCTCGTACATTGAGGAAGTTTTTGTAACATTAATCTCTAATTCAAGCGAAGGACGATTTATCCTAATATAACCCTCCACAGCAGTGTATATTCGTGAAGATTTATCACAAAATTTCTTTATATGCCTAAAAATTTTCGTAGCATGTATAGATATATTTTTCATGTATTCCAAAGATTGCATACGGAGATCTCTTCTTTCAAATTCGGTTAAAGTAGTATCTCCTATAGAATTGTGGTAGAAATAGGGCATCTCACAAACTAGAGTAAAACTTTCTTCACTAACAATACTTTTAAGATAATCATATGATGAAGTACCACATGTTATAAATTCTTGAGGATTCTCTATACCTTTAGCTTCAACATAATCATACTGCTTTTGAACACCAAACATCTGGAAAATCCCATCATGTAATTTCTTGATATAAGCTGTTTCAGGTTCTCCTAAATGTAATGGTAGATGCTCTCTCTTAACAAAGTTAACGAGATTATCAAACAAGTTTCCAATACCACGAGAAATATAAAAATATACTCCTCCAAAATCCGAATTATGAAGACTATACATAAACTTAGGTTTTAATTTATTTATTAAATGCATTAAAGCTTGAGTCTCTGGTGGCGGAGTTTCGAATTTGAGTTTTTTATAATTGATTGGAAATGTCCATTCAACTTGTTCAAAGGGCGCGGGTCTATAATAATTCTTTGCGTATTTTAAGGGATTAAAATCTCCTTTAAACCATCCTTCGTTAAGAATCGCACCATCTATATCAATTGCTTTAATTAAATACCATGTATAACCGGTTTTTTTCGTAAATTCAGGATTTTTTGCTAAAAAATGTGATAAAAATTCTAAACTCATGCTCCCTATTGGTTCATTGGGATGCGGGAATGCAAAGAGAAGCGCGTTTTTTTTTCCTTCTCCAATTTTTAAACAATATATTGTTCGTCCTCCTCGTGATTTGCCAATTTCTTTCAAGTCTACATGGTCAAAGGATTGTGCTAACTTTTTACTGGAACCATCCAGTTCAGCAATTGTCATGAATTCTTTATAGTTTGGGATTCGGTTTAAGATTTCTTGAAGTTCCATTTTTTCACCCACATAGAATAAGTTAATTTCGTTACTAAGTTCTATGAGAATTCAATACTTATATCCTTAAAAAGTTGTCATAACTTCTTTACAAAGAAACATTAAATTTTTTACAACTTTATAAGGAACAATAAACTCGTGTAACTTCAATTACTTTAGGTATTAAACCTAATTTCCCAGCTTTTATTTTTACTTTTTTCCATATTTGTCAGAATCTGATATATAATTATTAATAAACATCGGATATCGTATATAATCTCAATGAAGAATTAATGAAATCCATAATTATTATAAAAAAATATCCGAATATATACAAAAATGTTAAATATCTGACAAAGAATAATTATTATTAATATAAATTTGTGGTCGAAAATTTAATGTTTAAAAAAAAAACAATTAAAATTGGGAAAATCTGGACAAATTCAATAAAATACGGAATCTTGATAATCTTACTGTTAAGTCTTGTAGGTATGCCCTTCGCAAACAAGAATGAATTCAGTAGGGAAGATAATTTAGTACCTAAAATAAGCGCACAATCAGTATCTCCATCATTGTTGGGTACTTATACTGATCAATATAATAGCTCATCAGATATTTTTGTGTGTGGTGACATCGCGTATGTAACAGAACGCTGGAATGGGTTAGATATCATTAACATTAGCGACCCTACTAATCCAACTCATCTCGCAACTCTTCTTGATTGGTCATGGGCAGTTAGGGTATTTGTGACTGCTGGTCTTGCCTATGTGGCGAATCTTGGTGAAGGTTTAGCGATCATTAATGTGAGTAACCCTGCTAATCCTAAGTTGTTGAGTAAATATGGCGATTCTTACAATGATACTAATGGTGTTTATGTTACAGGGGGGATCGCTTATGTGGCAGATATGGATGATGGATTAGAAATTATTGATGTGAGCAATTCAAGCAATCCTAAAAAAATTGGATTCTATAGTGAGGCGTTAAAAACTGCAAGCAATGTTTATGTTACCGGTAATATTGCTTATGTAGCTTGCTATTCAGGTGGTTTTCTAATTATTGACGTGAGCAATTCAAGCAATCCTAAAAAATTAGGATTTTTTGATGATGGTGGAAGTTCTTGTCTCAGAGTTGTCGTTCACAATAATATTGCTTATGCGACAGATTGGTTAGATGGACTTGAAATTTGGGATGTAAGCAACCCTAGCCAACCCAAAAAACTGGGAGCATTTACAGATGGGCCCGGTACATGGGGTGTAATGGTTGTAGACAATATTGCCTATGTAGCGGATTGGAATTTTGGCTTAAAAATCATTGACGTAACCGATCCCTCTCGTCCAGCGTTATTAGGTAGAGCTAGTTGTGGAAACAATGGCTCTAAGAATGTTTATGTTATTGGTGATATTGCTTATGTGGCAGATGGACAAGATGGTGTAGAAATATATGATATTGGATTTGTCAGAGGACAATGGCTAACTCCATCATTATTAGGTAAGTATGGTGATGATTTCAATGATTCCTGGGGAATATATGTTTTTGGCGATATTGCTTATGTTGCGGATGGAGCAAGTGGATTAGAAATAATTGACGTGAGTGATCCGAGAAATCCTATATTCCTCGGTAGATATGAAGATGGGATAGATAGAACATTTCGTTTATGTGTTTCTGGGGATATCGCATATGTGCCGGATGTAGAGAATGGTCTAAAACTCATTAATGTGAGCGATCCAACATCGCCTTCATTACTTGGCAAATATGGTGATAATATTTATAATAAGACTTATGATGTAGAAGTGTCAGGAAGTATTGCTTATATTGCAGATTATCAAAACGGCTTAGAGATAATTAATGTGAGCAACCCAGCCAATCCTACACTAATCGCAAAATATGGTGATAATTCTAATTACACAGGAGATTTAGATGTTTCAGGTAATATAGTCTACCTTGGGGATGGAGATGATGGATTAGAAATAATCGATGTAAGCGATCCAACCAATCCTACACTACTCAGCAGATTTGGCGTAGGTTCATCAAATAACACATATGGAGTTACTGTTTCTGGTTGTATTGCTTATGTTGCAGATGGTTCAGACGGATTGGAAATCATTGATGTAAGCGACCCAACCGATCCTAAATTATTGGGTAGATATGGAGATGAATTTAATGAAGCCGATAATGTATATGTTTCAGGGAATATCGCTTATGTGGAGTCTTTCACTGAAGGGTTGGAAATCATCAATGTGAGCGACCCGACAAATCCCATAAAGATTGGATCTTTTTATGATGGAGAAACCGGAACCGACATTCATTATTCCAATAATATCATATATATGTCAACTTTAGATGGATTAGAAATAATTGATCCAGGTTTAGATAATGATGACGATGGCCTTTCAAATGTTCAGGAAATGTATTTTCATTCCACTAATGTGAATGATGCTGATTCTGATGATGATGGGATTTCAGATGGAGAGGAAGTAGTTGAAGGTGCTGATGGATATATTACTGATCCTAATGATGAAGATAGCGATAATGATGGATTAGAAGATGGCGATGAATTTACATATTCTACAGACCCTAACGATGCAGATTCGGATGACGATAAGATTTTGGATGGGGAAGAAGTCGTGGCGGGTTCTGATGGGTATATCACAGATCCAAATGATGCTGATAGTGACAATGATGGATTGATCGATGGATATGAAATTACTAACAGTACGGACCCCAATGATGCAGATTGCGACGATGATGGATTGATGGATGGAATAGAGATTCTTACCTACGGAACAAATCCATTGAGTAATGATACGGATATTGATTCATTGCCTGATGGTTGGGAAATTCAATATCAATTAGACCCTTTAGTATATAATAGAGATGAAGATCCAGACGTTGATGGCTTGACAAATTACGAAGAATATTTAAATGGAACAGATCCACGATTAGAGGATACTGATGGAGATGGATATAATGATGGATGGGAAGTAGATAATGGGTATGATCCTTTAGATCCAGAAAGTTATCCAAAACCGACCTGGTGGGATCTATGGGGATTACAAATCTTGATTTCTGCAGGTGGCGCAGTTGCAGCTGGTGTTGTGGGTATTATGTTTTTCTTATTTAAAAGGAAAATGAAAAAGAAGTCCTCTGGGGAATAAACCAAGCAAGAATAATTTTATAGAAATAAATCCATATTTTTTTTTTGTAATTTAATTTTTTAATTTTAATATTATAAATATTTTAATAGAACATCTAAATCTGCTAGTTTGTCAATAGGCTTAATAATTATATCATCTGCTTCTGAAATTGATAATATCTCTTTTTTTCTTTTTCTGAAACAACAGCAGATATCAAAATTATCGGAATTACTTTATATAGCATCTTAGCTTTTATTTAATCTTAAATTAATCCTGATAATTTGATTTATTTCACTATTACTAAATTTTTCCCTTAATAATGAGAGGATTTGAGCAAAGTTTACCTACTAAGAATTTCGAATAATTCAAAAAAATCATTTATAATAATCATATTCATCATATTTGATGAATCTTAATCACATGTTAAATTATTGAAGATATTGAAATATAAAGATTGGACTCCTTTAACAATATAAAATTACGTAATGATAAAGTATTATAATTTACATACACAGTAAAAATATTATAATTTACAATAAAAAAAAAAAATTAAAATTTTTGATGAATAACATGAATGAAACTATTTTACAAGATCTTGAAATAGAAACATCAAATGGACGGAAGTCGAATTATTTTCAAATAGACTTTTTGAAAGCAGTAATGATTTTCTTAGTTATCTTCGATCATTTCGTTGCGTGGACGATTAAAAGTGAAATTGGTGTTGCCTTATGGGAAAGGATTTCTATTCCAGTATTTTTGGTTGTAATGGGATTTAATATGGGACTATCGTTTAAAGGAAAGGAGGATTTATCTTTAAAAGAATTATATTCTTGGAGTTATTTCAAGAAAAAAATTATCCGATATATCATACCTTTTCTTATACTATACGTTGTATCAACTTTTATTGGGTTGTTCATGTATGGGTTTGATTTTGAGGCAATGTATAATGGACAATTCTATCCAGATCATGGTATAATAAATCTCTTTACAGGAATATTGCCATTTTGGGGACCAGGAAATTGGTTTCTGCCTGTAATATTCCAGTCAATTTTAATCATGCCTTTACTATATAAATTATTTACTAAAATACCTAAACTAACGTTATTACTAACCTTTATCATTGAAATTGCTATGCAAATCACTGTATTTTTATTTATTGGAGAAATTACATCTTGGGAAGAAGTACATTACTTAAGTGTGTTTATGAACAGTATCTTATTTTATCTTTCTGCGGTCGGTTTGGGTATGTGGTTTTCTTTTGGTCATAAACTTACAATTAAAAGAAATTTGTTTATGTGGATAATATTTCCAATTAGCTTAGCATATCTTATAGCTTACCAATTTTTTGGCTTTGGATTAAGGATCGATGGTGTTCCACTTATAAGAGGAGATTATCACTTCTTAGTTTTTCCTTATTCTGCCATGCTTGTTTTGCTAGCACTCCGATTTTTACCTCAAAAATCTGACTGGCGTATTTCAAAGTCTATCTCTTTGATTGGGAAATCGACATATCACATCTTGCTCACCCAGATTCTGGGGTATGGAATGATCACTGCTTGGTGGGGGACTCACTATGGAATGGCTGCCCCCTTCAATCCTATTGATATAATAGATTTAGTAGCGTTATGGATTCTATTTATTGGGTTTGGAATAATCTGGTACAAAATTGATCAGCAAGAAGATTTAATAAGAAGGGTATTAAATTATTTTAACTTTTTCATTATATTTGTTTCAATACTTTTCTTATCCTTCTGGGCACAAGGCTTCTGGATTCCTATACCACTTATCGTGATTATGCTTTACGCGATCGCTGCTTTAATACTACATAATGTTATTAAAAAACCATTATCTACAAATATAATAAGCGTATGGACGGGATTTCTAGTGATAAGCTTTATATCGATGATTCTTCAAGTCGAGGTTTTTTTACCAAGTGAATTTTGGATTCTATTAATTCCTATGGGAGCATATCTTATTTTCGCAATTATATATACAGTTTTTTATTATCGCTCAAGAAAATAAAGAATTAGTATATTTTTTTTTATTAATCTCTATGAAATAATTGTATAAAAATATTTACTGTTGATTAATCAAATCTTCATCTTATGCTTGGCAGTGTATTACTAATTATTCAAAGATTGGTTATGCTTTAATTCAGTTTGGATCAGGTGATTCATTCTTGGTTTCAAGAATTATTTAAAATTATTAAAATATCAAGAAAAAGAGAAAAATATATTTTTAAGAGATTTAATAAAAAAATTTTAAAAAAAAAAATATAAATAAAAATTTATAAAAATTGAGTAGAGGTTTTTCCTGCAGTACTAGCGGGGATTAAGAGAATATCATCGCCATTATTTATGCCATAGTCGTTTAAGGAACTGTTTTCATCCATTGTAACTCCGCCAGAAGATAAATGAAACTCGTTAGGATCAAGTCCATATAAATTTCCTATTGTATGCTTAATATCATTCACATGATTACTGTCATTTACAGTTAATTTTTCTTTCTTTTCACCAGGGCCAATTGTTGACATAAAATATAAAGTTAATTTCTTTCCATTTGAAGGGGTTTTAGACCCAGGAGTTTTAGATTTTACTGGTTCATTTCCACCTAAATCTTCATCAAATTCATCAAAACTCATTCACATCACTTCCAAATTTTTTATTAATTTTAATTTTTTTTATAGTTAATGAAATAGCATTAAAAAAACATTATAAATCCCTTTGGAATGATTTTGAAGTTTTATTGAGAGAACTTAATTTGAACTAAAAAGCCTTTAAATTTGAGAAATTCAATAAAAATATTCAATTTAATTCTATATTAAAAGAGATTATCGTCTAAAAGGTAATTAAGTTTCTTTACTATAGAAACGTTTAAATTTTCTTCTATACATAATATTAACATTAGCTCTAATCTACCTGCTAAATTTAATGAATCGAGCTAGATTAAAGAGATATGTTAATTTCCTTATAAAGTATAGAAAGTAAATTACAAATCTGTGATCTTTATGGAACTAAAAAAGTTTTAAGGAGTGAAAATTTTGTCGAACATCGCATTAAGAAAGGGTATTGGACCCAATTTTCGAAACTCGGCTAAACTATAAGAAAATATATTTTGATTTAGCGTCTATAGACATAAATTCCCTTATCTGTATCTTCATTAGCAATTTGTAATCCATGAAATATAAAAGAATTTGAAACTACACGAGCGGTTGGTTTAAGTTCTTGAATAAGTTTCTCTTCTAATTTATCATTCGTATCTTGTAATAAATAACATATCACTACATCAGCATTACTTAAATCACGTTTAAAAAAATTACCATAAACAACCTTAACTCTTTTTCGCAAACCAAGCATCGTTATTAAAATCTGACACCAGAGATAAAGTAAGAGATTAATTTCAATGCCTACAGCTTTTGCATCAAATCTTCGTGCTGCCGTAACTATAATGCGTCCATCCCCACAGCCTAAATCATAAAGAATTTCATCAGGTTGAATATCAGCTAAGGATAACATTTTTCGTACCTTTTTCATCCGAGTTGGAATCCAAGGTGCCCCTTTAATATGAGACCAGGAAATAAAAACAACAACAATTATTCCAATTATAATAATACCTACAGTGATGAGTCGGACAGAAGTGTTCATATCTAATTTCCCTTTTAAATTTGAATAATTATATAACCAAGAAATAGTTTTCCCATTTTATTAATTATATCGGTATATAATTATATAAGACACGGATTCAGAAAATGTACGATAGGTTTGCAGCACACCAATCAATACGGTTAAACCGTTAAAACCTTCAAAACTTGATGTGGTATTCTCTTGATGGAGGTGTGACCACTCATGCTATTACTACGAACGCTACCATTGACCAAACAGCATGGGCGGCTTTATCTGATGGCTCAATAACGATTACTTTCTATGCGAATGATACGTTAGGACATTAAACATTTGAAGGTGTAATTATAACGAAAAGCATCCCCTTGGAATTCTTGTCTGTTTATCCCATCTGTTATTTTTTTCTTTATTAAACTCGAGATGTTTTCGATTTACCAAAAATATTCCAAGTATTACTAATAGTAAGGAAAAAGGATAGATGAAAACATCGAATTGTTCTTGTAAAAATAAAGCAGAGAATAATACTCCAAACAATGGAACAAGTGCCTGAAAAATAGCTGCTCTACTATCATTTAACCGTTTAACGCCTTCTAAGTAGAATCCGGTATAACTCGATGAAATTTTAGACCGTTATAATAACCTTGTTTAGCTAAAAATAGAAAACTTGCAACTGTCATCGGTGCATCTTCATCAAATAGGTTAAGATTAATTTCCCCTTTATTAGTAACCATAGTAATTCGCGTCATACAAGAGAAAAAGATAAAATATTTTTAATTGTTTTGCTTTTGAAATCTCTTTTAAGATTGTATTTTACAAGTCTTCGTTTAGTTTACATTTTTCACTAATAACTAAACATAAATGTTAAATATAAGATAATAATCTTATCTTATCAATGCATGATTAGACATGCATGTCTATACTTTTTAGGCGAAATTAAAATGAAAAATATAACAAAAAAGAAGATAGTTTTAGTTACCTTAGGTTTTCTTTTAGGATTTTCTATGCTTATCTTGACAAATTCTAATAAGGTTGATATTCAAAAAGAATCTTTACCAAAAACTAACGCTTTAACACAAACCCTTTTGCATTCTTATGATTTTGAAGGTGATACTGTAGGTCAAGACCCTTCAGGAGTAACGTTAAGTGTCATAGAACCAGTAGGGAGTGGAACTGCCAATGTTGATAACTTAGGTGATGTGCAGCAGAATCATGTAGCATTGCATAAAGATGGGGGAGAACAGCGAGTTGAACTTAGAGATAATATTTCTTATTATGGCAATACGTTTGATGCAGGAGTATTTCATTGTAAAATTTACCATGATGACAGTCTTTTTGGAATATTGTTTTTTGATGATATTGGAGTTCTTTTCCGACTAGATTGGTTTGACGGATTTATCGGGAGATGGAGTCCTTCTGAAGTTTATACAACTTATAATTATAATCAATGGTATGATGTGGTTGTATACTTTAATATTTCACTAGGCTGGATGTTTGAGATTGATGGTGTAAGGTTTGGTGATGGGTATGCTTATCCTTTCGAGCATGGTGGTTCTGGTGGATTAGAATGGATTCTTTGGTGTTCTGCTTTTAGTGGTGGAGGCGATGGCTTCTTCCGTGTGGACGATGTCGAATTCTACTATTATGAGCAAATTTCTACTAATTTATTCGATGGTATGTATATTGATCATATTTACACTGACCCTGGTGGTAGTTACCCTTCAAGGTTTTCATATTCTTATTCTTCAGGTAGTCTATTTTTTGAAACTTGGGATAATTGGGGCAGTTCTGAAACGTGGGTTGTTGATTCTCAGACAAGACTTATGTCAGAGGGGTCAGTTTTTGGTGATGGCGCTCACACTCCGGCGTGGATTTTTACCGATGTATCTTTAGGTGACGAAATTTTAATTGCTGTCGATGGTGAAGGTGATCATCTTTTCAGCGTAGCAGACGAAATAATCTATGATCTACCCGGTTTTGGACCGGTAGATGCGTGGGTTTTAGAAGATTTAACTCTTCCTGGTGGAATTGCTGTATACGAAAAAAGTACCGGAATTCTCTTGTTTGGAACGTTTTACTATGCTGGAGGAGCGGGTATGTATACGTTTGATTTTATCGATACTAATGCTCTTTCCTTAGATCGCGATTTAGGAGTTTCATTGGAAGTTCCAACCACTCCAGAAATCAACAATCCTTATATCATTAATGCAACAGTCACCAATCTTGGAGAAATTGATGAAATAAACGTCGAGCTGTTTTTATATCTTGATGACGTAATAGTCGATTCAACCACTATTTCGAGCCTTCTTGTTGGTGCGAGCGAAACTATTAGTTATATGTGGACTCCAACTGAATATAACACCTATAATTTCACTGCTTATGCTCCACCTGTACCTGATGAATCTACTATAGAAAATAATATCGCAACTGAGTTAATAACAGTTAGCAATCTTCAAAATTATATTATGATTGAAGATTATGCTTATAGTTGGATAGATGCGTCTGGTGGGACAGAACTAATTTTAAGTGATGATGGATATGCTACAATAGATTTACCATTTAGTTTTACATTCTACAATGAAACCTTTTCAACAATTTATTTAGGTTCCAATGGATATCTTAGTTTCACTGATTCATCACCTAATGATTATTCTAACGATCCCATCCCTTCGGCAGATCCCGCACATACTTATATGATTGCTCCATTTTGGGACGATATATATCCCGCCTATGGAGGCCATATCTATGTACAATCGTTCGGGACTTATTGGGTGGCAGAATGGCTGGATATATATCATATAGGTGGCCCTTTACTAGGTTCATTTCAAGTAGTGTTATACGATACTGGCGAAATTGTGTTTAACTATGACTATATTGACTATCATTCTGGATATACATGCGGGTTAAATTTAGGCGTCGATACGAATTATTATAATTCTTATCAAGGCTTAAACGATTTAACTGAGAATTTTGCACTATTATTTACTCCTGAACAACCAAGTGAGACTGTGTCCTTTTTCGATGATTTTGAGAGCGGGTTGTCTAAATGGCAATCAATTACAGGTTTATGGCATTTAACTGATACTGGGAGCGCATGGCCCGATCCTTGCCATTCCCCTACACATTCAATGTGGTTCGGCAGTGAAGCAACAGGTAATTTTGACACAAGTTTTAGAGAAATGGGAGATTTGATATCTAACCCCTTCTCTTTACCGGTGTCTCCTGAAATTACTTTGGACTTTTATCATTGGAGAGAAGGCGAAGGTGAGCCTTTCGATGGTTCCTTTGTTTATATATCAATTGATGGTACTAATTGGGATCTTATTTACAGTGCTTATGGTTTTATTTCACCATGGCAAATGGAATCTATAGATATTACACAATATGGTGGTAATTCATCCGTGCAACTCAAGTTCTTTTTTGACACATTGGATTACATCGGTAATACTTATAGAGGGTGGTTAGTGGATGATATAAGTATTTACTATGAAGGTATGTATGAACATGATTTAAGCGTTTCTTTAGATAATCCTGTGATTTCAGAAATCAACAATCCTTATATCATTAATGCAACAGTTACTAATACCGGTTTGAACGATGAATATGATGTTGATTTATTGCTATATCTTGATGACGTAATCGTCGATTCAACCACTATTTCGAGCCTTCCTGTTGGTGCTAGTGAAACTATTAGTTATATGTGGATTCCACCAGATTTAGGATTATACAATTTTACTGCCTACGCACCCCCTATGACTGGTGAAACATACACTGTAAACAATTTCATAACCGAGATAATACATATTATTGACAGTCAATTATTCGATGGTATGTATATAGATCACACATTCAATTATATGGATGAATCTACAGGTCCTTCTCGATTCTCCTATTATCATCTTTCAGGTGATTACTTTCTTGCTGAATGGAATGTGAATATATATGGCTTTGATTATTACACTTATTGGGATGTAGATACTCAGACAAGAATTATGTCTAATGTAGGTGGAGATTCTTTTTTCTCTGAAGGACATCATACTCCGGCATGGATATTTACCGATATATCTTTAGGTGATACCGTTCCAATTGCTGTTATGTTTGGAGAGGAGCATATTTTCAGTATTACAAATGAACTTATTTACGATCTACCTGATTTTGGAGCGGTAGAAGTGTGGGTACTAGAAGATTTAACTGTTCCCGGTGGAGTTGCGTGGTATGAAAAAAGTACGGGTATATTGTTGAATGGTACCTTTACAACTAGCGGGGGTGAATATTATACTCTTAATTTTAGCGATACTAATGTTGAATTTACTTATGCTGTGCCGCCAGGTGATTTTATATTGTCATCTAACGCAGGAACGCCGGATGATAATGGTGCGTTTGATCTAACATGGGAAAGTGCAGATGGAGCAACATCTTACTCTGTGTACCGATATTCACGCTATATTACGGAAATCAATGGGAGTTTAACCCTTTTAGGAGATGGAATAACAGACCTTTCTCTTGCTTTGAGTGGTTATACCGATGGAACCTATTACTTTATCGCTGTCGCACATAACGCCTATGGTGATACCCTATCAAATTGTTTTGAAATTGTTGTAGAAATCCCACCGGAACCAGAGCCAGAGCCAGAGCCAGAACCAGAGCCCGAGCCAGAACCAGAGCCAGAACCAGAGCCAGAGCCAGAACCAGAGCCAGAACCAGAACCAACACCGCCCGGTATTCCGGGATATAACCTCTACTTCATATTTGCAGCAATAGGTATAGTTTCTGCTATAACAATTAGAAAACGGCGTAAAAAAAGAAGTGAATACTAAAAAAATCTTAAATTCTTATTTTTATTTTTATTATTATATTGCTTATTAAAAAAATCCCTCTCATATTCCGAGTTATTCGTATTTCATCTAAAATTTCAGGATTATTTCGTATTTTTAACATTGCCCTAATGCGTCGCTCCACGGATTCTATTGTCTTCAGTCTTCTTAACTCAAAATAGCTTGGAGGATAGAGTTTTTATTTTCTGCAAGTTTATTTTGAATTGACATAACGTGTATAATTTTAATGTCGCCTTCAACCCGCCTGCGACCGGATTGGACATTCCTCTACTTAATTTGAGTTTATCTCTGTATAGATCGATAATAGCGTATCCATTCTTTCCTTTATCGAGAACTCTGTAAAGTCTTTTTTAACCTCGCTTCTTTTTCTGTCTCTGCAGTTTCCTTTTCTTTTTGGTTTTAGGACATTTTTTCCTAAATCTTTTTTTTAGACTTGCTAATTTCATATTATAGATCCGACAAAAATTTAGTAATGTTTTTAGGATGTTATAAGGGTAAAATTAATTGTTCTATCGTTATATTAACAGAGATTGACAATCCGACTTATTATTATTTTTTGTGTGTAAAATATTATCCCATTTGTCGTAGGACATTTTAGAAAACCCGCAGAGATCCTTAACTTTTTAAATAAGTACGACGATTATTATTGTAGTTTAAAATTTTTGTTCAAATTTTAATTGAGGAGACATATGTATCTAAATTTTAACATCGAAAAAGTTCAAACTGAGGAATTTAAACATCAATTGCAGTGGTATGAAAAAGAATTTGACGAAATATTTCAAAATAAATCTGTAGAACTCTCTGAGTTTGAGAAAGATTTAGCTAAATCGCTGTTGAATAAGTTATCCGAGTCGATTAATCAATGTAAGGACGAAAAACTCCTCTATAATTTAGTTTCTACTCTTAATAATATCGAAAAAAAGCACCCTGAGTTGTTTTAGACCTTTTTTACTTCTATTAAAGATTAATTTTTTATATAAATGTATTACTTGCATGGTATTCTTTTTTTTTTTATAAAGGTCGATATTAATATTAATAAATAAGCTATTGTAAATTATAATTAGGAACAAAATATAACACAGTGATTTTCATTGGAATTAGACGAAATTAAAAACAAAGAGATTATCGAAAGCATAAATAAATATTTAACTATTCGAGATAACGACAAAGCTCTTGCCATCGTAAACGACTTATTGGATAAGGACCCTTCCGATGAGCAAGCCTGGCTCTATTTAGGGATCGTCAATCGCCGTTTAGGTAAGATGGGAGATGCGATTAAGTGTTTTGAAACCGCTACCGATCTAAATTCTACTTTAATAGAAGCTTGGGGTTTGCTAACGATTACACATATAGATATGAAAAATTTGAAATTTGCGGAAGAGGTCATGAAAAAAGCTGTAAAATTTAACCCTCTTAACGAGAAAATTCAATTCTATTGCGAGAATTTAATTCGCGTTTATGAAAAATTTGGACCCTTCTTCTGAGCTAGAAAATGACATTTAAGGGAAAAACTACGATTGAAGGAAGAATTGTAGAAATTAGGGGGGGCGAAAAGCGCATTTCTCGAGCTTACACTTATGGATATATGTCATTAACCGTTCGTGTGGGAATAGAAATGTATTCCGTATTAGTTAGCGGCTCAAAAATAAATTCCTACGGATTTTTACCTCGTGTTGGACATTATATTCGAGCAGAAGGAATTAAATCGCCTTCTAAAGACGGATACCATGATTTTTCAATGAGCTATCTCTCATCACTCGAGCATATAGAACCTCAAAAGTAATCCTGAAAACTTCTAAAAATCAAGTTTTTACTTTTAAAACCTTTCTCCCGTTAGAATTAATTAATTCCAACGTTTCTATCTCTTTGAAATTAGATTTGAAATAACTTTTTTTTGTTTCTGAACCCATCAATGACGGACTATGTACTTTTATCAATTTCTTGATGAAGAAATATTTATCTATATAAGAACCTATTGCCCAAATAACAAACATTCGCGACTTCCTATTTTGAACT
>DAOUUT010000083.1 GCA_030668025.1 Promethearchaeota archaeon
TCTGCGTTGTAGCAACATCCGACTTATACGCCTCGGGATTCTTCTCAGCTAACTCTTTGTATATCTCTAACGCTTCCTGGTACGCGGTTTCTGCCTCCTCAAACCTCTTTAAATTTCGATATAATATTCCAAGGTTATTCTGCGTTGTAGCAACATCCGACTTATACGCCTCGGGATTCTTCTCAGCTAACTCTTTGTATATCTCTAACGCTTCCTGGTACGCGGTTTCTGCCTCCTCAAACCTCTTTAAATTTCGATATAATAATCCAAGGTTATTCTGCGTCGTTGCAACATCCGATTTATACACCTCGGGATTCTTCTCAGCTAAATCAATCCTAATCTCTAACGCTTCTTGGTGGGCAGTTTCTGCCTCCTCAAACCGTCCTAACTTTTGATATAATACTCCAAGGTTATTCTGCGTTGTAGCAACATCCGGCTTATACGCTTCGGGTCTCTTCTCAGCTAAATCAATCCTAATCTCTAACGCTTCTTGGTGGGCGGTTTCTGCCTCCTCAAACCGTCTTAAATCAGAATATAATACTCCAAGGTTATTCTGCGTCGTAGCAACATCCGGCTTATACATTTCGGGTCTCTTCTCAGCTAAATCAATCCTAATCTCTAAAGCTTCCTGGTAAGCGGTTTCTGCCTCCTCAAACCGTCCTAACTTTTGATATAATATTCCAAGGTTATTCTGCGTCGTTGCAACATTGGGTTTATACGCGTTGGGATTCTTCTCAGCTAAATCAATCTTAATTTTTAACGCTTCTTGGTGCGCGGTTTCTGCCTCCTCAAACCGTCCTAATTTCCAATATAATAATCCAAGGTTATTCTGCGTCGTAGCAACACCCAACTTATAGGTGCTGGGATTCTTCTCAGCTAACTCAATCCTAATCTCCAAAGCTTCTTGGAGTGCAGTTTCTGCCTCGTCAAACCGTCCCAAATCAGAATATAATTTTCCAAGCGGCCCTAGAATATAAGCTTTATTTTTTTCTTTGACTAAAACTTTTAAATCTTCTCCCACATTAATTAACCGTTTAAAACCGTAATGTACTGGTTGTACTTTATCTTTAATTTCGAGGAATTCGTAAACCAGAATATCAGGAGGATATGATTTTACTTTATGATATAGAATTTCTACAGCATCATCAACTTTCTCTCCAATTAATTCTTTTTTTTTTTCATAGTATTTTATTGCTTTATCATGGCTTTCACGGTGGGCAATGTCTTCTAAAGCGTCTTGGATGTGTACGAAATAAAACTCGTATGTCCCTTCTTTACCTTCTCTTTTCTTTAACATCCCTGTGTCCACTAGTTCTTTAAATAATTTTGTAGGATTATCAATATCGTAAGATTTTTGAACACTTTCTTTATCAATATTGCTCTCTAAGTTAATGTTCAATACAGCTAGATTTTTAAGTAAAACTAATGCTTGTTTATTAGAGGAGAAGACATCCTCAATGACTCGTTTATAAAAATCCTTTACCTGGTTATCATTAGTAGCTTCAAGATCAAAATTCCTTAACTTATTAAAATCAATATTCTGATAGTTTTTTACTAATAGTTCTGTTGATACGGGATGCCCCTCAGCGAGTTGTTTAATCAAGTTTTTTGCTTCTACGGGGAGTTCTTCGGATGAGTATAGTTTTATAAGATCGTTTCTATCTTTTTCATTAATACCAGTTATACATATTTCTTTTCTAGCGATATATGTATTCCTACGAGAGGAAAGTACAATATTATCTAGCGTTTTAACAAGGTTTACCACATCTTTAGTGGCTAGATGAAAGTCATCAATAAAAACAGTGAGATTTTCTTCTTTTCTTACGAGAGTAGATAGTAATTCAATAATTTTTTTTTTTGGTTTTTTGATTATCTCTTCTTGATTAAATAAAAGCTTAGTTTTAGCTAAGGCATTTATAATATCATAAATTGTAATCTCATTCTGAGAATCTGCGATGTATTGGTCATCTTTACATTTTTTTCTGAAATATTCTAAACCTGAACCACTAGCATAGGCTTTTGATATCCCGATACTAATTATCTTCTTTCCTCTTAGTTTTTGGATGAGTAAGGCAACTTGAATTAGTGTGGTTTTCCCAATTCCGCCTACACCATAAACCTCTACCTTTCCATCAATATTATTTATTAACTCATTAAAAATATCTACTCTATCGCAAAATTGTTTAAAGTCCAGTTTATCTTGGGTGTGCCACTCAATAATTTTTTTCACTAAATTGCTACTGATGGTTTCTACTAAAGTAATGTCGTTAAATTCGGAAATTCCTTTCCACATTTCTATTCCAATTTCTTTTTTAAACTCTAACACATTTTCATTTACATCTTTAGCATCCCAACCTTCTTCAAATACATAAGTTTGATGCAAAATTCCTTCACTAATTGCGGTCTTGTATTCACAATGAGTATAGGATATTCTCCCTTCCCCCGTTTTCATAGGACATTCCGCTTTACAATTTTCCTTAAGCTTGCAAACTTCTATGAGAGAGCCATAATTAGAAGAAAGTAAGAAAATTACAATGTCACTTTTTTTCAGATCACCAATACAAATTTCATGAGAAGTTTTACCGTCTGGGATAAATTCTTCCATACCCACTCCTTTAAATACGGAATCTAATTTATTTAGGATCTCACTTCGGGTATCTTCTAAATCTCTAAATGTAGAACTCAAAAAAATTTTCAGCATTGGATTACTCAGTCATTTCTTTATTTTAAATATTTATACTATTTTTTTAATAAAGATTCTGGATTTCATGAGATTTTAAATATTTTAAGTTTAAACAGATTATAGATGGCAAGTTATTTTTTCTTTCTGTTTTTCTTCTAATTTTTAGCGATATTTTGGGTGAGTTCACATCCAACAATATCAATTCCGTTGATTGCCCATTTAAGTTGATATAAAATTTTTTAAAATTACTTATAATGAAAAGTTTTATAAATTAACTGGAGAACCATAACTTAACAATTTATATTGTGTAATGAATGCCAAGATTAGTATATTTTGAACTAACTGTAAAGGATGTAGAGGCGCTATATAATTTTTTAGAGGTTCAGATTCATTTTTACTTCTTATTGAACTGAATAATTTGACAAAAGAGTAAGATTTAAATTATTATCAAGTTTAATTATTTATGCTAAATCTAATTATCAATCAAATTAAAATTACCCAAAGGTGAGAATTATGGTTATGGTTGTATCTACATCTTGGTTTCCAACAAATAAATCCGCTGAAGTAGGGAAAAAATATCTTGAAATCTTGAAACAATTTCCTCGGGATAAAACAATTTCAAAAGTTATTATACCCGTAGGCGTAAGAGCATCATCAGATGGAATGAAAGCCTTTTCGGTTTTTGAAATAAAAGAAGGGAAATTAAAGGAATTCATGGACCTAGCTTACAAGCAAATACTCATTTACTCTGAAATTGAGGGATATAAAACTGAAATGGAATTTTACATGTCAGGAGTAGAGGCATTACCACTTGTAGGACTTAAAATGCCTGAATTATAGATCAAAAATAATTAAATTTATTTTTTCTTTTTATTTTTCTTTTAATTTTATATCTTTTGAGATTGTTTTTTCTTTGATCTTAATATTGTCTATTTTCGTCTCTAAGATTTCTGATAAATAGCTTTTTGGCTTAATTTTCTTAGATCTTGAGGAGTTAATGTTGAAGGCTCATGAATTTGTGTAGCTTTGCTAATATTTGGGCGATATATTACATCCTTTGATAAAAAATATTCGCTATTAATATCAATTCCGATTATCAAACTAGTAATACAATAAAAACTATCAGAAATTCCCTCTTCTGTAAGAGTTGATGTCTCAATATATACTAAATTAAATTTACCTATAAATTGATCAATTTCCTTCGGGGATACGGCAAAAAATTCTAAATTACTTTTATTCCCAATTAACAGAATCGGTATTCTCTCTAAATCTCCTACACCCTTCTCGATTGCTTTCAACCAATCATTTAAATGTAAGAAAGACTCCCGATCTGCTAAATCAAAAAATAGCATAATTCCGTTTGCTCTCTTACAATATTGGGATACTAAAAACTTAAATCGTTCTTCGCCACTAAAGTTCCAAATGTGAATTTTGCTAGTAGAAGGCCCTTTTTCTGTTTCTATAGTTATGGTTTCAGCATAAAAATCTACCCCAATAGGCAAGGAAACATCTTTAACGATATCTGAAAAAACAAATGACTCAATGAAATTTTCTTTACCAATTCCAGAATCTCCTACAACGCATATTTTGAAAGTATTATCGACTTTTTCCGTCAATTAAATCCCTCTTTAAGAAGAATTTCTATTTCTATAAAAAAGTATGTTTATTCTATTTTTAATATTTACTATTCTCAATGAGTCATATCTTCCAATTCTCTTGGAAGATATTTTGACTATGAATAAGATTGTTACTTATTTCTTAGAATTTTTAATTTATATATGTCGAATTGCTCATATTATTCCTCTTGAAACAGAAGAAACAACATTTTATTGTAAAAATTGTCCAGAAAAAATATTATCTGGTAGTTGTAAAGGTATGAGGCAATCTTAAATATTCAAAATTGATTTGTTTCCTAATAGATTGAAATGTATATAAAGGTAATTAACGTAATTATTAACTACTTACAAATTATTTTTACTATAATGGAGAAAATAACATGAAATCAAAAATAATAATTTTAATCACTTTAGGAATCCTTTTCGCTTTAGCACCAATGATTACCGTTAATCTAAGTTTTATTACTGACAACAGCAATAAAAGTTCGGACTATAGCGATGTAATTAATTTAGATAACGAAAATTTGAAACTCTCAAAAGTATCGGGAAAAATTCATATTGATAATAATTGGTCTGCTGTTGAGGCTGCGGGAATATGCACGGGGACTGGCACTTATTCCGATCCTTATGTCATAGAAGATTTGGTAATAGATGGCGGAGGTTCGGGAAGTAACATCTGGATTGAAAATTCTAAGGATTGTTTTAAAATTGAAAATTGTACTTTATATAATGCTCAAGAAGGTATTTTTTTAGCCAATACAGGAAATGGAACCATTTTTGACAACAAAATTTACAATATAATTGAAGTAGGAATTAAATTCGGAGGGAGTTGTAATAATAATACTATTTTATTTAACAATATTACCAAATGCAATCAAGGGCTTGATCTTAGTGGTGGCTATAATTACGATAATGTAATTCTTAAAAATCATTTTATTGATAATGCAGCAAGAGCTATAACTATAACTGAAAATAGTGATAACAATACTTTGCATTATAATTACTTTTTTTACAATGGACTAGGTTCCCAAGCAAATGATGATGGAACTAATAATAAATGGGACAATGGTTCAATCGGTAACTATTGGAGCGATTATAATGGGTTCGATAATAATGGCAATGGGATTGGTGACATTCCTTATTATTATATTGGAGGTTCAAGTAATAGTCAAGATAACTATCCAATCTTTTATCCCGAACCTAAACCGAGTGTTTTTATAACCAACCATAATAACAATGATAATGTTAATGGAACAACTCTAATCTCTATTAATGCTTTAAGTCCATATGGAATAGCGAGAATTGAATTCTGGATTAATGGTTTTTTAAAATGGATAGATAACTCTAATCCATACACCTTTCTATGGGATACGACATTATTTATAGATGATTCATATTTACTAGAAGTTATTGCAATAGATTATCTTGGACAGAGAAATAGCACATGGATTACTTTAAATGTTAATAATGGTCTTCCAAGTGTAAATATAACAAGCCATGTCGACCAAGAAATAGTGTCTGGATTACAGACTATTGAAGTAACGGCAGTTAGCCCTATTGGAATTGATAGAGTTGAGTTTTGGATTAATGGGTTTTTAAAATGGATTGACAATTCCGAACCATATAATTTTATATGGAATACTACTAAAGTGTTAGATGACGCATATTTATTAGAGGTTGTCGCAGTTGATTCTCTCAGACAAAAAAATAGTGAATGGATGATTCTAAATAATAATAATGGAATCTCTATTGATGATACGGATGATGATACATCAGTAATTCCTGGATATAACCTATTCTTTTTACTTGGCATTCTATCCGTAGTAGTATTCATTCTAAGTAAAAAACTTAAGAAATCTTAATTACTGACTTTTCTTCTTTTTTATTCTTTAATTCTATTTTTTCAATATAATATAAGTACCTCTTAAATCAGCAATCATTACTCCTTTTTCTTCATTATCACTTATCTGCTTGTAAAATAAATTTGGTTTATTCTTACTTTCCCTATATCCAATTTTTTCCAAATTTTCGCCTATTATGCTGATTGGAGGGATTTTAATGGGGATTATGGTAGGATTTATTACATACCTCCCTTTATTTTTATAACTATTTTTTAAGCGGTTAAATATAATATTGTTAATATTGCTAAGATTTTTCAAACCTATATTGTTATTATTTCTATATTAATGTATTATAAAGTTGATTTAAATTGAGGATAGATTTCCACTGTCATATTTTTCTTAATGTTAACGCATTTCAGGCATTTAAGTTATACAATCAAAAGTTTAGCGGCTACGGGTTCTACAAAAGAATTCTTAAAATGCTGGAAGGGATTAAAACTATCAACACAGATGATATCATAAAAAAGACATTATATCATTTAGAAAGAGTTAAAATAAATAAGGTAGTTATGCTCCCAGTAAGTGAAAAGGAAAACGTGGCTGTAAGTGAATGGGCACGGAATGCACCTGATATCATAATTCCTTTTTTCAATCCCCCAGAGAAGCTGGATGATAGTAAAGGCATAAAAGATATTATAGAAAAGGCAATTTTAGAAGATAATTATAAAGGATTTAAAATAATGGTATCCTTTAGAAAAAAGAAATTGAATGACAAAATCTTATATCCGGTTTTAGAAACGGCGCATGAGCATAAATTACCTGTCCTATTCCATACGGGTTATCCTCCACCTGGAACTCAGAAAAGCGTACTAACTTTTTCTAATCCTATTGTTATTGATGAGTACGTTAATTCATTTCCGGATGCTAAAATTATCATAGCGCATATGGGATATCCTTGGGTTGATAATGCTCTTGCCTTAGCGGTTCAATATCCCAATATATATTTAGATATTAGCAATATGACCTATATGATGCCAAATCGTTTAAAGGATTTTCTGCTATATGCTAAAGAGCTTATTGGATTGGATAAAATATTATTTGGATCGGATGGGTTTGTCCCGGAAATGATTGAAATTGCTATAAATTACTTTAATAATTCTAATTTTCTAACTAAGGAGGAAATTGATAACATTTTAGGGTTGAACGCCCAAAAATTGTTAAAAATTGAATAAAAAAGTTAATTTTGAAATAGTAATTTTTTCTTTATATTTTGAGAGAGTCCACACCCGACCATATATTAATATTGATAAAATTATTAATCTGACATGTTCCCTAATCAACTGAAATGTATATAAAGTGTATTAACCTAGTTATTAACTACGTACAAATAATATTTCGCTAAGATAGTGAATATAAGATGAAATCAAAAGCAAAATCGATAATAATTATTTTAGTCACTATTGGAATCCTCTTCACTTTCTCCTTTATAATAAACGATAGTTTCAATTCGAATGTAGGAGTTAGTGAAAATACTACGGATTATAACGCTGATTTTAATTTAGATAATAAAAATTTGAACCTCTCAGCAGTTTCTGGAAAAATTCATATAATCAATAATTCCGGATGGGTAGATTTTAGAAATGCTGGAAATTGTACTGGGAATGGGACTTATTCCGATCCTTACGTTATAGAAGACTTGGTAATAGATGGGGGCGGTTTTGGAAGTTGCATCCTGATTGAAAATTCCACTGTGTTCTTTAGAATTGAAAATTGTACCGTCTACAATTCGGGAGGGCATTATGTTACGGAAATTGGGTTATCTTTACATGCGGGAATTAAGTTATCGTATGTTAATAATTCCTACATAATTGATACCGATTGTTCAAGTAGTTGGTATGGTTTCCGTATAGAGAATAGCGATAATAACACGATTTCGGGAAACACCCTAAATTACAACGATTATGGGATAACTATATCGGAGAGTAATAATAACACTATTTCGGGTAACATAATGAATGAATGTGGGTTGTGGATATATGGACCCCTTGAAAGATTAGTTTCAAACAATATAGATTCCACTAATCTAGTGAATGGAAAATCTTTATATTATTACACCAATGAAGTAAATTTGGGACCAAACAATTTCACGAATGCCGGGCAAGTTATATTGGTCAATTGTACTTATTCATTAGTATCAAATTTGAATATTTCTGACAGTTCTATGGGAATTTCATTACACTATTGTAATAACAACAACATCTCGGGAAACACCGTAAATAACAACGATTATGGGATATATTTATTTTTTAGTGATTTTAACATCGTATCGGGAAACACCGCAAATAACAACAATGAAAATGGGATAGGTTTAGATAATAGTAATAATAACGCAATCTCGGGAAACACTGCAAATAACAACCTGTGGGGGATACTTTTAGGTATTAGTAATAATAACGCAATCTCGGGAAACACCGCAAATTACAACATTGATGACGGGATACATTTAATTTTTAGTGATTATAACACCCTTTCGGTAAACACGGCAAATTACAATGCGTATGGGATAGACTTATATGATAGTGATTTTAATACCATTTCGCGAAATAAATTGGTCGGAAACGATGTTTGTATTTATGAAGACGAAGCCTCTACTTCTAATGTTTTTGAAAATAATGATTGTGGTGAAATAATTCTCGGATTTAATCTATTCGTTCTAATTATACCTGCCATAGTAATTTTTTTAATTGCTGCATTAATTAATGGAAAAAAACGAGTTAGTTTATTATTTTCGGGGACAATCTGTGTATTCAATATATATGCTATTTTTAGCCTTATAAACTCGTTTCGAAGGGATTATAATCGAAATTTATCCTTTTTTCCACTAAATCAATCCATATCTTATCTTTTACTAACCAATGTGATATTTACTGTTATAGCTCTATTACTACTCAAATATTTGGATGAATTTAAGAAAAATCGGATCGTACAAAAAGTTCGAGGCTTTTTCACTATAGCAAGGGATAATATTTTTAAAATTGAGAAAAAAACTGATATTATTATATCACTTCTCTTATTATTTTGTGTGTTTTATGTCGTTGGTTTCCTAGGTGTCTTTATCCACGAATTTGGTCATGCCATGATAGCCATACTATTTGATGGATATTACGATCACATTATTATTAACGTTTACTTGCAAGGAGGGGCTTTTAGTGTCATTGTTACACAACCGGGCGATGCGTTATTTTTTGTTCAGTATACGGTGCTTCTTCTTGGGGGATTAATTACTGAAAGTGCTTTTGCTTTCGTATCCCTAATTATTTTATTGAAAAAGAAAGAAAAGAATAAATTTGGTTGGTTTTTATCAATCGCAATAATGATGTTGTTTTTTGATCGTGTCGCCTTATATTTTACATTTCCTCAATTGGTTAATTTTCCAAGCGATACATTATCGATGGTTAATGTTCTAAATTACGATCCCTGGGTCCTCTTCTTCATTTTTTTGCCTTTTTTACTAGTGACATTTTACTTTACGTACAGAATGATGTCAAAGTTTTATGAAATCAGTTTAAATCGAGATAGGAGGTTTATCGGCGTATATTTTCTTGGTTTAGCAATTTACATAGTAATATTGGTCATTTTTGGCGTAATAGATAGCTACATAACATTTTTTATTCCTCTTACTTTTTATTAAGCCTAGACGGAGAATTAATATAGATTGAAATGATGAGAATTAAGGATTAATTTTTACAGTTTACACAAATATTTATCACTTAGTCTTCTAAAACATGGTATAGATATCTAAATAGGTTCGAGATTAATCGTGATTTTAAGTTTTTTTTATTTAAATTTTTCCCGCATCGCCTGAAATTTAGCCTCAAATTGTAGAAGCAATTGCTAAAAACGCTGATAAAGTAAATAATTAGGAACTCAAGTGAAATCTTTTTTTATTATTATTAAAACTTATATAACTTATTTTTTTAAAAATTTAAAGCATTCTATAGATTATTGTACAGAATTTTAACTAAAAGTAGTTCTAAAAATACTCTAAATTAATTAATTTTAAATCATAAAATCAAAATAAAAGCTAAAAAATGTATTGTGATAAGAATGAAATTTATAGATTTGTCAATTCCAATAATTAATCCAGAAGAGGCGTTATTTGATCCGCCGTTAACACAACCCTGCATTGAATATTCAGACCATGATGTGGGTGTGGAGCAAATGGGGTTTATTTTTTCAAGATTAAAACCAGAGCACTTACCTGTTGGAAAGGGTTGGGCTGTAGAATCAATTACTTTGGGAACTCATAGTGGAACCCATATGGATGCCCCTTGGCATTTTGCTCCTATCCAAGACAAAGAAATTGGAGAAAAAAAGGCTATGACAATTGACGAGTTTCCATTAGAATGGGGTATTGGACCGTTAATTGTCTTAGATTGTACGGATTACGAAGAAGGATATGTAATGACGCCCGAAGATATCGATAAAAAATTAGAAGATATAAGTCATAATTTAAAAGAAGGAGATATTCTTTGCGTTCATACAAATGCTCCCAAGCACTATGGTACAAAAGAATACATAAATCATGGCGTTGGAGTTGGTAAGGAAGCAACACTACACATTATTCGCCAGGGCGTTCACGTGGTTGGAATCGATGCTTGGTCTTGGGACGCTCCATTTACGCTAACTGCGAAAAAATGGAAAAAATCAATAAGAGAGAAAAAGCCTGATACATCAATTATTTGGGAAGGTCATTTCGCGGGAATAGAATTAGGCTATTTTCAAATGGAAAAAATGATGAATTTAGATAAAGTACCTCCAGTTGGAGCTACGATATATTGTTTTCCAGTTAAAATCGCTAGAGCGAGTGCTGGTTGGGTTAGGGCTGTCGCTACTATCCCTGAATAAATAAATGAGAAAAAAATAGAATTTTAATTTTTTTTATTCTTTAAATATGTCTTCTACTAATTTGTGATTGTCTTTGAAATATATTAAGGCCCCGCTCCAGTCAGCTAATGTATCAGCGTACTTAGCTTCAAATCTATTGACGAGTTTTATTAGGTTTGAGCGTACTTCAGTAGTTTGTTTTCCCTTAATAAATAACGCTCCAAATATGCGCTTTCCATATTCGATAAGAATAGTTATATCGCCGTGATCTATGGTTTTTAATAATTCTTGAGATTTGGTAGTTTCCTTAATAAAAGATGTGATTGCCGAAAACATACCAGAGATTATTCCAGCATCGTGATTGTAATCTTTGGAAAAATTATAATCGAAAATACCTCGTCCATCGTCATAAATAATGTATAAGCCTTGTTTTTCTACCTTTTCATAGATATAACTAAATTCTTGCTTTAATACATCAATTAGGTTGTTGTTATAGAGGTATTTCAGGGTAAAGTAAAACCTTTGTATTTCTTTTTCGTCTGTAGGTTTAATCTCATCCAGAATTTTTTCAGTTTCTAAAGTAGCTAAAAATGATTTTACTTCCTCTCGCTCGTTACTTAAAATATCTAAATCAACGTCTTCTCTCTTTATAATTAAGTATCGTGCTTTCCCTTTCAGATATTCGTTGTATGATAGGAATTCAGTTACAGTAGAGAAAATTACTTTCTCTAACTTGTGCTCGCCAATACCAATATTTTTAGCTCTAAAACTTTTTGGCATGTAAAAAACTAATAGGCTCCAGAAAATAATATTGAAGATATATTGAGTGGTTTGGTAAGGAATCGCGAGTATAGATAGAATTCCAATTAAATCCGCATTAAATCCAGCAGTTCTTAAAGTGTAGAAGTTAAAGCCAAAAATAGTTGTAAAACTTGACTGCCCCGTTATCCAATAGGTATCTGGTGCAAAATTTATTATCCCATTACCTCCTAGAAATATAAATAGCGCAGATAGAGCGATTAAAATAGGTATAAAGGTTACAAAACTCAAAAACATGCTGTTCATATATTTCAAGCTGAGGTTTAAGAAGATTAAGGCAATAATTAATGAAACTGCGACTAATACTATGAAATTGAAAAGATTCATAAGGTCAAATCCTAGACTTTGGTATAAATAGACCGACCCGCTCGTTGCGAAATTAGCAGAGTCAACTATGTTCATAGGATCTTGAAAGATAAGGGAATATAAAGAGCCAAAAACAAGATAGTTTAATACTAAAAATACAAAAAAGGCCAGGAAACTAAATACAATTCCGTAATAATAATTAGTAAAGCTCATCTTCATTCTTTTTTCCTTTCTATTTTTCCACCAGTCAATTAATTTGATGAAGATCAGTAAAGAAATGGGTTCGAAAATTTTAAGAAACAAGATAAAGATAAATGAAGCCATGAGGAAATAAGCAAAAAAATATATGATTATTCCAAAAGAACTGATATCCTCAACAATGAATAAAATAATAGATAAAATGGATATTGGAGCTCCAACGGTGTATAAGCTTTTGTAGGTTTGTTGTCTGATATTCTCTCCGAAATATCTTCCTTGTAATGCAATTTTAGAGCTAAAAAGGAGTTCTAAGCTAAATATGAATACTGCAAGGTAAACAAATAAGATTTCTATGAACCAACCTAAAGCAGTTTCTCCAGTTGTAATTGACACAGATTCCAAACCTGTAATTTTGAGTAAAACCTGAAGTAAATACAGCGAAATTGGTAAAAGTACGACAAGTAACTTAAAAATATCTTTTTCTCTCGACCAATCGTTTTTAAATAAATCATTTCTAATTCGTTTGTACGGACTATCGATAATGTGGTACGACAATCCCTGTAATTTTTCTTCTTTTGAACTTTTATCTTTTCTTAGTCGATTCCATACAAAAACAAAAGAAATAAATGGTGCCACGAAAAAGATAAACGGTAGCGTGACGAGAGGGTAATAAGCAAATAAAGCAATGAGAGAGCCGATATGTGTTATTATATAACCAATCCCCAAACCA
>DAOUUT010000098.1 GCA_030668025.1 Promethearchaeota archaeon
AGAAATAGAAGAATACAAAGATCATCAACAAGAATTAGAAGAAATTCTCGAACAAAATAGAAAAATCGAACAAGAAGCTCTCAAGGAAATCGAGCTAGGAGAAGAAGATTTGGATAAAACTATAGAAAAAAACTACGAGAGAGCTAAAAACCTCTATAAACAACAAACCGGGAAAAGACCAATTTATGCGAACAAGGAAACAAAAGGATTTAAAAAGTGGTTAGAGCAGAAAAAAAAATCGGAAGAAAAAGAGAAAACGAAACGGAAAAAAGAACTAAAAGAAGAAAAAAAAAAAGAAATTAAAAAAGAGGGTTGGAAAAGAACCCTTAAACGATGGATAAAAGAGGCTTCCGAGGAAGAATGCAACGCTGAGCTTAAATCCGAGTTAAAGAAAGCCCTTGAGAGTTATAACGAGTTCGAGTATTTGACTCGAAAGTTTTTGGAATTATATAAGAAGTCTCAACACGAAAAACTTACTGAAATTGAAAAGAATAGATTAAAATCCTTAACAGAAAGACTACAGGAGCTAAGTCCGATCCAATTAGAATTATTAGAAAATATTCGGGCTTTTAAATTTTATTTTAATAATCATTTGTGGGAACTTATGAACAGGTTTTTTGCTAATCGAGTGCGTAGCAAATTTTTTAAGCATATCTCGCAAATATATAAAAACTTAAAGCAAGCTCAGAAAAAGAAAGAAAATTCAGAAGAAGTACTAAGAAATTGGATAGAGCAAGCGTCCGAAGAGGAAATTAGTCCCGAACTTAAAGCGAAGTTAAAAAAAATCGTTGAGAACTATAACGAGTTAGAAATATTGGCATCAATGTTCGTGGAATTGTATAAAAAAGAGCAATTAGAACAAATCTCTCAGTCTGAAAAAGTGGAATTATCCTCCTTAATTAAAACTCTCCAAAAAATCGAACCCGGTAAAATTGAACTATTCTCAAACATACGGGCCATTAAACATTATTTAAATGATCAAAATTTTGACGATTTCTCGGACAAAACAAGGGTGAATCGACTGCTTAGCGGGTTTTTTGCACATTTGGAGCAAATTTCTTATAATACTAAAGATTTAATTGAAGATTTAAGAAAGGAAATACAACAACTTTCCGAAGAATTAGCACAGTTCTTTCCAGGTAGATTAGTGCAAAAAAAGGGTAATTCGTATTCACATCGACTTCTTTCTCAATTGTGGGAAATGAGTGCAAGTTATGTTGGTGGATATGTGATATACAAGGCTAAGCAAAATTCAAATTTTATTATTGGTGAGGAAGCATTGGTGCAATTGCAAGAAAAATTAGAGGAGAGATTGGGTGCTAAAGCACTAGGATGCGTTCAAATTATTAGAAGATATCAAAGGAATGAAATAAACACTCTTCAATTTGTAGACATGTTAGAAAAAGAATTAGGAAGAGTTTCAGGTGAAATCAAGGTTACTAATGAAGAACTTAGTTTGATTCTTGCAGGGACACATAGTTTTATTAAAAGAGTTCTTTCTCGTATTTCTCCATCTTCCAGACAAAAAAATATTAATCCTCATTACAAATTTTCAAAAGAACGATTAGACCAATTTAGAAACTTTCTTTTTGAGATATTTGGATCTCGAGCAAAGAAGTGTTTCGATCTGCTTGAAAGATACAAGAGTCTAAACCCTGATTTAAAAGAATATTCATACCAGCAGTACACAATAGGAACCCCTGATTACTTCCAAAATATTGAGGAAAGTCCAGAAGCATCCTATTGGTTTGGTTTTTTGCGTGCTGATGGCTCTCTAAACGAAAAAACTTATAGAATAAGTTTTGAGCTCGCAGAAAAAGATAAAGATCGCTTAAAACAATTTGCTGAAGCTATAGAATTACCCTTAGACCGTATTAAGTTTCGTACAAGATACAAGTGGTATAAAGGGGTGTTAAAAGGATATAAAACTGGTTATCTTAATTTCACTTGTAGACCAATGGTGAAGGAATTCGGCGAAATCGGATTCCAGAGCTCTAAAGCTGATCAAAAATATGTACCAAATTATGTAGTACAAGCTCTCAAAAAGGCAAAAGAAACATCAAGGGAAACACACATTGATTGGTGGTTAACTATACCCGGAAAAGTCGCTTTAGCGTTTCTTCTTGGTTTCTACGATGGTGATGGAACTTATAGAAGAGTTAGGTTTGCAAAGATTTACGCAAGCAGTAAACCATTTTTAGAACATATTAAAGAATTATTTGAGATAAAAAACAAAGTTTTAACAACAAAGGAACCCGGAGAAGTTATTTGGGAGTTAGACAGCAAATACATATCAAGAGGTATGTATACGCTTACTTTAGGTCCTGAATTGTTTGATATGATGATGAGTTCTTACAAAGATAGCATGCAAAGGAAGCGATCAGATAATCCTGCAGAACCACTAAATTTTCAGGGCGATCAGATTTAAATACAATTTTTCTCGAATCTAAAAATTCAATATAGGTAATATCTTACGTTCATAGTACATTTTTGTAACTCATCGTTTTTAAATAAATGCTTCATTAGATATTGAAAAAAAAAAGATAGTAATTTTTAATTAATGAAAAAGTTATTTCCTCATTTTAACGAATTCGCCTGATTTCATCAATTCGCAAGGTCTAAGATAATCTTTTCCCGTTTTATCCGCTAAATCCTCTAAAATTTTAATCCATTTCTCCCAATTCTTTTTAGCAGCAGCAAAGGGTCCAGGCGTGTTCATACCCGCCATGTTTGCTTCGTCAATTACCTTAAAGCCTGATACAACTTTCTCTTCTAATAGACGACATCCCTCGTTTAACATAATTGCCATTGAAGTTTCAACGCTAAATAGACCTGCTTTTTTAGATTTATCGACCTTTGGTCGTCCTTTAGACCAATCATAAAAACCTTGAGTTGTTTTACGGCCAAGTTTCTTGTCTTCAACCATCTTGGTAAGAACTTTTCCAGGTCTAAAATTAGGAGACAATGTTTTTGTGTAATAATTACCCACATGGAACATGGTATCGAGTCCTACGTAATCCGTTAACTCACACGGTCCCATTGGCATCAAAGACCCCGCATCACCGTCAATTTGTTCCCAGGGAATTCCTTTTTCAGCAGCCTGATCAAATATCCAATTCATATAAATTTGGACTGGTGCATTCATTCTGTTAACAATAAATCCAGGTCTATCCTTCAATACTTTAGGAACAAATCTCTTTCCCCTTAAACAAGGTAAAGATTGACCTATTTGAACGCCTATATCCATTGATTCGTCCGAACTTTGTTCACCAGCTATTATCTCAATTAATCTCATGAGAATCGGTGGATTAAAGAAATGCATTCCAATTACTTTATCTGGTCTATTTGTTGCTGTAGCAATTTCAGTAATGCTCATCGTAGAAGTATTTGTGGCTAAAATACAATGAGCTGGTGCGTTTTCGTCGCAAGTTTTAAAAACTTTTTTTTTGACGTCCATTAATTCAACAACAGCTTCTAACACAAAATCAGCGTCTTTTACTGCGCTTGCCGTATCTATAGTTTTTTTTAATTTTCCCATAAAATCAGCGGCAGAAACACCCTCCCCTAACTTTCCTTTGGCTTCAAGTTTTTTTAACCCTTCATCTATTTTAGCAACTCCATTATCAACGAATTCGTCTTTAATATCAACTAATGTTACGTTATAACCTCCCATTAGAAAGATTTGCCCGGCATTATGGCCCATTAGACCAGCACCAATAATAACAATGTTTTTAACATCAACCATTTTTGTTTTTCAACCTTTTATTTTTAATTATATTCTTATTTTAATATTTTTCATAATCAGATTGTAATAAGTAAATTAATTCGAATTTTTTTTTAACTTTTGACATTTTGTTTTTCAAAAAGTACAAAATAATGATCCATTTGAATATAATTGAATATAATGAAAAAACGGATCTCTACTTTTAAATATAATACGGAGATTAATTCTAATCCTTCCATGATCAGAAGAATTTTATACCTCGTTTATTAATCATATAGTTTAAATTTTCATTTTCATAAAGTTTATTTATCAAATTTAAATTATAAAAAAAATTGTCTACAAAACAATTCGTCCCTGATGATTTCGATATCCCCGCCTTCTTCGAGACAGACCGTTTCCGCCTACGAATGTTGTCCGTAGATGATGTCGAAAAAGATTACGAAGCTGTTATCGAGAGCCGGGAGCTCCTTCATACCATGTTTGACGGTTCCTGGCCGAGATCAGGATTCACCCTTGAAGAAAACTTTCTCGACCTGGAAAGGCACCAACAAGAGTTCCTCGACCACAAAGCTTTTGCTTATACGGTCGTATCCCTTGACGAAACAAAAGTTCTTGGCTGTATCTATATCAACCCGCCCCAAAAATATAGCCATATTCCGGAATTTGTTGAATATTGGAAAGAGACTGGCTCAGATGCCGTTGTGTTCATGTGGGTGCGTCAAACTGAATATGATAAAGGGCTGGACGAGATATTGTTCCATACTGTAAGGGATTGGATCAGCGCAGACTGGCCTTTTAGGAAGGTAGATTACCCCGGTAGAGTATAAGTAGTAAAGGGTCAAACCAAACTTGGGCGCTAAACCCCTTAAGATTAGGGTCAGAACGGATTTCCCCTTAAAGCGTGTTGCTCATCGGGATGATTTCATCGAATACAAGGAATCTAGGTGTGGAGAAAAGCACACAGAGAAAAAATCATTAATATATTAAAAATTTCAATTTGAGTAGTGTCATACATTGCATGAAAGATAGGAAAGAAAAAATTATAGATGAACACTTGGTGCAGCGGGTGATTGATCTTGATACAGGTAAAGTTATAACGGGAGAATACATTAATCAAAGATTAAAAGAACTTGATAAGATTGCAGATATGATAATTGACAAAGCATTCCAAAATTTTCGAAAAGATAGTAATAAAAAAACGGAAATCTATGAAGAGGCCTACTGGCAAATCCATGAAAAATTAGGAATGGGATCGATTGGCCCCGCTACAGCTGCAGCTGGTCCATTAATGGAGAAAAAAAAACAAAAATTGGCTAAAGTACTAGAAATACGTTCTAAAGATCTTTTGTAATTTCATTTATACTTTATCAGAGTTGTGATAAAAAATCAATTCTTCTACACACACATTTTTTTCAGGTTCGTCTTTGAGAAAGTTAATCTCTATTTTTTTAACTTTATTTCCTAATAATTTTCGGAAGGCCGTTTCAAAATAACCTTTGTTGACTCGGCAAAACGCTTTCCCGGGTTGTAGTTTTTCTCTGCGTTTACTTGGCTCTCTTAAAAAGCAAAAATTTTCGATTATTATTCTAGTCTGATCTGGATTTAATTGAACTTCTCTAATTTGTATTGAATAAAAATCTTTCAATTCGGTTATTAAGATTTCTAAAGCTTCAAAGATTCCAAATTCTTCCTTGTTATGCTTTTCTTTTATCCTTTTAGCAATTATCTCTCCCGGTCCTGATCCTGTCTGATACAACATTGAAAGCAAACTATTCTTACCGAAAATATCAAGGATTTTATAAACCATTGATTCACAGATTATTTCAAACCCTTTTAACGATTTAATATTCGAACTATCATTTTGAATCTTTTTATTTATATCATTTAAAATATCTTCATTTATTTCAATTTCCAAAGAGCAATCCCCTAAATCTACGATAATAATTTTATTCGTTAATAATCTTAATTAATAATTTAAACTTGAAACTAAATAAATGTTTAATTCCAATTAAAAAATTAAGTATGGTTTTATAAATAAAGTTACATTTTTTGAAAAATGTCTTATTTAAAGAACAAAATACTATTATGTCTTAATATTGGGGAATTAAGCTATATCATTTAATGCGTTTTCAAAATCCTTATAATCAGGTAATGATTCAAGACAAACTGAGATGTTTCTCAAATTGTTGGGGCTTTCTAAAACGAACTTCTTAATAGTAGGAATTATTATTCCTGCACAAATCTTTGCGTTAAATCCGACTACTTCTTTCGATATTGGAGGATAAGCGATTGAATTTATCCCCTCTTTATCGGCTAATTTCAGCGAATTCCAGATCGCTAACATCAATTTTTTTTGATCGTGACCTGCTCTTAAATGGATAATAAATTTAGCATTTAAATTGCCACCAGTAGTAATTACATTCTACTTGTACTTTATGACCCGCTTCTTTCAATACTCGACATCTTAAGGTACCACTAGGCAAAAGTCGACTATTTGTAGGAATGACAATTGCATTGTAGTCAGCATTACTTATATCGCCGATAAAAACTTCTATAACCGTGTTATTGATCGTTAGTTGATTCATTAAAATATTTTTTAATATTTTTATACAATTTTTCTAATAATATCAATTATTTTTAACATTATCTTTAATTTAAATAGGCTGATTGCGAGGGTTTCTACAAAAATGTAAGTATTTGAAAGCAGCCTAAACAAGTTTAGCTTATTGATTTATGCGTTTAACTTTCTTAACGAGCGCCTCTACGTTTTTTTCGACGATTTCTAATATTTCATCGTATCGTTTTTTCTCAGTTTTATAAGGATCTGGAATGTTTATATCCTTTTTATCGGCCCCATTAAATTCTTTCAAAGTATATAATTTCTGTTTTAATTGTTCTTGTAAATCTCTAAATCGATTTTTAACTTTTGTTAAATGATATCGTTCCATACCGATTATAAGATCTTGGTCTTCTATCAATTCTCTTGTTATGACTTTAGGTTGAAAATCACTTATTTCAATACCTTTTGATTGTATATAATCTATTGTCTCTGGTTGAGCGTAATCAAACGCATTGTGCCATCCCGCAGAATCGAAGAGAACTCCTTGTAAATCGTATTTTTTACCGTAAAAGTTCGCCAGATGTTCTGCTGCGGGCGAACGACATGTGTTTGCGTAACATATAAACAGAATTCGTTTTATTTTCGCCATTTTTGCTCTTACTAATTAGTTAGAGTTCGGTTTTATTTATCCGAATTATTTTATTAATCATTTTTTCGATATTTTCATCAATTATTTTAAGAATTTTCTGGTAAGTCTTAGTGCTGGCGTAATACGGATCTATTATATCTAAATCATCAGTTTCCCCGTTAAATTCTTTTAAAGTAAACATATTTTTATTGATATCACTAATATCAGGATAAGTTTCTCTAATATCATTAGCATGTGATCTTTCCATCGTAATAATTAAGTCTTGCCTTTCAAGTAGTTTACGATTGATTATTTGCGGGCGAAAATCAGAGTGTTTAATACCCTTTGAACTTAAATATTCTTGAGATTCAGGTTGCATATATGAAAATGCGTTTATAAAACCAGCACTCTCAAACTTTAAATCAGTATTATACTTTTTTGCATAAAATTTGGCTAAGTATTCCGCTGCGGGACTTCTTGCGGTGTTTCCTAAACAAACGAGAAGAATTTTTTTGATTTTGTTCATTAATATTCAAGTATTAAAATAAATTGGAAAAAATAAACTTTACTTCATTTAAAATCATATGAAGATCTCTGTATGTGTCTAATCTATTAATAAAGATTTTTAAAATATTGCAAATAAAGAATTTAAATATTATAATATCATTAATAAAGATTAATATTGAAGAGAATGAAATCGTTATAAGAAATTTTAAGATAAAACATTACAGAAAAGTATTAAATTAAAATATAGCTTGTATTAGTATTAAATCAAAAAAAAGTTGAATGATATTAATGAAAAAGGAATCCCTAAAGAATTGGTTTGTAAGAGTATTTGCTAGAGATATAGACTTGCCAAGAAACTCATTAGTTTATTTATTTTTCTCTCTTTTAGCAATTTTCTTAGTTATTGAGGCTTTTTTATACAAATATGTTGTTTTAACAGAAATGGTTTTAGTTATAGGTCTTGATATAGGTATAGTATTCTTTATAATAGCGATTAGTTTCCTAACCTCAGTTATGCTTATTGATAAAATAAAGAGAAGAACAAGGCATTTTAATATAACTTTGCTTTTTTGTATAATAGGTATTTTTTTTAGTGCTTTTTCTGAAGTTATTTTACATTATCTAGGTTTATTAATCGTATTAATAACGGTTCCTCAATTAATAGCATTATGGTTTACAATATTAGTTCATGAGACTAATATTTTAAATAGGGGAAGGATGACTGCTTTTCTTATGGCTTCATGTTCCCTTTTAGGCTGGATTAGTGTTATTTTTGTATCTTTTGAATATTTGTACTACTATTTTTTTATTTTAGAATCAATACTTTTAGTAATAATTTTTTGGTGTTCGAGGAAATATAAATATATAGAAACTGATGAGAGACTCAAATCTGATAAGAAATTTAAGAATATTATTTTTGAAAAGCAATTTTTTCGGTATTCATCTAGTTTCACAATCTTAAGCTTTGTTTTAGGGGATCTTCTAGCACGATATGGTTTTGATGTAGATTTTTTTATATTTTTTTTGGCAGGCACAATATACCTCATCGCAGCGGGTTGTTTTTTAGATAATATAGGTAGAAAAACCTCAATAGTATTAGGGATTTTAGTTCTATCGTTTTTTCTTATATCTTATGGTTCTTATATAGATGCAACTATCATATTTGGAATGCCAAGACAAGTTTTTCTTTCTATTCATTACGGGCTTTCGTTACTACCTCTTGTACTTGCAATCCAAACTGTATCTGGAGATTTTTCAACAGAAAGGGGAAATTTAAAATATAGAGGTCGTATCAATGGTCTTTTTTACGCTTTAATGTTTTTGGGAATTATTATTGGTTTTATTTTTAGTACATGGATAAATGGTTTGTATATACTTTATCCAGAATTTAATAATTTCATCCCTAATTTTCCAAATCTCTTAAATGGGTTTGTTATAGTTATTCTTCTTGTATGGATGATGGCTATGAAAGAAACTTTAATATCTAAAGAAAAAAATTGGCCATCAGCAATGGTAAATCTTTATGTTTTTAGTGTTCATGGAGTTGGGCTTTACTATCATAATTTCGAGAAAAGTCCCAAAGGAGAAGAAGCAGAGAAGAAGAGAGAGATGGATGAAGATCTTATTTCTGGAGCATTGACCGGTGTTGTGGCCATCATTTCTGAAATAACTCAAAGCAAAAAACAGTTAAGAAAAATTGACAAGGAGGGTTATCATCTTCTATTCTCTTTTGGAAAATACCACGTTGTCTGTATAATTTCAACAATGGATTTACCAGTGTTATTAAAGAAACTTGATGAGTTTTCAAAAGATTTTGAAATAAAATTCGGGAAGGAACTTAAAAATTTTGTAGGAAATGTTAGTCCTTTTGAATCTGCAAAATATCTTATAGATAAATATTTCAATCAGAAATATGGGTTTTTTTTTAAGTAATTTATAATTGAAATCGAATTATTTTAAGGATTTTGTTATAAAGGGTGAATATTAAAGTGTAATAAATTTATTTCCTTAAAGAAAAATCTTTTTTTTTTTATTTCTTTTCCTGATTTCAGTTATCTTTAGAATTATTAATTTTGATAATCTTTTCAATGGATTTAATTATCCCATTTTCGATTCTTTTAAGAACTTTATTATATTCATTTTCCTCTAAATAAAAAGGATCTTCTATTTCTAGATTTTCAGTTTCACCAGCAAATTCTAATAGTAAAAAGAGCTTTTCATCCAGATCCTTTAAATGCTTGAATTTTCTCTTTAATTTTCGAACATGATATTTCTCTTCAAAACATAGAATAAGGTCTTGTTTAGAAATTAGTTCATCATCGATATCCTTGGCTTGAAAATCGTCCATTTCAACACCTTTAGATTTAAGATATTTTAATGTACCTTCTTGAGGTTGCTCAAAATAATGGTAAATTCCGGCAGAATCAAAGTATACATCTTTTAATTCATCTTTATGTCTCGTCTGTTGTATCCATTTCGCAAAATATTCAGCAAAAGGTGATCTGCAGGTATTACCACTACATAAAAAAAGTATATTTTTAATTTTAAGCATAATCTAAACCACAAAATGTAAATAAACAAAAATAAATTATTATTCTATTCAAAAAGATATATAAAAATAATTTCATTTTGCTATTTTAAGATATTTTGGTAAAAACATGGGGTTTGAAAAAATATTTCTTTAAAACTTAAGACGGGGTTCTTAATAATCGGAGGAGGCATTTCAGGTCTATCTTTAGCCATTAACTTAGCAAAGATGGTTCCTGAGGAGGATATATTATTAATTACCAAAGAAAAATTATCAGAATGCAACACTTTTTATGCTCAGGGTGGAATCGCATGTGTGCGGGATAAAAATGATAGTTTTGAGAAACACATTCAAGACACATTAATCGCTGGTGATGGGCTTTGTGATGAAGAGGTTGTAAGGTTAATTGTATCAAAGGCGCCTGAAAGAATTGATCAACTAATTGAGATGGGGGTTGAATTCTCAAGGAATAATGAGGGGGAATATGATCTTGGAAAAGAAGGGGGTCACTCTGAAAGAAGAATTCTTCATGTAAATGATTTAACAGGGCAGAATATAGAGCTTAGGCTTATCGAAAAAGTAAAAAAAATTCCAAATCTTCAAATTAAAGAAAATTGGTGTGCGATCAATTTATTCTGTAATAATTTTAGATGTGATGGCGCTTACGTATTAGATCAAGAGAGTGAAGAAATATACAATATTTCTGCTAAATCTACAATTTTAGCGACTGGAGGCGCCGGTAAGATTTATCTTTATACCACAAATCCAGATGTTGCCTCTGGAGATGGAATTGCAATGGCATATCGTGCTGGAGCGATAATTGCTAATATGGAATTTTATCAATTTCATCCTACTTGTCTTTATCACCCCTTTGCTAAATCATTTTTGATAACGGAAGCCATGAGAGGGGAAGGTGCTGTTTTAAAAGATATTAAAGGCAATGAATTTATGGAAAAATATCATCCATTAAAGGAATTAGCACCACGAGATATTGTATCACGAGCAATTGATAGAGAACTTAAACGAACTGGAGATGACCATGTAGTATTAGATTTTGCATCATATAGAAGTCCTGACTTTATTAAAAGTCATTTTCCAGGCGTTTACGAGCAATGTAAATTATTTAATATCGACATTACTAAAGAACCAATACCCGTTGTCCCAGCAGCTCATTATAGTTGTGGAGGTGTACTTGTCAAAGTCAATGGTTCTACAAAAGTAAAAAATCTCTATACGATCGGAGAATCATCCTGTACGGGATTACATGGTGCTAATCGATTAGCAAGTAATTCTTTATTAGAAGGATTAGTATGCGCATATGAGTGTGCTAAAACACTTGCGAAAAAGACAAAAGATCTGAAAATCAACGAATTTAAAAAATGGGAACCCGGTCATGCCGTACCCTCTACAGAAGCGGTTATAATAACACAGAATTGGGACGAAATAAGAAGATTCATGTGGAATTACGTTGGAATTGTCCGAACGGATAAGCGTCTTCAAAGAGCTAAAAAAAGAATTAATATGCTCCTGGACGAAATCAATCAATATTATTGGGATTTTAAAATAGAAAAAAATCTTGTTGAACTTAGAAATTTGGCTACTGTCGCAAAAATAATAATAGTAAGTGCTATAAGCAGGAAGGAGAGCCGAGGAATCCATTACAATTTAGATCATCCAAATAAATCTGAAATGAGTAGAGCTACTACAATAAGAAGACCGTGGTAATTTGAATCCAAATATTGGTAAGAAATGTTTTAATTGTTATTTTTTCGAGAATAATCTGATATCGATAATCCTATTGGTTATTTAAATAGGTTTTTATTTAAAGATTAAATATGTATAAGGGAGTTATATAATAATTAGGAATTAAAAATCATGATTGAAGAAATAATTAGAAATACAACAAGTATTTGTCCAGAATGCCTACAACCAGTTCCTGCTGAGATTTATGTTGATGCAAATATGGGTTGGGTTATGATGCGAAAGCATTGTGAGGAACATGGAGATTTTAAAGATAAAATTTCGATTAATCCAGAGGAATACAAATGGAACCAGAGTTTCACTAATGAGATTGGTTCAACTATAGAT
>DAOUUT010000248.1 GCA_030668025.1 Promethearchaeota archaeon
GGATACGAAGAGTTTTACGAATCTGCTGCAGAAAACTACGGAATAAATTATATTAGAGGACGAATTGCTGAAGTTTGGGAAGGTAAAGATCATAACATTGTAATTAGAGCTGAAGACACTTTAATGCAAACGCCAATAGAATTAACAGTCGACTTGTTTGTTTTATCTGTTGGGTTAGAAGCTATGGCAGACGCAGACAAAGTTTCTTCATTGTTAAGTGTTCAGCGATCCGAAGATGGATTCTTTATGGAAGCTCATCCAAAACTTAGACCCGTAGATACTTTAACCGATGGTATTTTTATTGCAGGAGTCGCTCAAGGACCGAAAGATATCCCTGACACCGTAGCTCAAGCAAAAGGAGCTGCTTCAAGCGCTTCAGCGTTAATGGCGCAAGGGGAAGTCGAAATTGAACCGTATTATTCCGTTGTATTGGATCACTTATGTTCAGGTTGTAGAACTTGTCAATCCTTATGCCCATTTGGCGCTATAGATTTTGATGAATTTAAAAAGATTGCCGTTGTCAACTCAGCTCTTTGTAAAGGATGTGGAACTTGCGTATCTGCGTGCCCTTCAGGAGCCATGGTACAAAATCATTTTACCGATATTCAACTCAATTCGATAATTAATTTTGCAGTAAAACAACCTCCCACTGAAAATGGAGGAAAATAATTCTAAATTGTAATAATATTTAACTTAAATTTTTTTATTCTTTCTACTTTTATTTTATTGAGACATGATAAAGAATATTATTTTCGATTTAGGAAACGTACTACTAAAATTCAAACCCGAGGAATTCTTATTACGGTTTACGAGCGATAAAGAACATATTAAGCAATTCGTTCCAAAGATCACCCGTAGTAAATTGTGGTTAGATTTAGATAAGGGTTTAGAATCGTTAAAAAACGCGGAAATTATTTTTATATCTAAATATCCTGAAGAAGAAGAACTTATTTCGCTATTTTTTAATCATTGGATGGAAATGCTTACTCCAATTGAAGAAAACATTAGTATCTTATTGGATTTAAGCAAGTCAGGATATAATACCTATATTTTGTCGAATTTCATTAAGGAAGCGTTTAAATTTGTAAAAGAGAAATTTGATTTTTTTACTGTATTCGACGGTCAAATAATTTCCGGAGAGGAAAAAGTTATTAAACCAGAGGAAGCGATTTACGAGACTTTACTTAAACGCTACCAATTAATTCCAGAAGAAAGTTTATTTATCGATGATGTCTTGTTTTTCTTGAAGCCAGCAAAAAAGCTAGGTATAAGTACTATTTGGAATCAGCCTCACACGGATTTACGCAAAGAATTAAAAAAATTTAATGTCGTGATCTGAATAATTACGACTAGTTTTTAATGCAATTTTTATTTAGATGAAAGACATTAAGTATTAGTAGATTTTTTTATGTCCCTACTTTCGAAAAAATTGTTATCATTTTGAACTCAAATATTCTAAAGCTTTGTTCACATCATTTGTTGGTGTCTTACAAGTTTTATTAATGCATACATACGCAGTAGCTTTTCCATCGAATTTGTCAAAATACTGAACGAAATTAGAAAACTCATCTATTTCTGGACTTGTTTTTTCTGTAGGTCGAAATATTAAGGATTTATTAGGCAAAAAATGTTTCTTTATCTCAGACAACATATCATTAGTATCTTCTTTGCCCGTGTCTCCTGCAATAACAAGAGAATAAGTCGGTCCAACGGCGTAATCTACAGCTGTCAAAAGGAAGGTATGTGCTACGGGCGACTTTCGAACATTTTCAGCAAAAACTCGACTGATGTGATCAGCTTTTTTTTCGTAATCTTGATTTCCTGTTAATTGAGCTAACTTGAGTAGATTCAACATCGCAACAGAGTTTCCAGAAGGAATAGCACCGTCATAAATCTCTTTCTGACGAGCTAACAATTTCTCTCCGTCTTCCGCAGTAAAGAAGAACCCCCCTATAAACGAGTCCCAAAAATGATTTATTTGGTCTTCAGTTAAATCTATAGCCGTTTTTAAGTAAAATGTGTCAAATGTAGCTTCATACAAATTAATTAAACCCCAGATAAGAAACGAATAATCGTCTATATAAGCGTCAATTTCAGCAGTCCCGTCGCGATACCTATGTAAAAGACGCCCATTTGACCTCCGTAAATCTTTAAGGATGAAATTAACGGCTTTTTTCGCAGCTTCAATGTATTTTAGTTCATTCAATACGAAACCACCTTTAGCTAGGGCAGCAATCATTAATCCATTCCAATCAGTTAATATTTTATCGTCGCGATGAGGTTTAATCCGAGTTTCTCGCGAATTGAAAAGCTTTTGTCTCATAGATTCTATAGAATTATGAAAATTTTCTTCTTGAGAGTTAGTGAGCTCAGATAGACCAACCTTCAAATGAAGAATATTTTTGCCAGTTTTCTCTCTAGTAGCTTCATCCAAATAATTACCGTTAGTTTCAACGTTATAAATGCTTTCTATTAGCTCAGCATCCTCTTTTTCTAAGATTCTTTCAATTTGTTCTTTAGTCCAAAGGTAAAACTTTCCCTCTTCTCCTTCGCTATCGGCGTCTTCGGCCGAATAGAATCCCCCTTCAGGAGAGCTCATATCTCGCAAAACATATGTAAAAATCTCTTTAGCAGTGTCACTGTACTCAATATTCCCAGTCGCTTGATAAGCTTCTAAATAGCTGAGCGCTAATAGAGCCTGATCATACAGCATCTTCTCGAAATGAGGCACTAACCAGTTAACATCAGTAGAATAACGATGAAATCCAAAACCAATTTGATCGTAAATACCCCCTCGCCTCATAGCCTTAAGAGTGTTTTCAACCATATTTAAAGCGTTTTTATCTTCTGTTCTTTTCCAATATCTTAATAAGAATAACAAATTATGAGGCGAAGGAAATTTTGGTGCGCTACCAAAGCCGCCTTTCATTTCGTCAAATCGCTTACTTAACCGAGAATACGCGTTTTCTATAACTTTTTCTTCAAGACTTCTTCCTGGAGACTCAACGTTGATGTCTTGTAGGGCAAATGTAATTTTTTCGCTCGACGCCAACAACTCCTTTCTTTCGTTTTTCCACAAATTCTCCACTCGATTTATTAAATCAATTAAGCCAATTCTTCCAAAACGGCTTTCTTTGGGAAAATATGTGCCGGCAAAGAAAGGTTTTTTATCTGGAGTCATTAAAATCGTTAGTGGCCAACCCCCAGAATTGGTCATAATTTGGCAGACGGTCATATATATTTTATCGATGTCAGGTCGTTCTTCTCGGTCAACTTTAATAGAGACAAAAACATCGTTCATAAATTTAGCAACAGTAGGGTCTTCAAAAGATTCGTGTGCCATTACATGGCACCAATGGCAAGTAGAGTAGCCAACTGAAAGAAATATCGGTTTATCTTCCACTTTTGCTTTTTCAAAAGCCTCTTCTCCCCAAGGATACCAATCTACTGGATTCTCAGCGTGTTGTAGTAAATAAGGGCTTTTTTCAGTTATTAATTTATTGAATTTCCTATTAAGTTGCCGCACATCTTTTTGTTTTTTGTTTTCTTCTATGATTTTCACCTTTTATAACTTAATAAATGGTTTGGTAAATTCATCTATGAAAACGAATTCTTTAAATTGTTTTCTTTCTGGTCTTTGATTCTCTTTGGATTTTTGTATATCAGTTAATTCTTCCTTAAGTTCTTTAGACTGTTTGCCGATTGCTATTAAGGAAATTAATCGCATATGTTCTGGAATGCCAAGCACTCTCTTTGCCCCATCTTCATTAAAACCCGCGATAGGGTGCGCAACAAGACCTAATTCTGTAGCTCGGAGTATTATAAAGGCGCTCGCTAAACCCGTATCGAAAAGATAATATTGTCTCTCTTTGATAACGCAATCATTTTTTACTTCGCTAAACACTGCGATAATTAATGAACTTAATTCTACCCACTTATTAGTTATTGATAACGACCCGTGAAGTTTTTCTAGTTGCTCTTTATCGCGAACAAATACATATTTCCATGGTTGTTTATTAAAGCAAGATGGCGCTAGTCGCGCTGATCCTGCCAAATCTTCTATTAACTCGTCGGAAATCTCAATTGATTCAAGAGATCTATATGCTCTTCTTTTTTCAATCGCAATTTTTACATCCATATTTTAGCACCTTTAAAAGAATGTTTTAAAACCTTAAATTTGAAGGTTTCATTTATGATTGAAACCTAATTAATTAAGAAATATTTAAAGAATATCAATATGCGCCTTATTAGATATTAGCTTTCTATATGAATTATTTTGAGTTATAGCTCTTTGATTTGGAATATAAATAATTAATAAAGAAATAATTAGGAAAAAATAAAAATTACTTTGCTTTCAAGGCTATAACTGCGGAACCTTGCGTTGTAATTCTTTCGTCTTGAGTTTCGCTTAGAACGCTAATTTCGACCAAATTTTCGCCGTTTTCAGAATATTTTTTCAATACCTTTCCCTTTAACGTTAAAGTATCGTTCTCATTTGTCATACAAGCAAATCTAATTTTGAAGTCTTTTAACGCTCCTCCCTTTGCCCAATCAGTAATGTAAGACCCGACTGTTGACATAACAAGCATTCCATGGGCGATACATCCAGGTAGTTTAGCAACTTTCGCAAATCCCTCGTCGTAATGAATTTTATTATAATCTCCAGATGATGATGCGTAATCTATTAATTGTTGCAGAACAATTTGTACCTTTTTTAATGTAGGTAATTCCATTCCAATTGAAATATCTTCAAAAAACAAATCTTCTATAGACAATTTTCAAATCACCTTTTTAATTTAATGGAACACGATTAACGAAATGATTAAATCAAAAACTTTTTCTCCAGTATCCTTGTTTTTTCCACTTGTGACCGCTGTAATTAAATCCATCTTACCTCTTTTACCTTCTTTTTCAACAATATTTTCGACTTTGGTTTGATATGTAATGGTATCTCCGGCACAACCTTGAGAGTAATATTTAATCTCTCTGCCACCATCTAATAATTTTCTAAAATCTATCCCCAAAGTTGAAAAAAAATTATTATCTGAGAATGTCATTCTCGTGTAAAAGGTAGTAGGGGCAGGTATATCTTTAAAGCCTTGATTTTTGGCTTCACTGATGTCGTAATAAATTGGGTTCGATTCCCTTATCGCGTTAGCAAAATGAGAGATGCGCCAACGAGTAATAACCATTTCTTTTGGCGTAAATTCGTAGCCAATGAATTTTCTATCAATCATGTAAATTCTAAATTCTCTTTTAATTTTAATTAATTTTAGATGTTTTAAAGGTTTTATTTTGAAGATTTTGGGTTTTATTTTTTTTATTTTCTTTTGTAAAAAATCGGTCCTTATTGTTTTAAATAGATAGTTCAATGAAATCTATTATAACTAAAATACCTATTAAATATTTATAATAATAGTGTAAAAATAATGAATAAGCGAAAATTAGGATTTTTACTACTTGTATTGTTTATAATATCTCTAAATTTGGCAACTGGTATAACTCAAGTAAAAGCTACTACGAAAATAGAAGAAGTCAAGGCAACAGAAGATGCCATAATTAAGGAGGATTACCCAAATACGAACTATGGCGCCGATCAGACTATTAGACTCTGGTATTCACCTAAGGA
>DAOUUT010000126.1 GCA_030668025.1 Promethearchaeota archaeon
ACCAAAAAAGATTAAATGGATTTCACGAAGAGCGAGCAAGGCTACAAGCCAAAAGGGCAGCTCATGTTTTAAGTTATAGTGATTATTTGCTTGCAGTTAGACCAGTTATCAATCAGGCAGACAATCTTCGAGCGAACTTTTCCGCTTCAATAGTCGTTTGCGCTGCTTGTACTGATATCGAAGGCGATCATATTTTCAGCCTAAGAGACAAAGTGTGGTACTGTCTTGAATGTTACGAGATTCTTGAGAAATCCTATATGAAGGAGATCGAGGCTCTTAAAAAACTCAATTAGAATACATTTCTATTTTAAATTACAACGCGTATTTACTAGTGCGCTAATTCCATCGAGAAAAAAATAGAAGTGAAAAAAGAAAAAAATATTATTAAATTGTCTACATCTTTCCAATCTATTCAACCAGCAACGCTAGCTGGAATAAGTAATATATCATCTCCATCAGACAAATTATAATCACTTAACATCGAATTTTCATCCATAGTGACTCCCCCCGAAGATAAATGAAAATCAGCAGGATCTAAAGCAAACAAATTTGCAACAGTATCTTTAATATCTCCTACATTATTTCCAGTATAGACCAGTAATTTTTGTTTTTTCTCACCAGGTCCTATGGTTGATAGAAAATACACTGAAATCTTTTTTCCTTCATGTGAGATTTCATGATCTGGAGTTTTAACTGTAAAATCTTCCGTGGGGGACTTTGTAGAAGGCTCATCTAATTCTTCATCTATGTCTTCGTCAAATTCCTCGTCAAATTCCTCGTTAAAATCTTCCTCAAAATCCATTAGATACACACCATTAGTTTAGAATTATAAATTTTATATTTCTTTTATAGAAATAATGGAAATGATAATATATAAATCGACAACAAAAATTGTCTAAAAAGTAAATTGCAAACACTTTAGAGTGAAAAACAATATAATATACTTAAAAATTTATATGAGTTTTTACAAGTACCATGAATGATAAACCCATTCCTAAATACCAAATTCGAGAAAAAACACCTGAAGAGCAATTAGATGTTATTCCAGATGTGAAATTACTCAAAAAAATTAAGGAAGAAACAGCAAAATTGAACAAAGAGAAAAATGAATGGGAACAGGTTATTAAAAAAATTGAAGGATACCACGAAAATATTGAAGATTTAGAAAAGAAAAGAAAAGAAAAAGAACTTCAAGTGAGAGACCTACAAAATAAACGTGAAAAATTAAAAAATGAATTAGAAACTATGAGAAATGAATTAAAGCAAAGTAGAGATAATCTATCTTCGAGAGAAAGGGAACTAGATCAAAAAAATGCTAACTTAGAACGATATCAAGAGAAACTACAAGGATTAAATGATGAGATAAAGAGTGAGAAAAAATATTTAGAAAAAGAAAAAGAAAGAGCAAAAGATAGAATTAAAGAAATTAAAACTAAAATACCCGGTATGGAACGGAGAGAAAATGCGTTAGAAAGAACTAATGAAAAGTTGGAAAACGCTTTAACGGATTTGAGAAATGAAATTAAGAATTTAACGAGAGAAAGAGATAATTTAACCAAAGAAATCAATAGTTTGAGAAGAGAAATAACAGCTGAAAAAAATCGAATCGAAGATGAGAAAAGAAAATTAAAAGATGAAAAAGAAAAAGTTCGACATAAAAAAAAAGAATTAAATCTTCAATCTCGTGCCGTTGATAACAAAAAAGAAGGATTGAACAAACATAAAGATAATGTAGATCGTGATGTAAGAGAATTAGATAGAAAAAAAAAAGGACAGGAAGTAAGATTAAAGGAATTAGATAGAAAAGTTCCTAAAGCAGAAGATACTTATTATTCTTTAGAAAACAAAATTCGTAATTTAGAGAATAAACTTAAAAAATTAAAGAATGAGTTTAAACAATTGGAAAAAGAAAAATCGACGATACAGAATGAAAAGCAGGCAATTAAAAGAGAAAGAGAAAAATTAGAAAGTGAAAAAGCGAGATTTCTTAAAGAAAAGCGAGATTTTGAAAAAGAGTTAAGAAAAATAAAAGAGATTCCAAAATATAAAATCAAATCAAAAACCCCTTCAAAATATTAAGTTTGGGATACCTATGAAAATTCCAAAAGGAATTGAAGGAGATTACCTTGAAACAAAACAAGACCATCTATTTTTTGATATAAAAGGTATTCATCATCCCAGTGATCGTAAGATTTGTTTTTTAAGATTTTATCCTGATCAAAATGGAGATCGGATAAAGGATGACATTAAATTTAAAAAAATCTACTCACTCGATGAGAGGTACTCAAAATTAAGAGAACGATACCCTCAATATCTATTCTATTCTAAAAATCTTGATTTAGAACTTCAAGGAGTAAAATTAAAAGATATAAAACAAATTTACACTCCTAGAAACTATTTTAAAAAGCTTAAAGATAAAAATGAATTAACAGAAACAGAAATTCAGTCTAAATGTCTATGTGAACTTTTATTACATAAGGGTGATATTCCGGAAAATTCTATTGGGATATCGGGTTCTCCTATGATTGGATTAAACAAAAAAAGCTCAGATATTGATATAGTTATATATGGTACTCAAGTTAGTTTAGAATTTCAAGATAGATTAAAAAGTATTTTTCATGCTTCAAACAATTGTAGAATGTATAATTTAGAGGAATATAAAACTCATTATAAATGGAGGGTCGGAGGGTCTGATATTAGCTTCAAGGATTTTCTAAAAAGCGAAAAAAGAAAGTTACACCAAGGAAAATTTCATGGAATCGAGTTTTTTATAAGATATATTAAAAGTCCTGAAGATTGGAATGGAACTTATTATGATTATAAATTTAAGAACTTAGGAAGAATAAAAATTAAAGCAAAAATTACTAATTCAACCAATTCGATTTTTACACCTTGCTCTTATAAAATAGAGCTTTTAAAAGTTATTGAGAGTAAAATTATTCCAAAGAATATAAATTTAAAGAATCTTAATGAAATTAATTCGTTTAGAGGAAGATTTTGCGAGCAAGCAAGCAAAGGTGATAAAGTGTTAGTTGAAGGCAAATTAGAAGAAATAACTTTCAGAAACGATAAAAATTACCTAAGAATTTTATTAACCGATCAAGTCCAAGATAAAATGATCATTAATAACTAGTGATTAATGAACTTTTTAAATTTCAAAAAAAATAATAGGAATGATAAATTTTTTTTCTAAGAAAGAACTGATTTATAAAATGATTGAACGATACAAAAAATCAACCGAGATAGACCCGAAAGACGCAGACGCGTGGATTAATTTAGGAGATGCTTATTACGACGAAAACGAATACGATTATGCAATAGAGTCATATGAAAAAGCGATCGAAATTAATCCTTACTTTTCCGAAGTTTGGAATAATTTAGGCTTAGCGTTAAGTATGATGCGCCAATTTAGAGAAGCAATAAAGTGCTATCAAGAAGCGCTTAAGATCGAACCGGACGACGCAATTGCTTACTATAACTTAGGATTTGCCTACGAAGACTTAAAAGAATACGACGAAGCGTTAAAATTTTATAAAATAGCTTTAGAATATGAGCCGGGATACACTGATGTTTGGAACAGTATCGCTTTAATTTATAAAGCAAACGAACAATACGATAAAGCGATACAATGCTATGAAAAGGCTCTAAACATTAACCCTGACGAGCCGTTATTGTACAATAATCTTGCTCTTATTTATTACAACATTCAAAATTATGAGGAAGCCATTAAGTATTATAAAAAAGCGCTTGATCTCGATCCATATAACGCTGAATTATGGTTTGATTTAGGAGATGTTGTTTATGAACAAAATGATTACGATTTAGCAATCAAATGCTATAAAAAGGCAACAGAACTCAATCCTTATTTCGTAGAAGCTTGGAATAACTTAGGATTATCGTATACTTTTAAAGAAAAATTCAAGGAATCGGTAGAATGTTATGAACAAGCTTTGAACCTACAGTCAGAAGATGCGATATTATTAGAAAATTTAGCAATCAGTTATAGCGCTTTAAAAGACTTTGATAATGCCATAATATATTTTCAAAACACTCTCAGAGTCGATCCAGATAATGTTAATTCTCATAAGAAATTAGGACAAATTTATTGCGACGTAAAGAACGATTATGAAAAGGCTTTAATACATTTTAAAAAAAGTATCTCTCTTGAGCCATCTGATTTAGATTTTTGGGAATCTATGGTTCTTTGTTATCAGAAATTAGGCCAACCCGAGAAAGCTAAAGAATGGAATGAAAGGCGTATTAAATGGCAATTAGAAAATAATTAATTGCTTATTCTTATTGAATTAAACTTTTTATTTGATTAAAATTTATTAAATTTTAATGGATTCTTTTAATTCTGATTTGCATATTCACTCGCCACATTCAATAGCAGTATCTAAAAACCTAAATTTAGATACCATGGTTGAGACTTGCAAAAAAAAGGGACTCGATATCCTTGGAACTGGAGATGTGCTGCAGCCTGATTGGTTGAAGTATTTAGAAAAGAATTTAAAGAAAAACGACGACGGATCGTTCTCATATAAAGATATATTCTTTATTTTACAAACTGAAATTGAAGATATTGAAAGTGTTCACGAAGTAGTATTTTTCCCTGACTTTTCAACGGTAAGGGAAGTTCAAAAAAAAATTAAACCCTATTCGAAAAACCTTCTCGATGAGTGGGGTGGACGTCCGCGAGTGAACTTACCTCCTGCTGAATTAGTTGACAAAATCACTGATTTGGGGGCAATTATCGGACCAGCACACGCTTTTACCCCCTTCAAAGCTATTTTTCGTCAAAACAAATTTAAGACTCTTAAAGATTGCTATCAAGATGCCGAAAAAAAAGTCAAATTTATAGAATTAGGGTTATCTGCCAACACAGATTTAGCTGATAGAATAGATTGCCTTAAAAACGTAACTTTTCTTAGCAATAGTGACGCTCATTCTGAAGGGCCCCGCGCTTTAGGACGAGAATTTAATAAATTCAAAATGGATAATCCCTCTTTTGAAGAATTAGTTTTAGCAATCGAACGGAAAAATCAACGTAAAATTGAATTAAATGTAGGTCTTCATCCCAAATTAGGAAAATACTTTATCATGTTTTGCCATAAATGTAGAAGAAGAATTATATTCAAAAAAACAAAACAACAAGGTAGTTCTTTATTTAATCAATATTCAATAACGGAAAATTTTGTAAATATTCTCGCAAACGACCCAATAAAAGCAAAAAAGGAATATATCAACAATATAGCTAAAGGAAAAGTTACATGCCCCGCTTGTAAGGAAAAGTTCAATAAAAACATTAAAATTAAATTAGGTGTAAGCGAAAGAATTGAAGTTATTTCTACATCACCAGAACCAATTCATCCTAACCATAGACCGCCATACATTAATGCCGTACCATTATTTGACATAATACGATCTGTTAAAAATATTAAAAGTACGAATAGCAAGACTGTTCTAAATACTTACAATAAATTAATAAATGAACTTGGAACCGAATTTGAGGTTTTAATAGAAATCCCTATGGAAAAAATCATTAAAATTGATGAAGGGGTTGCGTCTGTCATTAAAGCAATAAGAACGAATAAAATTGAATACACACCAGGGGGTGGCGGGACTTACGGACAAATTCAACTTAATATTTAATTTTTTTAAAACCTAAAATTAAGTTTCTGCTAATTTTTAGAACGGGTAGTAAAAGATATTTTTTTAGAATAGCTACATTTCAAACTCTAAACGAAGCGATAGTAACTCACCACATTTAGTACATGTCATGAAATCGAATATCTTAAAAGCCACCACCATAAGCTCCAAATCTTTTATAGGAAATTGATTTTTGAACTTTTTTATATAATCTCCAGATGGACAACTAATTATAGCTCTCACCTTGATTAGATTCTCACTATCAGAATCACTGAAAGTCTTATCAGTTGTTTTATTATTTAATTCAATTTCCATACTATTTAACCCCGAACATATATTGAATGAAAATTTAGTCTTATAAATTTATTTATATTTAAATGTGTTCCTTTATTCACACGAACAAGTAGAAATTCGAGTGAATTTTAGGATGCATTATGAAAATTTTTAATTTTAATCATTTTTTAAACAATTCTTCTTCTTTCTTATTTTACAATTAAAATTCTGTTATGGAAATTGGTGTAATATATAAACCTGTAAATTTGTCGTAAATTATTAAAATTGTGAGAAAAAAAAAAGGGAGGAAAAAAAATATAAACATCAAGCATTTCTTTAATTTTATTATATTCTCTTTGTACTATTCAAATGTTATAGCAGTAATATTTGAAGAGTAATAATATGGACGTGATATCAAAACAGAATAAATTCGAATCGATTTTAAATATTACATGCATATTACTTTCTTATATTATTTGGATATACTACTCAATATTATATAGCAAATTGCTCCTAATTATGGTTGATAATTATGAATAATGATGAATTGGATTTAAGCGATCTTGCGAGATCAAGAAAATCAGTAAGGTCTAGATTTAACGAAATTGCCCATCAAAATGTAAATTCTAACAGATTAGATAGTGATAAATATCTTTCGGATTTACTTAAAGTTTTAAAGATAAAATCTATAATAGTTGGCGTGGGAGGAGCAGGGAACAATACCGTGTCAAGAATGCAAGATATGGGTTCCGATTTTATTGAAACTTTAAATATTAACACAGATGCTCACGATTTATATTATTCAAATGCTAATCAGAAACTACTAATAGGAAAGGAAACTTGTAACGGATTAGGTTCAGGCAACGACCCTAGTATTGGAACTATTGCTGCAGAAGAAGATGTCAATCGACTTTCGCAAGTTTTAAACGCAGATGTAGTTTTTTTAACGTTTGGATTGGGAGGTGGTACGGGTACAGGTGCTGCACCTATAGTTGCGAGGGAAGCTAAAAAAAACAACGCTACGGTTGTATCGTTTTGCTCGGTACCCTTTACATCTGAAGGGACTGAGCGAAGCCTAAGAGCAAAAAAAGGCTTAGAAGAACTTCTAAAATATTCTGATACATTAATCCCCGTCCCAAACGATAATCTTCTACGCTTCAATCAAAGGCTCCCCATTTTAACCGGCTTTAAAATAATGGATGAGGTTTTAATTAGAAGCATTAACGAAATTATTAATTTAATAAACAATTGTGGTTTGATCAACATTGATTACGCTGATGTGAAAAAAGTAATTCAAAAAAAAGGGCAATACCCTTCTGGTTTAATAGGTATAACAGAATCATTAGGAGACGAAGCCGATTTAATAAATAAAGCGAGATTAGCGCTTCACAACCCCCTTTTAGAACCAGATACTAAAAAAGTCGATAATTGTATAGTTTCAGTTTCGGGAGATCACCAGCTATCTTTATCCAAAATAGATAAAATTATCTCGACAGTCTCAAGCGAAATTCCTGAAGCCGCGTCTCTCAAATTTGGCACTTCCATAAATCCAATATTAGGCTCAAAAATTAGGATTATGGCTTTAGGACGAGGACCAATCTCTCCTTACGTTCAAGCGGCAATCGATGATACAGAATTTCCACACTCTAACTTCAACCAACTCTAAATTTATTTTCTATATTTTAGGTTAAAAAATTCTAATTTTGTTCGTCATTAAGCTTTTCTTTATGATTTACTTCTAATAAATAACAATTGAAAAAGGTGAATCTATTATTGGAAAAATAATGCCTGAAGAAGAGCTAAAAAAGGAAATACGGGCTTTTTTAGAAAAAAGAAAAATAATTGTTTTATGCACTTGTTCGGATAATGAACCTCGCGCGACTCCAATGGATTTTTATATGGATAAGAAATCTGACGATTTTAATATATATGTGGGCCCCGCTCCGGGAAGGAAGGTAAAAAATATCGAAGAAAACCCCAATGTAAGCATTGGAATCTATACGCCTATGGATACAGGCAAAATCCAAGGAATGCAAATTACCGCATCTGGGAAAGAGAGATTGATTTTTTTGAGAAAAGGGGACGATGATTTTGATAAAGCTCAAAAAATAGTCCGAGGAAAAAGAAAACTCCTTTTAAAGATAATTCCAGAAAAAATTGAGCTCCTTGATTATGACTTTATAAAAAAGGGGTACTCACGTCTTCAGTATTTAGAACTAAAATGAATAATTAAAAAAAAGTTTTTAATTTTATAAATTCAACAAAATAATAAAAAAAATTATTTTTTATACAACTCTATTGCCTCTGACCCTTCTACTAAAGGTTCAATCTTGAATTTGTAACCTTCAAACGCAGCATACGCAGCAAATCGTTTAGCAATTCCTTTCATCCCTTCATATAGTTTATCTTCAGGAAGTTCATAAATATTATAGATTTTAACGTTATAATCTGGTCCTATCCATTGGTGTATTCGTTTCACGTAATCAGGATATTTCGGAACTTTACCTGAAAGATAAAATTTTAAAAATTCCTCAGCTTTATGATAAGGATATTTAACTTTAACCATTACATGTACCATATTGAGTTTGCACCTCTTTAAATTATCAAAACATTGGAAAAGTTTTGTATGCTTAATAAAAATTTAATAATATAAAAAGCTTAACAATTTTGTATAACCTAAAGCAATATTTCTAAAATCGTTTTACTTTAGCTTCACAAATGCTAAAATCACACTCTTCAAATTTGATGTTGTTTATTTAGAGCAAAAGATTTTAGGAAAACATTAATTGTATTAATTATTAATATCAGATCTTCATCAACAACAAACCTTTGATTAAAATTGTTATCCGATAAAGAGAAGAAACAGCTAAAAAATGCTCGTAATGATAAAGAACTAAAGAAGATATTTAAAACGATCGCATCTAAGAAGTCCGATGAATTTTTCCCAACGCAAGAACTTAGGAACTTAGGTTACATTAGAAAACATTGCGAATGTTGTAGCGCTTATTTCTGGACAACCATTAAGGACCGAAAGGTATGCGGCGATCCTGCTTGTTTTGGCGGGTTTCAAGTTGCTGGAAAGCCACTAACTCATAAATTATCCTATATTGGAGTATGGGATAAAATTGTAGAAATTTTAGAGCCAAGAGGTTATAAACCAATAAAAAGATACCCTTGCGTTGCGAGATGGAACCCTACTTCTGAATTTACAATAGCATCAATCTCAGCGTTCCAACCTTACGTAATCTCAGGTGAAGTTGAGCCTCCAGCGAAAAAACTAATTATACCTCAATTTTGCTTACGATTTAACGATATTGAGAATGTAGGGATCACTGGTTCGCACAACACGGGCTTTGTGATGATAGGGCAGCATTTTTTCGGCACACCTCAAGAATGGAATCAAGGACAGCTTTTTATGGATATACACGACTTTATTACCATTGGTGTGGGACTCTCAAAAGAAGAAATAACGATTCACGAAGATTCTTGGGCTGGGGGAGGTTCTTTTGGTTGTAGCCTTGAGTTTTTTAGTAGGGGAGTAGAATTATTCAATCAAGTCTATACGATGTTCGAACAATCTCCAGATGGACCTCGAGAATTAAGTCTAAAAGTTTTAGATATGGGGCTAGGTCAAGAACGCGTGGCGTGGTTTTCACAAGGGACTCCAAACATCTATGAAGCTATATTTCCATATGTTTTATTAAAATTAAGGGAAATAACTAAAATAAATTTGGATTTTGATTTATACGATAAATTTTCAAAATACTCCGCATACTTAAATATCGACGAAGTAGATGATATGGATGCGGCATGGGAAAGAGTAGCCAAGGATTTAGAAATCTCAGTAAAAGAATTGAGAGAGAAGATTATGCCCATGACTGCTATCTATTCAATTGCCGACCACGCGCGAAGTTTATTATTTGCTATAAACGATGGAAAACTCCCTTCTAACGTAGGAGGGGGGTATAATCTTAGAGTAATTTTTAGAAGGGCTATAAGTTTTATCGATAAATTTAATTGGGATATAAATATCGCTGATGTTTGTAAATGGCACGCGGAAGAATTAAAAGAGTTGTTTCCGGAAGTTTCTGAGCATTTGGATGAAATTAGAGAAATTTTAAACATAGAAAAAGACAAGTATTATAAAACAAAAAGAAAAGCTAGCAAAATTTTAGAAAAATTACTTTCTGAAGGAGATA
>DAOUUT010000001.1 GCA_030668025.1 Promethearchaeota archaeon
AAGTTAGCTAAAATCTCTTTAGATAAAAAACCTGAAATTTACGTAACAAGCGTATTTCAAATCTTTACCATATTAAGAGCATTTTCATCAGGTATAGCCAAATTAAGTCCAAATAGAGACTTGATCAGACATAACCTTCACATATTTTCGTCTAAATCTGATGTATATTTGGCACTCTTGTTAAGCAACGATGGATTAGTATTAGCTGAATATTATACTCCTGAGGCAATGGAAATCACAAAAATGCAAAAATCTGACGACTTATTAAATGTATTCGAGGTTGTAGCGCCACAATTTGCCATTTTATTTAAAATATTTTCGAAATATAAGGCTGCAGAGAAAGACGAAGCCATATTTAAAGTTTCAAACTCAGTTATTTTGTTTAAGAGAATTAAAGTTTTACATTACGAAATGTTCATTCTTTTCTTATTAGACAACGAGAACACAAAAGAAATAATTAACAAAAATATTCAAGATTTCCTCGACCGTAGCCAAGATTTACTAATAAGATATATCGCATAAAATATCTGAAAAATGTGGAATTTAATTAATGGAAAACGCTAACTAAAAATTAAACAAATATAGTTTATTTAATAGTAGAATAAAAAAAAAATAGTTATTTTATTGACCTGGTAAACTTTCCCCGATACTTTCCAACGCTTCGACTATACTAGTCCACACTCGAATTGTGTACTCAAATCCCTTGATATCCTGAAAGTAGACCATCCTTCTATAAGTCCATAATATAGCTTCCGTAAGTTTACCCTCTTTTACATTCATAATACTCAACGACTCTACCCCCTTTGGAGTTGTTGTGACTGCTACCTGCACTGTTTCTTTTCCAAGAGATCTATCAAAAGGCATTTCTTTTAACATTTTAAAATAAGCTTCGACTACTTCATCTTTTAAATCGGTCGGGTACAAAGACGTTGTAAAAAGATATGGCATTTTTCACATTCATCTCATTATTAATTTCATTAGCAAATTTAATTTCGAAGTAATTAATAACTAGAAACAATGTTTTATAAATCTTACAATTGTGTCTAAAATATGTGCTTCAATGGAGTCCGATCTGAAATCTTTTTTCGTAGAATTCTTTTTCGATAATACGAATTAATTCCGGAAATGAGAGACATGGCGGGAATAATACACTTAGCAAACTTGATCGGCCCAAATAGCACAAAGTCGCTTCCAGCGTTAACGCAATATGCCATTAACGATGCAATACCACCACATCTAGACGAATCACCGTATTTTTTAACAAAGTTCCATCCATAAATTGCGTTGGCGGGAGCGAAACCTGTGGGTAATCCTAATTCAGATTTTACTAACCTCGTTGTCTCAACATTAATCGCAATCGAAGGTAAGTCTAAAACTGCGGTATCAATCATGATATTTTCAATGTTAGCTCTTTGAGCCTTTGATATTAATTCGTTCTTTAGAAAATCTAATTTCTGCTGAGGAAATATATATCTATTTCCAAAAGTTAATAAAACCGCGTGCTTTACCCCAATTTCTTTTAATTTATTTAAACTCTCTTCGCTTGTAGCGTCGTCTATACTGTTTAAAATAGCTCTATCCAACAAACCAATTTCTTTAAGTCCTTCCATTGTCGGAATTCGCGAAGCGTCGTTTAATCCATCAACTAAGAAGGGGTAATCGACTACATCAGCGATAAATTCGCATTCTTTTAATAAAGCTTCTGGATAACCCCCAACTACATCTACTATCCCTTGCATTCCCGTCTCTTCGATAATTTCGGAGTATTCGTTCAATTCTTGTTCAACAAGCTTTTTGTCGATTTCACCTTTCTTTTCGTCTAACAAAGCAGCGTGGTTGGTGTAAAAAACGGTGGCAATCATTACGGGAGGGTTTTCCCCTGGTTGTCCTCCGATTCGGGTCGTTCCAATTTTAAAAGTTTTTTGTTCTTTTTCAAAATTTAGCATAATAAACATCAATTATGTTTTATTTATTGGACTAATAATTTATTTTAATTATTTTTTACCTTTTTTAGTTTCTTTCATGAGTTTCAATCTCTTACTAAATAAAGTGCCAATATATATGATAGATATGATGAATTCAGGGATCCATTTATGTAATAAGAGAATAATTATTGCTGCGACAAAAGAACTTGCAGCGCTAATTGAAACGTGAATGCTATCCCAAGGATAACCGAGATAATATAACTCTATCTGAATTATCATGCGAATAATATTTACCACATAAAAAATCAACGAGGATATTATTAGAGATTTAGTTTTTCTCCAGATAATGTCTTTATTTGTTTCTCTATCTTGAGAATGGGGCGTACATATAATAATTCCTGCAAAAACACAAATTGCTTGAACTCCTGTGCAAAAAGTCTCAAAAGAAATACTACCTAATGGATCGCCATTAATATTGCCACCTAAGAAATTAAAACTCCAATGATGCGTACCTATTGGCGAATAATTAGCACTTACTCCCATATCAAAAAATAAATTAAGAAGATATATTGTTTGTTTAACTACGATTTCATGTAACCAATACTGTGGTTCCGTGTCAAAAAATAAGTATATCAGATAAGCCAATATTGGAGTTCCAACAGCTAAAATCACGAGCGAATTAATTGAAAATATATATTTTTTGTTTTCGAACTCTATAACGGGTTTGTTTGACTTGGTTCCTTCTTCTAATTCTTGTTCGTACCTAACATCTTTAGCGTTATTATCATATTTATATTTGTCAGTTATAACATAGCTTAAGACTACAAGTAAAGGTATCATAACTAGACCAAAATTATATTTTGAAGTAGCTTCCATGAAAGAAATCGAAAGCCCTATAACTACCGAAAAGATTAAGTTAAAAAAATGTAGTAATAAAACTCCAATTTTTTTTCGGTTTTCAAAACCGCCGCTAATAAATTTTAAAATGAAAATCGATTGAAACAAAAACAGTGCAATTGTTAGGACCAATAACATAACACTATTAACCTCAGGCTTAATTAGTGGTATTAATAATCCAAAAAGGAAGCCTAAAATCAGAATTATTGAAAATATCAACCAGATAACATATTTATTGTAAAAAATAGTTTTCATAACAACCCGATTCTAAAAATGATTAATACATATAATTGATAAGTTCTAAAAAGACTTATTACAAAATGATAGAATTTTTTTTCTAGGCTTTATTTTTATAATTGAGTAATTATAAAAAACGAAATTTAGAAAAAAAAAAAAAAGGGAGATTTAAAATGGAAGAAAGTAATGAAAATAAAGAAAATATAGATGAGAAGGAAGTAATTGCTGAAAAGGAGCAAGAAAAAGAGGAATCAACTGAAAAGGTCGCAACTGAAGAATCTAAAGCAAAATTTACTTTTAAATGCACCCGGTGTGATAATTGTTGTTTAACTCGTGGACCGATACCAATAACATTTTGGGATATTGAACTATGGGCTAAAAATGGAGTAGTTGCTAATTTCTTACCATATTTAGACATATATCAAAAACCAGATGGCGGAATAGACTTGATTTTTAAACCTTTACCACCTACTCCGAAAGAAGGAGAAGAAAAAGCTCCGAGAGACCCTTTTGGAAACGTCCCGATAGAAGATTTATTAGAGGAAAAATGCCCGTTATACAATAAAGACCAAAAACAATGTTTAGTCTACGATAACCGTCCTTTGAGCTGTAGAACATATCCATTAGAATTTGACGGAAAGAACTTTACGGTCGTTGATGTAGATTGCCCCGGTATTGGAGAAGAAGGTATGGGTAAAGAAGACTTAAAAGAAATGAGGAATACGGCAAAACAGATGTTTTATGAGCTAACTCGAATGAGAATATCTTTACCTGTTTTGAGTCAAATAATTTCTCAAAAAGTTATGATGGACTTAATGCGGCAAAACATGGAAGCAATGAGCAAAATGAGCGACGACGATAGAGCTAAACTCGATCAAATTCTAAAAAAGGAGGAAAAGCCTCAGCCTGATTAATTTTTTTGTTCTTAAAATCTATTTAACAATTTTCAATAAGAGAATATGAACGAAATTACTATTGGCAATTCTAAAATAAAGCTAATTCAAGGAGATATTACAGAGTTAAATACTGATGTTATCGTGAACGCCGCAAACGCCCAATTAATTATGGGTGGCGGAGTCGCTGGAACTATAAGACGTAAAGGAGGGGCCATAATTCAAGAAGAATGCAACAAAATCGGAGGAATTTTTGTAGGTGGAGCAGTTATAACAACTGGAGGAAATCTAAACGCTAAACACGTTATTCATGCTGTTGGGCCGCGTATGGGCGAAGGTAATGAAGATGAAAAATTGAAAAATGCTACATTAAATAGCCTTAAATTGATGGATGAGCACGAATTAAAAAACATCGCGTTTCCAGCGATATCCACGGGTATTTTTGGGTATCCTATAGAAAAATGTGCCAAAATAATGATTTCTACTGCCAAGGAATACTTATCTGGAGAAACTAAAATTGAAGAAATTTTTTTTTGTTTATATTCAAAACCAGATTTTAAAGTTTTTAAAAAAGAATTAAATTAATTAAATATGAAATGCCATACTCTTAAAAATTTGTTGGAAAAGACGATTTAATCAGTGCAAAATTAGAATTTGATTAATTGAAGCATAATTTTTATTTGATTTAAAAGTTAACGAATAATATTTATTTTTATTTCTTTATTTTTTGTACATCAATGTGGAACAAACTTAAAGAAATGAAAATTTAAAAATATAAAATTGATTATTAGGTTGGTCTCATTTTTTAATCACTTAAATTTCCACCTTTCTTTTTTTTATACTTTTTAAAATAAAAACCAGCTTTTTTTACTAGTTCAACTTATTTATAATTTATTAAGCATCAAATACTTAAAATAAATTAATATAAGAACTAACCTAATATAAGTTAGCTATGACCGAATATGATTTTCTATATATAAAATTTTTTGATGATGTAAGAAAAAATGATATAGATATTGTCGGCGGAAAAAACGCCTCCTTAGGAGAACTTTTATCTTTTGGGATTCCAGTGCCACTTGGCTTTGCCATCACTACTCAAGCTTACGATTACATTCTAGAAACTAATTATTTTAGAATTAAGGACGAAGAGATAACTCTAAAAGAGTATATTAAGCGAGATATCAAAAATATTTCTGAAGAACTTCAGAAAGAAGATATCAAATCCATTCAAAAAGTCGATAAATTTTGTGCGAACATCCGATATGTAATTGAACAAGCTAAAATTCCAGATAGTTTAACTGATGAGATAATAGAAGCATACCATATCTTGATAGAGCGAATTGGAGGCGAAACCACTTTTGCTGTTAGAAGCTCAGCGACAGCAGAAGATTTACCTGATGCCTCGTTTGCGGGTCAACAAGATACACACCTCAATATTTCAGGAGAAAAACAAATTTTAGAATATGTACTTAAAGATATGGCTTCCGTTTTTACGACAAGAGCAACTATGTATCGAGAGAGAGCGGGTTTTGACCACTTTTCCGTTAAACTTAGCGTTGGTGTGCAAGAGATTGCTGGAGGATTGGAAGGAGTAAAAACATCGGGCGTTATGTTTACAGAAGACCCAGATTCGGGAAATCCTAACGTAATAACTATTAGAGGCACTTGGGGGCTTGGAGAACTTATAGTTCAAGGAGTAGAAAAGGGAGATGAGTTCATTGTTTTTAAACACGATCCAAATTTACCAATAATTAGTCGTGATTTAGTAAAAAAGGAACAAATAATGAGTTTTGACGAACAGAAAGGTGGTACAATTACCCTCCCTGTTAAATTAGAAAGACAAAAACAATATTGTTTAAATGACGAGCAAGTCAAAATTCTAGCAAGATACGCCATCAAAATTAGAAATCATTACAACCAACCAATGGATATTGAATGGGCTTTAGGAAATAATGATAAAGTATACATCGTTCAAGCACGACCTGAAACGGTCCACTCACAAAAAGGGGATACTGAGGAAATCTTTTATTTATTAGAAAATCCAAAAAAATTAACAGAAGATGGTTATTTAGTTGAAAATACGGGAACCGCAATAGGACGTCGAATTGGCTATGGAAAAGTCAAAGTAATTGAATCCATTAATAACGCTCATTTACTAGAAGAAGGAGATATTTTAATTACTGAAGAAACTAACCCTGATTGGACGTCGTATATGGCAAACTTGGGAGGCGTAATAACAGAACGAGGTGGTCCAACATGTCACGCGGCAATCGTCTCCAGAGAATTAAATATCGCATCAATAGTAGGAGCAGATGATATAATAGAAAGAATTAAAGAAAAACAACGTGATGGTCTCGAAAGTGTTACTATTGATTGCAGCGAGGGAGAACCACGAATCTGGCTTAAAGAAGTAGAATACGATTTCGATACGATCGAATTCGCCCAACTTCCGAGCACAAAAACTCAAGTTTTAGTTAACTTAGGAATTCCTAAGGGTGCTTTATCTTCCGGAAAGTATCCTGATGGCACCGGTTTAGCAAGGTTAGAATTTATAATTAACGACGAGATTCAAATTCACCCAAATGCGTTAATAGATTTTGACGCTTTAGTAATGAGATATGACGTCTTATTGGAACAAAGAAAAAGGATTGAAAACATTAAAAAAAGCGATTTACATCGTAAAGATCCCTTCAATCAAGAAATTAGAAAATTAAAACAAACGATAGATAAGATAAGAGAATCAACTATTGGTTATTCAGACAAGGAAGATTTTTATGTAGAGAAATTAGCGGAAGGCATTGCGACTATAGCTGCGGGGGTTTGGAAGGAATTAGAAGATGGGAGTATCGCCCCATGTATAGTAAGACTTTCTGATTTTAAAACAAACGAGTATAGGAACCTTCTTGGAGGATGGATTTACGAGAGCGATGAGAATAATCCTATGCTAGGCTTTCGAGGTGCTTCTCGTTATGTATCCAATGATTTCCAAAATGCTTTTATATTAGAACTACGAGCAATCGTCAAAGCTCGAGAATGGGGTTTAATAAATATTATTCCGATGATTCCATTCTGTAGGACACCTGAAGAGGCGCAACGCATTCAACAAATAATGGAAAGTGAAGATTTAGTTAGAGGAAAAAAGGGATTGCAACTATATTGTATGGCAGAAATACCGTCAAATATTTTTCTTGCGGATATATTCTGTAATTTCTTCGATGGTTTTTCTATAGGCTCAAATGATTTGACCCAATTAATATATGGTGCTGGTAGGGATAATCAAAAATTAATTCCTATAGCAAAACAGTTTAATTATATCACTAACAGTGAAGCCATAAGGAGAGCAATTAGCCATCTTATTAAAACTTCTCACGAAAGAAATAAAAAAGTGGGGATATGTGGTCAGGCTCCAAGCGATGACCCAGAGTTTCTCAGATTTTTAGTACGTGAAGGAATTGATTCCATTTCTTTAAATTTTGATACATATGCACGTGGGAGAATCAATACTTGGAGAACTGAAATAATTGAAGCGAAATTATCTGAAGAAAGCAGAACGAAAACATATCAATTTTTAGATAAATGCGATGTCCTAATTGAAAAGATTAGAACTCCCCGAGGAAAATTAAGAAATATGTTGCGAAAACAAAGAAAAGCAATTGATACGAAATTAAAAGAAATCACTGAAAAATTTGATAATTATTTTGAAGAGGTATCTAAAATTTCATACGATTTTATTAAAGAACTTAATCGAGGTGAAGATGATACTTTTAACCAATTATACAACAAATTCAACAAACAAATTGAAGAACTAGAAGAGTTATTCCCAAAGCTTACCAAAAAAATACGAGAATTTGGAATATTTTGATCTTTGAATAAAAATCTAAAACATTTATTTATATTATTTCTTAAAATCAAAAAAATTAAATTTCAATGAATATTTTTAAAAGTTAAGTGTCTGAGTTTTACTAATTAATTTTACGCTTAAAATAAAAAAATTGGTGAATAATTTTTGCCAAGAGGAAAGGAATTTACTGAAGATATACTTGAAACTTTTAAAAATGTTGAGTTTTTATTAAATGGAATGATTAACGATCGAGGCGTTCCAAGAAATATAAAACGTGTTGCTCAAAAAGGAATTGATGAGCTACAGCGAGATGACGATACACCTGCGGTTTTTGCAAGTAATGTTATGTATATGATTAATGATTTGGCACAAGACGCTAACATTCCCTTTCATAGTCGTACAACTATATACCGGATAATCTCCTTGCTTGAAAATATTAAAGATTAATAACTTTAAGATACATTAATTATAATTCTTTTTCATAATTATTACCTATTTAATCACCAACCTTAATAATAGCAAATATTATTGCTGGGAAGGTGGTCTAGCTTGGTATGATTCTGAAATTCTTTGATTTCAGCTTAAATCTCGGTTCGGAACTGAGCGATCGGGGGTTCAACTCCCCCCTTTCCCACTTTTTTAAATAGAACATTAAAAAAAGTTATTAACTCGTAACTCTATAAATATTAAAATTGAAAAGCGTTAATATTTATATTTTTAAATAATAACTATTATTAGGAAATCAAGTAATAATTAATCAATTATACTTTAATATCACGCTAAAATGGAGCCAAAATTAATTAGTGGAATTTTGTACACTGAGATGGACGAGGAGGTTGGCCCTAATCCAGTAGTTTTATTAGGAGATATACCCACCTCTAATAGACATTACATAGCAATTAAAACAATCACTGTTCTTTCAGGTGAAGGAGGCCTTATTCCAGAAACCTTAGTTATTCTCCCTTTTCCTTCGATGGGTTTAAAAGGATTAATAAAATTTATTAAATGGGAGGATGAGGCGAGACGCGGAGGAGTAGGTCAAGGAGCTATAACATTGCTATTTAAGGAATTTGACGATGTAATTTTTTATAAATATTTAAGTTTTCTTGATCCCCCATTCGATGAAGCTGCTAATGAAATCGCGAATCTACAAAAATCTAACGCTCCACGAGAGAAGTATATGGATGTGTTGACTAAACTTTCAATTGCCACGACACAGTTTTTACATGAATTAAAGGATAAAGAAATAAAGGACGCCAAAGCTTTCCCTGAACAAAAAATAAAAGAAGCAAATCTAGTAAATTACAAGTTTAAAATCATTATTTGTGGCGACCCTTCTGTCGGTAAATCGTCCTTAATATTAAGATTTACTGAAAATGCTTTTAGAAGACATTACATTCCCACTCTAGGCGTTCACGTTTCAGATAAAATATTTAAAATAAAAGATTCCTACATCCAGCTCGTATTATGGGACATTGCCGGGCAAACAAAATTTGAAACCATGAGACAACAATTTTATTTGGGCTCTGACGGTTTATTTCTTATTTTTGATTTATCAAAGGCTAATTCGATAGATAGCGTTTCTAATTGGTTCGATGACATTTATAAGCAATTAGAAGGGAGGTCAAATTTAGTTGGTTATATTATTGGAAATAAAAAAGATTTAGCTAAAAACTTCAAGGTCATATCAGAAAAAGGTTCAAAGTTGGCTAAATCCCTAAAGCTGGGATACATTGAAACTAGCGCCTTAACAGGCGAGAATGTTGAACACGCGTTCTATACTATAGCTGAATCGCTTTATAATTTAGTACAATAATTCTTAAAAGTTTTCTTTTGATGAATCTTTTACATTAAAAATCTTTTTATTTTCTAAGATACATAACTTTCGATGGCTCGATTAACAGCACCTATCAATTTGTTTATAGAAAAAGGTTTGGTTATAAATAAAAAGGCTCCAATGGAAATAGCTTCTTTTTTAGCGTTAGAATCGGCGCTTAAAAATATAATTTTTACCCTATTATCAATTTGTAATATAAATTTTGACGCTTCAATCCCGCTCATTTCGGGCATTCGCTGGTCCATTAAAATAACTTTAGGTTTGTTTGAAAGCGATTTGAACATGGCGACTGCTTCTACGCCGTTACTGGCAATACCTGCCACCTCAAAACCGCCTATAGTTAGAACTTTCTCGTAGAAGAATTGAAGCGTAGGTTCGTCGTCAACGATAAATACTTTTTCTATTTTAATCAACCTCAGGAATTAATAATACGAAAATGCTACCCTTAGAACGGTCTCCCTTAAACCTGTCTTCAACCCATATCTTTCCGTTATAAGTTTCGATGATTCCTCGCACTAGCGCCAACCCTAAACCCATTCCATAAATGCCCTTATCTTTGCTGTATCCTCTCTGAAAAATCTTTTCTTTCATAGAATCTGCTACTCCAAAACCGTTATCCAAAAATTCCAATTTAAGGAAACTCATGCCTACTTTATTTTCTCTTGAGATTCTAACGATAATTTCTATTAGCAAATTCTTATTATGTCTTATTGCGTTAATTAAAAGGTTTTCAAACACGTCCTCCAACAAATTATTAGCTTTAATAAAGAGTTTTTCTCCATTAAAATCGACTCGAATGGCCAGATTTTTATGTTTATAAGATTTTTTCACGAAAGAAACCGTATTTTTTATAACGTTAAGAATTTCTATTTTCTCTAAACTTCGTCCCGCTTCTTCAATTTTAGAGAGTTTTCGCACGTTTGAAACTAACCTTGACCCTCTAGTGACTTGATCTTTGATTATTTCAGCGTTTAATTTTAAATCATCGAATTTCTCATGGTTACTAAGAATTAATTGACTAATTTGCGTTCCAGACAAAATACTTTGTAAAATATTATTAATATCGTGAGCGAATAAATCTTTATAGAACTCTGCTCGATTGAACGCTTCTCGATATTTTTCCTCCGATTCTTTTAAATCTATTTCTCCTTTTTTACTTTCAGTTATATCTCGAAAAATCTCTAATTTTGAAATACTCCTATCGGGATTTTTCAAAGGTGTACCAATGATATCGTAAATTTTTTGGTTTTTGGTAAAATAAGATTCCCATCTTATCGTTTTTCCTTGAAATACGTCTTCATTTTTGCACCACGGACAAACTTCTTTAAAATCGTGAAAATAGTTGAAACACTTAATTCCTTCGATATTTCCAAATTCTTTTATGAGGATTGGATTTAAATACTCGATATCGTAATTAGAATCTACGATATACACTCCATCTTCCATAGAATTTAAGATATTTAAGAAATTATCTCGCTCGAGTTGTAATTTTTGCTCTGCTTTTTTGCGCTCGGTAATATCTTTTACGTATTCGATAATTCCTTCCAGAATTCCGTCACTATTATTAAGTGGAAATGCTGTAAGTTCAATCCAACCAGTTGGATCCTTTTCCGTTGGATAAGGTACTATTGAAGTATTCTTTTGACCCGTTTCAAGTGTTTTAATAGATGGACACCAAGGACACGGAGATGATCTTTTTTGATAAACATCGTAACATTTTCTTCTTGGGATCAGATCAAATTGACCGTACATTTCTATCATATATGGATTGACTTCTACTATGTTTAAATCGAGATCTAAAATGCTCACTCCATCCTGAATTGCGTTAAAGACATTTTGAATAAATTTAGTATTCTCTTTCAATTTCTGTTCTGCTTTCTTGTGCTCGTTGATATCAATAGCGGCACCTTCAATACGATCTTCTTTTTCAAACACTCGAGCAGAGATACTCAACCAAATGGGAGTACCATCTCTTCTGGTGACATGGATTTCATAATTCTTAACTTCTTTATTAATACGAAGTTCTTCTAACATCATACTCCGTGCATTTAAATCAACAAAATGCTCAATAGCATTATAATCTGCTAAACATTCCTCTCGATTATCATATCCAAATAATTTGGCAAAAATATCATTACATTCTAAAAATTTACCATCACTGATTCTTGACCAATATAACCCTACTTGTGCGTTATCAAATAAATATCGATATTTTTCCTCAGAAACTTTTAATTTTTCCTCTGCTTTTTTGCGCTCGGTGATATCTTCTCCTGAACTTAGAACTCCGGTCATATTTCCAGTTTCATCTTTAAATAAGACGGTTGACCATGAAATTAACCTTTCTTCTCCAGTTTTTGCCCAAATAGAATTTTCATAAAATTTAATTAGTTCCATTTCTCCAGCCATTAACTTCTTGAAATATTCGTACACTCTTTCGCGGTCATTTGGAGGAAGACATACTTCAAACCAATTTTTTCCAATTAGTTCACCCTCATCGTAGCCAAGTAATTCGTGACCTTTTTTATTTAGCAAAGTAATTATTCCATCCTTATCAAGTGCTACAATAATCACACCAGCAATATTAAGGTAATTTTTTGACTTTTCTATTTCTTTTTTTATTTTTTCTTCAGCTTTTTTACGCTCGGTAATGTCCCGAAATACAACCATTGGGACAATATAGCCTTTCCAATTTGTCTTTGAAGTCCTGAATTCGGTGAGCACTTCTCTTCCATCTTTTCGTACAATAATTCGCTCATACATTTTTTTATGTGGCTCACCTCCAAGCCTTTTTTTCATCTTATCTTTATACTTTTTGATCTCTTCCGTACGCGTTAACTCCCAACCATGCATGCTTAAGAGCTCATCAATGCTGTATCCTGTTATTTCTGCGGCTCGCTGATTTGCGAATAAGTGACGTATATTCTTATCAGCTATAATAATTCCATCAGGTGAATTGTTAATCAGATCAGTAAAGTTCTCATGCAATTCTTGCATTGCGATCTCTGTATTTTTACGCTCGGTAATATCCAAAAGAGATGCTACGCTTTTTTTAGTGTTAGGGATCACAGCGATAGTTATGATTATGTCTCGAATATTACCTTCTTTATTGACAAAACGAAATTCATATTTTTTTAGAGTAGATTCTGGATCACTTATCCGAGAGTAATGGAGTTTTTTCACCCTTTCCAAATCTTCCTCAATAACAAACTCTGTACAACTTTTTTTCCATTCGATCTCTTCTCTTGAATAACCAGAGAGTTCTTCAAACGGCCCATTTACAAGAGAAATCGTAGTGTCCTCCTCTACTATGGCTGTTGCAGTTCCAGTATTTTCAAAAATGGTTCTATAATTTTCCTCAGATATACTAATTGTATGCTTTAGCTTTAAATTCAATGCTTGTAATTCTTTTTCAGATTCTTTCAATTTTTCTAAGACTTTTTTTTTTTCCGTTATGTCTTCTGTATGAACAATAACTATATCGGGGGGGATGAAACCATACATCACAGATAAGAATTTTTCTTCTCCCGTAGACATGTAATCATACTTCATTTCTCTGAAAATACTAACGCGATCGTTAGCACAGCGATGTAATTCTTCTAAGATTTCTGGTTGACCCTTATACATCTCTGAAGCGTTTTTGCCTACATAATTCTTAATCGTTCCATTAGTTATTTTTTCAGCAGCATCGTTGTAATCAATTAAAATTAAATCTTCATCAATCTTTTGCCAAGAATAGGTAGGAATAGGGATTCCTTTAAATAATGATTCAAATCTATTTTTTGAAGATTTCGTTTTATTTACTATATTCCTCACTTTACATGTTTTTTTACACTATTTAATTTATTAATTTTTATCAAAATGTTTTTTGTGTTTTTTCAGAAGGAAAAGTTTGTTATATTAGTATTTATAATTATAGAACGAAAAAACTTGTATTTAAATATTTATAATTATGTTTTTTTGGCACACAAATTAACCCAAAAAAGTATTAATCGTGAAAGATTAATTTCAAATAATCTTTACATGAAATTTTCATGAAGATTTAAATACTATAATTTTAATTAAAAATATAAGAAAAAATTAAAATTTAAAATGATAAAAATGGAAATAAAACAAAAGAAAGAAAAGAAGTACAGGTATAAATTTATTCAATTTTCAGTATCCGATGACTTAAAGAATGATATTGAAGAATGGACTGGAAAATCGTCTTTTAATACGATATCGGATTTTGTTCGTAATGCTGTAGTAGAGAAAATTAGAAATCTAAAAAACCCTAAATTAAACCAATCTAATCTTAAGGACTCTCAAATTAACGCTTCAATGTTAGAGCAATTAACAAAAAATACTCAAAAACTTATTTTATTACAGGAAAAAACTATCGACAGATCAAAGATTTTCGATGAAATGAAAGCTGATTTAGAAAGAATAAAGAAATTCTCAATAAAACAAGGCTTAGTTCAAGAATCTGAAATTATCTATAATTTACTGAAAGCACATCAATCGCTATCCCAAAAACAAATAATCGAGAAAACAAATTTAGAGAAAGATACTATTTTTCAAATTCTTTCTACTGATGATCGATTCAAATTAAATATAAAGGGGAGATTTTGCCTAAAATGAGACCTTTAAACGAAGAGATTATACAAAATAATCTTAGCTTTTACAAACATTCAAAACAATCAATTAAAATGCGAATTTCGAGTTTAAAATACTTCTTTGACGAAAAATACTTTAATTATCAAGGGCATATCTTCGACATTAACATCCGAATTCTTAAGAAGTATTTTATTTACCTTAAAAATTTAAATACAATAAGCATTGAGACAAGAAAAAATAAATGGCATATCTTAACATCCTTCCTTAATTTTACTATGGAAGACTATGAAGATTTCCATGTTGCGATACCGCGCAAAACAGTATCGTGGAACGGATATATTCCTAAAGAGAACGTGAAAACTAATAAAAATGTCATTGCTGAAAAAGAAGAAATAACCAAAATATTAAACCATTTTGAGGTAAATAACTTTAAACATTACCTTATCTTTAAAATCTTGGTTGAGACTGGAATGCGAAAAGGAGAACTAATAAACGCTAAATATACCGATGTTAATCTTAAATATAGACATATTTACATAAAGGAAGGAAAGACTGGTGAAAAAATATACAATTTCTCTAAAGATATGGGGAATAAGTTAAAACTTTATTTAAGCGAAAGAAAAACCCTCAAAGTTGATAATAAATACCTATTTCTCACTAAAACACTAAGAAAATACGATAATAGATCGTTTAACCAAATACTCAAGGGAAATAAAGGAAAATATAAAGAATATCCTGGCGCTTTAGAAAAACTTGGAATTAGTAAAAATATTACTTGCAAAACTTTTAGAAGTACACTTAATACGTTGAGAAAAAAAGAAATGGGATGTTCAAATGAAGTCGCTAAATTATTACTGGGGCATAAAACTAACGATGTGAACATAAAGTCTTATACGAAATACGATTTAATCGATTTAATCGATTTATTTGATAAATATAACCCTTATCAAACCCTAAATATCTAATTTTTTAATTATTTTTATAGGTCCAGGAAGAAATTATTGGTGCCACTAATTCTTTTTTTTCAATATAACCAAAAATGCGAAAATTCAATCTACATCCATAATATCTAATCTTTTTTGAACTCGATTATAAGTTTTTAAAAAAGAATCGAGATTGGGTTTTATGTTAAGATAATAATCCGCCTCTGTGCGAAAAATTTTCATACTTTTCAAGTGATTACCTAAAATTGAATCATGGTTCATAATTGCCTCGATTAAATTTGTATGGAAATGCTCAGTATCAATGTGAGAAAGTTTTTTTATTAATCTAATGTGGTGCAATATCCCATAATAGATTCGTCCAATAGCAGTTCTATTTCTAACTTCAAGACTATAATTATTGTCATTAATTATGGTCTGCCCTAAAATAATAAATTCTTTTGGGTCCAATATCATCCACTATATATTGATCTAAAAATAAAATATGTTCTTTTAAAAGTCGATAAAAACGAAGGAAATTCTTGTTTGATTAAATCTTCTTGTTCTTCAATAAATTTTTCTAATATATCTAAAATAAAATCAAAATCATCAATAGGAAATGCAATCTTTATTATTATACTTCTTATATCAGGATTCTCGATTTCAGCTTTATAATCGCAATTTCCATGAATATGATCAAAGTCATTTTTAATCATGAAATGCATGAAAAAACTCTTTAGCCATTGAAAGTAATATGAGAATTCAGAATTATGGTTTAAATAATTGTAAAAGTTTTTTGTAATGCTCATAGATTCAGCAAATTTGTCTTCAATGTAATTTTCCTTAAACTTTATAAAAAGAGATTTAGCATCGTAATTCTCCATAATATAATAAGCATCAAATATGGATTCCAATTTATTTTTATCTTCTGACCAAAACTTATCTAATTGGACCCCTCTTGACAAACAACGCTTAAAATGGGGTTCAAGAGCGTACATAATCCCTTCAGTTCTAAAAGAGTACATCCAATTTAAATCCTTTTCAATTATATTATAATTACTAATCATATTTAATCTTTAAACGTCTTTTACTTATTACACGAGCTTGTTCTCTCTTCATCCATTCATACTGAAGTCTTTCACCGTGATAAATAATGAATTTTAGCATTTCAAATATCTCGATTGATTTTTCACTATTTAATATCTCGGGCATATCAGATATAAACTCAATTAATTTAAATGTTCTTGATTTTAATTCCTCAACAAATATAACATCTGATTCGTCAATATATTCTTTAACTCTTATTAAAGAATTCCGATAAATATCAGAAAGTTCAGAAGAAAGAAAAACTAACGTGTCATTTCCAATTTCAATCCCATAATGACATAAATCCATAAAATAATCACCAGCTATCGGATATTCCTCTTTAGTAATATGGTCTTTAATCTTTTTTGATATATTTTCAATATATAAATCGCTCATCTTTCTCACCATTCTATTTTATTTAATAATTATTAAAAAGTCATTTTTTTTTGTTGCATGTCATTATGATTGTTAAGAATTAAAAAAATTATCTTTTTTTGTCGGTTATGATTTCAAACAACATCCTATTTAAGCATTGTATGATTGAAGAAATATCTAATTAAATAAACAGAATTTAGATTAAAACTCATTTTTTTTCGATTTTCTCAAGAAGAAAAAAATACGGTACCAAAAAGTTCCAAATAAATAGAACTTTTATCTCAGGATCAATAAACGAAAAAAACTTTTTTTTAATTTTTTATCCTGATCCTAAAGAAATTTTTTGTGGTGCCAAAAATTCAAGTTCATAGTAAATCTAATGGATCTATTGTTCCTAAATGCTCTTTAACAAATTGTATATAATCGTGTCCATTATATCTACAATCATATATTCCTAAAAATTGGTCTTTAGTTATTTTAAGTTGCATTGCCATTTGCTCTATTAAATAATCATCAACTTTTCTACCATGATCTCCTCTACTAAAATGAGTTTTAAAAGGTGTTCTGCGTCCTTCATGTTTAAAGAATAATATTATATGACTTGGATTATTCTCAGTGGTAAACCCTTTTTTACAAAATTTCCCTATTAATTTTTCCCGATCATAAGTAGTCATTCAAATCTTTCTCCCATTTATCAAAATTAATTAAATCAATAAGCTTTTTCTTAATTTCTTTTGCACCCTGAGTTAATGGGTCTTTTGTAAAAATATAATACTCTAAATGAGTTATTAGACAACCATACAGATTATTATACATTTCTTTAAATGTCTTTCCTGCGGCCACTATATTTAATTCTTCATTTATAACAAAGAACGCATTAGCTTTAAATTCTAAAGCTAAATTAAGATTTTCTTTAAATTCTAAATCTTTTAAATTATGTAATGAAATTGCATCCACTAATTCAAGTTTGCTAACATTTTCTAATCTATTTTTAATAGGATCATATAAGCCACTAATTTTAATGATTTTTTTGTAATAACTTATATATCTTTCTTCTTCTACTTCAAGAAATTTATATTTTATCGAGATTCCATGAATATCTCTTATTTTAAAATATATCTCGCCTTCACCATGTACTATAGTGAGTGCTCCAATAAACTCCTCCTCTCTTTTTATAACATCCAATTCTTTCCATTTACTTAAAGTTTTCCTATACTTTTTTTTAGCAACAAAAATTGTAGCAAATGTTTCTTTTCGTGATTTTCTCAATTGAATTGAAAATGAACCAGGATGTTTTGAGATAGATTGAAGATTGTTAAAAAGTCTATGTCTTCTTACATTATTTGTAATTATACCTTTTAGAGCCTTATAATTATCCCCATTTCGATCCTCATCTAATAATTTAGGTATTTCTAAAAGTTTTTCTACAACATTATCAATTAAAGAAGCTCCAAATGTGGGTGTTTGCGCTTGTGGTTTTAAAGAAAAAATCTGTGAACCTTCGCTTCTCTCTATTATTAACAATTGAAATTGTTCGCTTCCTGCTTTTGGATAAATTTCCTTTCCAATAAGTTCTATTGAATCTTGTATTTTTGAGGTATATTTAATAAAATCTTTGATAGAAACAAATCCCATCTTTAATAATGCTTTATCAAATACTAAATTTAGCTCCATATTTAAGAAAATGATAATTAATTTATTTTATGATTTAATATCAAGATATTATTATCCTTCAGATTTATTAGTAAAGAGCTAATAAAATAAGTTATTTATAGTTTATTAGCATTATAAGTTTTATTTAAATTTATTTTATTTTTAATCAAATTATTAGAGTATTGTTTCTATTTTATTTACATGAAAGTTAAAGATTTAATTGAAAAATTGCAAAAATGTGAGCTAGAAGCAGTAATCCAGTATAAACATGATTTAAACTCCAAAGAAGTATTTCTGGGAGCAGAAGTACATCAACTTACTGAGAATCGAGTAATAATGCTAATCATAAAACCAGATGATTTCTAATCTAATATCCTATTATTATTTCTTTCTTTTTTTTTTATTTTTCTCCTGACGCAATATATTTTTTCAGGATTTTCGCTATTACCGTCTTTAGTCCCTATCAGCTCAAAGCCAAGTTTATTAAAAAATTCCTTTGCTATTAAAAATTCCTCAGCAATAACTATTGTGGTGCAGGTCTCCATTGACATCATCAATTAAATTAAGGGATAAGTAAATATTTAAATGTTTGTCAAAAAATAGACAAAACCTATTGAAAAAGTTAAAATCTTGAACGATTTTTTGATGTTGGATACAATTTATCGTCAGTTTTTAATTTCCCAGTAAATATTATTTTCTTCTAATTTAGAAGCATCCAAAACAGTTTTTAATTGATTATAATAGTATTTGGATATATACAAATATTTAAATATGAGAATTGTTTCTTCTTTATTATGCCTGAATATAATTTTACAGAAGAAGAATTAAAAAACAACAAAGAAAGCATAATAAGCGCGGTAAAGCTTACAATCTTTAGTTATGAAGAAGAACGAGACAAAATAAACAAGGAATTAAAAAGGGCAAGAACCTACTTAAAGAAAATAAAGGGGGCGTAAAAAAAAGTGGTAAAAAAAATGCTTGAAGGTCAAGGAAAAAGGTTGTTAATAGATTTTGCTGAATATCCTAATCCAAATTTTAAAGCTCTTACTTATTTAGCTGCCAGCAAAAAGGCTGAAACTTTATATTTAGTTCACCAAGACTCTGAAGGAGAGGAAGAGTGCTACGAATTAGCGACTTCAGCAGAAGAACTAACCGCAATTAGGGATCTTTTAATTAATGTGGTTAGTAAAATCGAAAAGAGTTACGGGTTAGAACAATCGGTTAAAATATTGGAGGGAAATTAAAATGTCTCATAAAACTGCGGAAGGAAAAAATTTATGTTCGGTTTGGTATTGTAAAAACGAAGGTGTCCACTACCATCATCGTGGCGGCTGCGGTATAGTGTTCTGCGACGAACACGAAGCCCAGGATAAAAATCCCAATGTCCCTATTGTTGAATTGGAGGGGGAATAGAAGATATGTATAGATATAAAAAAAGGCTATGGACCTGCGAAGAGTGTGGTGCTAAGACTGAATTCCTCGGACTTAAAGAGGGTAAATATGTTTGTGGCGAATGTTCAAACAAATCGAACGATCGGAGGGATAAAAAACAATGAACATAGATGAAATAAAGAAGTTAGTTAAACAATCTCCTAAATTCAAGCGAGTAAACGATGTTTTAGCTTTAACTCCTGTAAACGATCCTTTTTATATTCAAAAAAATCAAATAGAAAAAGCAGAATGGTTTGCAGAGGTATGGAAAAGAGAAGAGGCGATCTCAGACTGGGAAAATGGGTTAATTCACCCAAGAGGTTTGCATTATCAGATTTTAGGCAAAGGTGATTCTTTCACACTTAAAATAGGGGGGAAAGATAAAAAGATTACTTATGAAAATACTGAACAATGTTGGAATTTCTTAGAAATGGGCGCAAAATATTCAAGATTATTAGGTTTAGTGCCCTATGAGAGGATTAAAGACGAGCAAAACCCCGATCCTATTGGAAATCCGATTTTTAACGAACATAACGAATTTGAAGTAATGGAAATGCAGATTAATAATGATGTATTAGATATACAATTACCATCTTTGATATATGATGATACAGAGAGCCTTATAGAAGCCAGGATTAATAAAATAATCGAAGTATTATTTAAGGACGTTAGTTATTCTTCGAGAACCGAGCAACCGAATTATCTTGAGATTTGGGCGGAGAAAAGCGGTGTTATACCTATGAGCATTGCGAGAGAGTTTAATGCAGAAGTTAAACCCGCAGGTGGTGGGGAGTTTTCAGTTGATATGTGCTTTAAAGCAATAGAAAAGGCTAAGAAATTAGATAGGGATTTACATATCTTCGTACTAAGTGATTTTGATCCTAAAGGAATGGATATGCCTAAAAGTGTTGCCCGAAAAGTGGAATTTATAGCAAACCAATTAGAAGCAACTGCTTTTGTTCATCATGTGGCTTTAACAAAAGAGCAATGTATTAAATATTCTCTCCCAACCGTTCCAGCTAAGGTTCCTAAAGGGGATGGTACGGGTTATTTAACCCATATAGAGATTTTTAAGAAATTTGCAGGACAAGATCCCACAGAACTAAATTCATTTCAAGCAAGAGAGCCTGAAATATATAAGGATACAATAAGAAAGGCTATTGAACCATATTACGATAAGGAATTGGAGAATAAATTTAGAGAAGAACGAAAAAGATTAGAAGAGAGTGTTCGGGAAAAATTAAAGGCTAAATTTGAGGTATTAAGAGAGGATTTAGATAAAATTCGGGAAATAATCAACAATCGTTTTGATAAACTAAATAAGGTGTTAGAACCAATAATAGAAAAGAAATATGGTAAATTAGACTTAGATAAACATATTAAAGCGTATGAGGAACTAATAAATTTTGAGGTAAGTGAGATTATAGAAGATGAAAGTTTTGAGTTTCCCAATGTAATCGTGGAATCACCTAAAAACGCATTATTGGATACACGCAGAAGCTATTTAGAGCAATTAGCTAAGTATAAAGAATTTGATATGAGAGAATAAGAAGGTTTTTTTGAAGTGACCGTCTAAATGATCGGTTAAGTGATCGTCATAAAACACATCTACAAGCGATTTTAAAAAATATAAAAAAATCAGAAAATTATTAAAAAATTATAGAAAAAAAATATGTTTTGATATGTACAAACACTTAAATAACGAGGTAATACTAATATGCTTATGAGTTTGAAAGATATTAAAAATAGAATTTTACGAATCGCAAAAATTAAGGACCCTGTAAAATGTCAACGGGACTTAATAGCATTTGCTAAAGAACTTAAAAAACCGAGAATTGAACCGAGAACGACAGGAAATTACACGTATTTTTACGAGATGGAACTTTTTTATAATCCTGAAGTGAAAGGTAAAAGAGAAAGAGTAAAAGAAAATATTGGTCGGATTAAAAAAGAAGAATATCAAGCAAATCCGGATAAATTTAAATCAATGTCAAAATCAGAATTAAAAAAATACTTGGAACAATATTAAAATTAAAAAAAAGGAAGTGAGTGGATTAGATGGGTAAAAAACAAATCGAATTTGATATAAAATTTAAGGATTTTACTTTTAATGACGAAGTCCTAATGAAAGGTACGTTTAAACCAACTTCAGAATTTGTAAAGATGCAGTTCCAATATTTTATCGATATTTTAAGTTATAATTTAATAAATATTAGAGAGCGGAAAATTAAGTTTCATTTTAGACTAATTATGAGACCTGATATGGGGGAAATCAATTTCAATGGAGAATGTCTATTAGAATCACCACAGCAAAATAAAATTAATTTTGTAATTAAAACAATTCCCAAACCATTAAGAATTTTTATGGATAAGTTTATTTTGAAAAATTCTTATTATCATGCTGAAAAATTTGCAAGACAAGAAGGGTTTATTTTTCCTCCGGCTCAAGAAATATTAAGAGGGCTTGGAATAAAATAAAAAGGATTAAAATAATAACGATTGTGTATTTTCCAAGCTCAAGAAAAAGTTTGTATAAAGTTTATTGAGTATAATTGAATGATAATTATTCTACACAGACTCTAATAGAAAGATCCTTTATTGATGTTATAAGAAATAATATCTTTTGTTATACCTTGTTGGGATATACTCCGACACATAGCTGTTATTTAACCGTTCCTTACTCATAAATATAATTTGATGTAAATATAAAATAAAAAAAATTATTTAGATTTGAATTTCTTAATCAAAAGAAATATTGTAGATATCGATGCAAATCCTAATATAAGTAGAGAATATCCAGGAATTAACGAAGGGGTGGTAGTTTCCTCTACCACTTCCATTAATGAAAAACTATAAGAGGTTAAACTATAGAAGAGGTATTTCCCCGATCCTTGTCCTAAACCAGATGTAGTAATAATATCGGTACCAGAATAACTCAATAGATTATGAGATCCATCTAATTCATCCCCTACTAAATAATATGTAGAATAGAGCTGATTAATGTGACAATAATACATGGCGCCTAAACCCGAGTAATCAAAATGAGATCCATCATACCCTGTTTGATACTCTTTTCCTGATTCCAAATCTATAATCACCGCAAATATTGGATCTTTGATAAAATCCCAATGACTTGACGTCATCTCAGTGTCTAAGGGCATAATAGGAACTTTAAGAAATCCAATTCCAGAAAATCCTACTGAACCGTATTCCGCATTACACCAAATTGTAAGATTATATAATCCTGTTGTCGTTGGGTTTAAATATAAAATAAGTCTCCCTCGAGGTTCAGTCATAGCAATAAAATATTCATCTACACTTGTACTAATCGCAGAATGGAAATGGATATTAGTATCGTCCATTGAGATATAACCCCCTACAAGATAGAAAATATAATGGTTATCTTTCTCTAAATTTACTTGATGATAAAAATAGTTATCTCCTGAAAGTGAAATATACCCATCTGAAGTGATGCATACCGTATCAACGACAAACGTAAAAGGATCAAAAGGATCCGTTCTTAATTCGTATTGACCTACATCAGCTCTTACCGGAATAAATGTAAACAATCCTGCAAAAACGGGAAGGATGAATAAAAGGATCAATATTATAGTCTTATTTTTTTTCAAGTTTATTTTGCTTTCCATTTTGAATCATTTTTTTTTAGATTTTTGAAAATTATAATAATATAATTACTCCGACAAAAAATATAAGCATTTATTTTTATTTTCAATCACCCCTCTCTGTCTCCATAGAACGCCATTCCCTACGTCTGGTTTTCTGATTTAGTAAATATTTAAATTAAGACAAATCTAATATTACTCAATACCAAAATCATTGAGTTCAAGGCTTTTGTGTGTACAATTTGAACACACAAAACTTTCATAAATCAGAAAACTAATACAATTCGCACTTTATAAAGATCTGAAATTTATATAGTATAAAAGTAATTGGTGTATAAAATTAAATTAGAAATTCAGAAAAAGAAGAAGAATCCTATTATCACATTCTTAATTGAAATATTTACTGAAAATGAAAAACCGTTAGATGAAATCGAAGGTTATCTTAAAGGATTGAAAATTCCATTTGAAATCACAAAATTGAAGAATTATTAGATTGATTTTTTTTTTTAAAAGGTTTTAGAATTACTTTATACATTATTTCAGGATCAACTTCACCAGATTTTATATAATCGTTTGGAATAGTAAAAACATAATATTTTCCATGTTTAGCTGGAGATCTGGTAAATGAGATTTGGGTAGGGCGTTCTTCTTCACTCATGTAAATAATATAACTTTTTTTTGTATAAAACTCTTCTTAATCCATGTATGAAAAATAGATAAAAAATACATAGATTTAAATATGAAAATGTTTTTCTCCTTATTATACATAAATTATACATAGAAAATACATGCATAAAAAAATGATTGAAATGAGAGAAATAAGTTTTATTGGAACCCCTGCTAAACACGGCGTTTATTTTATTTTTCAAATCCCAAATAAACTAATTAAAAAGGGTTTAATAAATCCTGATTCAACTTTTCATGTCGTCTTAAAACCAATAAAAAAGAAGCACGAAAAGAACAGTAATAATCAAGACAAAATAGAATTTCCGGAGGAGATCCTTTAAATGTTATCTCAAGGCGTTTGGAGTGAAGAACTCAATCAATGGGTAAGATCCGACAAGAATGAATGTTGCGTTTGCGAAAATAGATATAGTACATCCCCCGAACTTTTTTTGGTTAAATTAACTGAAGGGAAAGATAGAATCTATTGCAACGTGTGTCTTGGCGAAGGTCCCTTATCAGAAGGTATTAACAAGATAGAATCTATTACGAAGGTTGGATTGACATTTATTAAAGTTCTACCTCAAGATTTAGAATCCTTGAACGCAATCAAAAAGACATTAGAAAAGATCTCTCTTTCTAAACAAGGTAGTAATGCGTGGAAAGACTCAGATTATTCCGAAATAATCTGTTTTGCTACTAATTTAGTACATTCTCGTTTTGAGGAGAAGCATGGGCTTAACATGTATAAAGTGTTAAAGGATACGAAAAACGCTCAAATGGAATCCAATACGCCTGAACATTTAGAAATTGATCTCTGGACCGACAAACTCGAACGATTTAGAACTGAATTTTCCTCTATGAACGATGTAAAATTTGATGGTTCAGACGTCATAGAACAGCAAGGGGTTGATAAGCGGTATTCTCTTCTCTATCGTAATTTTGGCGGAGAATTAAAATTTCCAGAGCAAGGCTATTACCAGTTAAAAAACGTATTCAGGAATTTGGAGGGTAAATAAAATGGCATTAGAAGGTGTGGTTATAGAAGATTTCGTTTGCGATTATTGTGGAGAAGAAATTGATGGAAATTTCAAGTTTCAAGTTTTTATAAACGAGAATACTCCTAACGAATATAGTACCGCAATAAGCTGTCCTGATTGTATTGCAACTTGGTTTACCGAGACTCCCAAAGATGTTATTAATATGAGAGTAATAAAAATTACGAATTAAATCTTTAGGAGGTATATATCTTGAAGTGTAAAAATTGTGGTGAAAAAGTAATTGATTTTTCAAAAAGCTGCTTGAATGAAAAAGGCGTATTTTGTTCAAAAGCTTGTTATATTGAATACAAAAATAAAAATCCAAGAATCCCTCTCCTAAAAGGGATTTCTTCGTTATTTTAGGAGGGATAAAATTGACCGAATCTGTGAATACTAATTATGAGATCGTTGTAAGAGATTTTAATGGAAAGTCTACTGAATTTTTGAAAAAAGATAATCAAGTTTGGGTAACTGCTCAAACCATTGCTTCAGGGTTAGGGATTAATAAGTATAATGTACTTCAGATTTTTGCTAATAGTAAGGCTCTTTTAGAGAAACATTCAACCAATATGAAAATCATATCGGTTGATAATAAGAGGAGAGAAGTCAGAGTCTTCAATAAAACAGCTTTTATTTGGATCGCCGTTAGAAGCAATTCTCCAATAGCCTTACCTTTTCAGCAATGGGTTTTGAATGTTATTGACGAAATAATGACAAAGGGCTTTTATTTTGAAAACGAAACACTTCAGAACTACGTTAAATATTTAGTTTCTGAACAGATTGAAAAACGCTTTTTTATACACAAGAAAAAAGGTAGAAGGGTCTTAATACCTTTAAAATTATCAAAATTAAATCAAGTTTTAGAATTCTTACCAATTTTTCATAAAACTCATTCTTATAAAGTATCGAGAAGCAGAAAACCCGAATTGCACGATAAATTAGTGTTGCAGACTGATTTCGTTCGCGCTTACGATAAATGGGCTCTTACGCAAGGGTATGAATCCTTAATAAGTTTGACGGAGTTGGGAAGGCTTCAATCTAAATTGTTAGGATGGAATATTCGTCCTACAACAGTGCATTTCACTAATGAGGGCTCTCAATCCGTCAAAAATGAATATGCTATTATATTTTTTGAAAAAGAAGTTTCAAATCTATTAAAAATTAAAAACATTGAGGGATAAAAGAAATGTGTAAAGTAATATATTTGGAAGAAAGGACCTATAGTTTGATTAAAAGTTTTGCTAAAATCTTGAGTTCTCAGGATAAATTAGCAAAAAGCTACGAAGATAGGATTTTAGACTTACTTGCTAAAGAAGTCTCCGTTCGTCATTTTAGACCAATTATTGATATCCTTCATAAAATATTCCATTCAGAACCTTCTCAATCTAAGATACCATTTAGCCTGAGAGAGCAAACCCTAAATTTGCTCTGTTTATATACATTTCTCCGTAGAAAGAAGAATTTTGACGAATCTTTATACGGATTACTTGAATCTGAAATCAATAAAATTCAGGTAAAGATTCTGAAAAAAGAGTATGAAACGCAATTAATTTTGGAGAATTAAAAATGATGGCTGCCAAAAATATTCAACAAATAAATCTTTCAAATAAAGAACGGATTTTGAGACTTCTTAGAGAGAATCCTGAAAATGAATATACTTATGGGGATATTGCTGAAGGATTAAGCATAAGTAAGACAAATATCGGTAAAACTATTAATCCGTTAGATAAAGAAGGCAAAATCAGTATTATTAAAATAGGGCATAAAAAATTTGTTTCAATTAAAAGTAGTAGTAGTAGTGATCAAAGTAGTAGTGATCTTTTTTCTCAAAAAGAGAATGATATTCCAAAGAGGACCCCCTTAGAAGAGGATATTAAGAAAGATAATTCCGATCAAAGTAGTAGTGATCAAAGTAGTAGTAATCAAAGTAGTAGTGATCAAAGTAGTAGTGATCAAAATCATGAAATCCAGAGAATACCGACAATTTCAGATTTAAGGGAAACTGAGACCGTTAATTATTTAAAAGGAATGAAGGAGGAACTTAAGCTTCATGGGAGAATCATACCTTTAGATAAAAAACAGAAAATAACAAACTGGATATTTGAAAATAAGGCTGATTTAATAGACGGCTTGGATACATCGCTTAAAGCTTATAAGAGTTACAAATATCCCAAAATCCTTAGACAGAAAAAGCGATGGCGCGAACAAATGAAATTCCTGGAGGAATTATAATGAGCAAGAAAGATTTGATAGTTCGGGAAGCACAGAACGTAATCAGTACCTATTGGGACGAAAATATTGAGAAAAAAAAAGATCACTTAGAAAAAGTCCTTAATGCGCGATATAGAAAGCATTTTGCAAAAGAATTGATTAAGTTAGGGAAAAAATTAGAAAAAAAAGGTGTTTAAAATTAAAATATTAGTAAACGAGAAAAGAAACTTCTTATGGGATAACAAAAGTATGGCCCTGGATTTTTACCATTTTGTAATCACAAATTTTTTAGATATAGGTTCTGATTTTAATTATTTTGAAGTTATCTCTATTCCTTTCTTGGCTAAAGCTCTCGAAGTATTCCTTCGGAGTAGCCTACGGGCTTTTTACTACAAAATTGATACAAATCAAACAGGTGTAAAAAAATGGAATCAAAATTAAAAAAGAAAGAAATGGAAATTCAGCGTGGAATTTCTGAAATCGAGAAAATCAAGGAGTCTTTGTTTGAATTAAAGAAGAATTTCTATGGAGATTTCAAATACAGCGAAGAACTTGGAAAAACCCCATATCCTAATCATTCAATTCAATCTGCAATAATATCTCTTGAATGTGCAATAAAAGAGGCAATAGAGATTAAGATTAATAGCGTGTGGGTGAGATAAATGACAACAATAGATTATTATCATAGTTTTCCGTGTCCTATATGCGGTAATTGGAATCCGTGTCATAATATTGCTGGAGACTGTCTATTTTGCAGTTCTCAAGGATTTAAAACACTAAAAAATAAAGGAGAAAAAAATGGGAAAAAAAGAACAATTTAGCGTTCACTTTTGTAAAGAATATATCGTAGTTGCTGAAGATTATGACCAAGCGGTTCTTAAAACCCAACAGTATCTTAACATTCCTATGGAAAAGTTTCAAGAATTTAAAATTGAAACTGCTAAAATTGATAGAGATAGAACTGAAAGATTATACGATGGAGTTGATATTAAATAATGGTCGATGAGAAATTTAGGATAGAATGTGAAAATATGTTTGGGAGAAATTTAGAACGGATTGAGGCGCTGAAAAAGAAGTTTGAAGAGAGAAATTGGTTGGATTGGCAAGAATGGTGCGATGTTGTTAATAGACATTGTGGAGAAATCGCTGAGCTGAAAGAATGGAGAACCAATTTTAATAAAAATATTTTACCCTATATTAGTACATTAGAAGAGGTCTTGCGGGATTCTATTTATACATCTCGTAATGCTTTTCTACAAATAAAAGCTATTTTAGAAGACTCAGATCTAATGAAAGCAAGTACAGTGACTGAGAGTTATACTAAGCAGTTAGAGAAGCTCGATACTAAGAAAGAATACATAGCGTCATTGAACGATCCCAAGGCGTTTGAAGCCATTAATCTGGGTGTACTGAAAAGAGAAAGAAAAGATTCGGAGAAGAAAGATTATGATGTAGGAAGAGGTTCGGGTGACGATGTTTTAGATATGAAAAAAGGACAGAATCCACAACTATTATGTGAGAGATGTAAATTTGAATCAAATTGCCCCCATAGTCATGCAGATACTATAGATAAATTAGGGTGTAATAGTTTTGAAGAGAAAACGAAAGAGCAAATCCTAAAGGAGTTCGAGAAAAGACTGAATGAACCAATTCCTAATTTCTGGAAAGCTTCGATTAAATTAGGGAAAACAACCGAATACGATTATTACGCAAAGACCATCCCTAATCAACTATTTATTAGGCGACAGAAAATAAGGCTTATTGAGAGATTTATCAAAGGTTTGAAAGAACCCCATTCGAGAGAGGGTTTAATAGCGATGTGGAACAAGAAGCTAAAACAAATACGAGAGGGTAAATAAATGAATGAAATAGAGAATTGGCCTGAAAAGAAAAGCGGGTTTGTAGAAAAACCAGATTTTTTACTGAAAATAACAGGTAAACTTGAGATTGATTTTAACGATAAAATTAAGACGATAAAAGACTTTGAAATCGAAGCAAAAGATTTGAACATATTAATTAAGAAACTTTTAAACGAGATAACTGAAGTAAGCCTTGGTAAGCTCCAAGAAGCTTTACAATTTATAATAGAAAAGAGGAGTGAGATATAATGGATTCTAAATCTGAAAATAAAACGTCTAACATCAGAAATAAGGTTCGAAGAAGGAAATATTGTAGATATTATCGAACATGTGGATATTATTCCCCTAAATCTTTTACATGCCACGAAGGTGGCGGTTCTTACTGCGGTAAATTTAGAAAATTAAAGGTGAAGGTTATTGTCTAATAGAAAAGAGAAAAAACCAAAGATGCAAAATATTACGATCAATATTCCTGAGATATACGATGAAAACATTCAGAAATTAATCAGAATGAAGGTTGTTCCGAGTCGTTCAGAAGCAATTAGGGTGGCAATAAGGGAGTTCCTTCATTCGGAATTTATTAATTTGAATCTATTAGGATATTTTAATCAAAAACAAATAGAGGTATGAAAAGATTGAAGATTGTAACCGTTAACGTACCTGAAAGTTATATAGGTGCTATAAATAAGATAATAGGCCGAGATGGATTGTATCCAAGTCGATCAGAATTGATTAGGTGTGCTGTTCGGGATTTTTTACTTAAAGAACTTAAAATGGCCAATAATATGGCGAAATATCAAGAAGCTGAGATAGATGATTTTGACGATGAAAATTTCGTGCGCGTGCCAATTGAAAGCATAAATGAAAAGTCTGAACCAGTACGCGAATTTAAGACGTATAAAATTATTAGTAAACTTGATCACTTTGAAGCATTCACAGAGAGAATAGGGCCTAAAGAGAGAAAGAGGAAGCAGACTCTTGGTAATCCATTTTGGACAAATAAAATTGATGAAAATGGTAATTTAATTCAAGTTCCTAAAAATTAATTTTTTTTTTATTTTTAAAAAACTAACTAACGTTGGGTTCTCAGGTTGCTAAAATACCTGCCTGACGGTTTGAAGATGTGGAGGAAAAATCATGGAAGAAACAAAAGAAATCGAAAAGAATGATAATAAGGACATTCGAGATGTACTAATTAACTCTTTCGAGTTAAAGGAAGAAAAACTTTCTCAAATAGACAAGAATATTAATCATTTAAGAAAGGAACTAAATTTAGAGAGTGATTAAAAAACGTGTCAAAAGAGCAATCATTTTACGATTGGGAAAATCCATCTGATTCAGCTAATACAGAGAGATTAGGAGAAAAAATTGGAATTAAGGAAAACAATTTTAAATCTTATTTAGCCGATTGGAGATCCAAGAATTTGGGTAATAAAAAAGAAGCTAAGGATATTGTTATAATTCTTGATATTGAAACTACAGGGTTATCCCCAAAATTTGATATGATTTGCGAAGTAGGGTTATGTTTTTTGAATTTAGAGACAGGTGATATCGATCCAATTTTTAGTATTATTTGCCAGGAAGAAAATAAAAAATTTGATGAAAAAAGTTGGATTTTTCAAAATAGTGATTTAAGATTTGTAGATGTTATAAATGCACCCTATTTAGGGGATTTTAGGGAAGAACTTCAAAGTGTTTTCGATTTGGATTATCCTTGTACGGCATATAACCAAAAGTTTGATTTTGGTTTTTTGGAATTTAGGAATTTCAGGATAAATCAAAAATTTTGGGATCCTATGTTAAAATTGACACCTATACTAAAAATCCCAAATATACATTATTATAGCAACTATAAATGGCCTTCTGTTTGGGAAGCTTATTGCCATTTTTTCCCAAATGAGCATTATATTGAAGCGCATCGCGCCCTTGATGACGCTATGCACGAAGCTAAGATAATTTATGCAACATACAAAAATCTAAAATTGGAGATATTTAAAAAAGGGTGATTGAAATTGGTTATGCCTAAAAATGTTTATCCAAAATCAAATCAAAAGGATATAGACGATGCAGTTATGAATTCTGAGTATGATAAAAAGCGTGAAAAGTTGAAAGAAAAGGAATCAAATTTGAGTAAAGTTGATCTTGATACAGTTAGAGAAGGTGTATTGAAATTAAGACAAATCATCTTAAAAATTGATCCTAACCTTGAAGAACATTTAATCTATTTTAGAGATTGCTATGCGTTTTTGAAAAAATTAAAATTAGTTTGAAAAAAGAGGAGAAAAATACACATGTTAAAAATACACATGGTATGTTTTAAAAATGGTTATACCCCTGGTCCATTAAGATATGGGAATATTTTGATTGGTTTTAGTGAATACGAATGCCCTTACTGCAAATTGTTAACAAGATTTTCTGTAGGATACATTAACCTACGATGCTTTATATTACAATCAAAACGAATTCCCTATATATGTCCATCTTGCAATCATATCATGATTCTTGATTCAGGGAATCATAAATTAGTTAAAAAACCCAGAAAAGAAAATAGCTTTCAAATTAATGCAATGATAACAAAAATTAATGGATTTATTGATAATATGAAAGGAATAAGCAATAACTCTAAAGAAATTATGAAATATAAAATAAAAGAGAGTACTTAAAGAGAGTGAATGAAGGTTGGACCAAAGTTTTAGTTATATGCTTGAAATGAAGCCATTATTGTTAGATGGCTCGAAACGAAGAACCATTCGAGCAATCGGAAAAAATGATTTCAGAGATCGGTGCAATGTTAACGATATAATGCATAACTGGATTGATATGATAAATCGACATAACGCAAAAGAATTTCTATTTGATTCAAGAGTGGTTGAGAAAATTCATGTTAATATTGACGATGCTCCTGAAAGTGAGGATTTAGCAAGGCGATTGGAATCTCCAAGAAAAGGAGAAACATGGGAAGAATTTGCGTTAAACGATGGATTTGATTTTTATTCCGATTTTTTAAGCTTTTTCAAGGGCCATGTTAAAAAAACTAATAAATTTATCTGCTTCATATTCACTACAGATTTATCAAAACCTTACAAGATTAAAGGAAACATGCAAATTACAGACTTTATTGAGGTGAATGCTTAAATGTCTTTACAAGAAATAGGAAAGATGTGTAAAGAAAATTACCCATATAGTTGTATGGGTGATAATGAACCGTGTTGTATATGTGGACATTTAGGGAAATATCATAGATTTCGACACGGAAAAAGCATCTGTTTTGAATGTAATGAGCAAGAAGATGTTGAGGAAAAACTGAGGTTATGGTGTATTAAATGTGATATTGATATGGTTAAAAAAGGGATAGCGTTAGATTGTCCCGAAGATGGGAGTTTCTATGAATGTCCTTCTTGTAATTATAGAATTGGAATCTTTATAAAAAGAGGTTGATCGAGATTTTAACTGAAGTAGATTATAAAATTTCATTATATCCTTCGAAATTCTTAGGGTATCAATCAAAGAGTAAAAATCAAGGATACATAAAACTCTTTATTCCATCTATTTGGGATTGGGTTAATACTTGGAGCGATAATTACGAAAATATTTTTGAGAATTTCAATAGTGCGATAATTTATATTACGCTATTAGAAAGAATATGCTTAGAAAGAGCATTTCAAAAAATAAGAATGACAAAAAGATGTGAAGATTATAATGGATTTTCATGCAAGATGGACTATATTGCATGTTTAATCGCAAAAAATCTATTAAAAAATAAAGAGGTTGATTAAAGATTCCAGGCCTTTACGAGTTAAAAAATAAATTAAATCGTCAGGAAGAAAAATATGAAAAAGACACTTCCGAATTGCGATTTAAAATAAAAAAACAAAATCAAATAATTTACGATATTGATATGGATTTTGAAAATAAGCTCGGATATCACATTTATTCCCATGAATATGGTCATACAATTTCTATGTGTCCAATATTTATATTGAAAAATCATCCTAATTTCAATGAATTTGTAGAATATTTTATTCATTATCAATTATGCGAAAGAATTTGTTTAGAGTCCAGAATCCATAAAATTAAATCAAAATATAAATGCTCTAAAAAATATTGTCCAATGGAGGTTCCAGCCCTATTAATGCTTGGTAGATATATAAATCACGAATATTATTTATTTAATCCTTTAAATTATGAAGTAGAGGTTCCAAGAAGTTGAGATTATTTAGAAGGTCTTTATTTATCTGCGTTAATGGATGTGGAGATTCTAAACTCAAGGAAATGAAAAAAGCTTCGGATCCTGAAGACCCTACTCTTGTATGTCCTAAATGTGGTCGGTGTGAATGGTATATAACTCCAAAAGCCTAAAAGAATTATGAGGTTGATTGAATGAGAAAAAAATGTTATTTAGCAAAAATTTTTAAATTTATTTGTAAAAAATGTCCCGGTTATTTAGAATGTCTGTGGGATAAAGAATTAGATGATTTTAGTAATTCTAAAGATTTTATTAAAGGTGATATGAAATAACCCTCTCTAATACTGAAGAAATGAAGCTACCAAATCAAAAGAAAATTATGGATTTTATTTACGAAAATAATACTTACGATTTTAATTTCTGTGTTCGATGTAAAGAACCCCGTAAAACAGATCATACGCTAACTGCAGATGATTTACGAAATATCGATTGCAATATTAAAGGGGATTTGGCGTGTTTACCCGTCTGTTATTTTTGTTATCACGACCATCTTAATTATATATCAAGAGGTGTAAATAAATAACCGGCTCAAATCAAAAAATATTGATAATTGCTGGATGTAGTCAAAAAAAGTTAAATTATCCCGCACCGGCAATTGAACTTAATCAAGGTCAATTATTTAAATCTATAAAAAAATTAGCTAAATCCCATAATTTTGATCTTAAAATTTTATCAGGCAAATATGGATTATTAGATTCAAATCAAATTATTTCCCCTTATAATCAGAGAATTAGAGTTAAAAAAGATGTATTAAGAATTAGAAGGATAATTACGCCTAATCTAATTAAAATTCACAAAGATTACGATTTAATAATAGTAATTTTAGGAAAAAAGTATTTAGAAGTTATAGAACCTTTAATTGATAATAAATTTCTAATTCTTTACGATAGAAGAGGAATTGGAGGCTATCTTTATTTATTTTCAAAATATAATAAATTACCAAAAAACCAATTATTAAAAGAATTAGAAAAGTTTAGAGTAAATGATTATCAATCTGGAATTTATCAAAAAGAGAAAATTGAGGTGTAAATAAAAATAACTACAAAGCGAGAGATTAAAGTTAAAGATCAAATCCTTAAAAATAGATTATTGGAACCAATTCAAATTATATTTAATTTTAAGGGGAAAGATGCTGAAAAGGGATTTAAAGAGATATTAAATGACTTTCAGAATTTAGGGTTTAGTCCAATTGGTACTAAAAGGGCGATTTTAAGAAATTGTTATATATTTTGTTATTACGTCAGAGTTAAGCAATTACCTTTTATTCAGGGTAAAAAATATGGCCATTTTGAAAAAAAATATATTAAAATTCTAAAGGAAATTTCAGTTCAAAAATATATAGAATTGGATTTAGAATGGACCGATGACGAAGTACGCGAAGTATCACAAGATCACATAGATAATTTCTTAAACGCTTTTCTGAGAGGTATTGAGAATAATGCTTTAGAGATTGTTTTGACAAATCTCATTCTTAATTCTGAAGATTTTTTATTACCTGAAGATGAATTAATTTCTTTTGGAATTGAAGAAAATAGAGAGCCTTTCGTTAAGCTATTTTGCCAGGAAGATAAATTAAGCTCTAAGGATGTTAAGGCTATATTTCAGCTTATAAATACGAGCGATTTTATATTAATTAAGCAAATATTCCACATGATCCTGAAAAAGAGTAAGTTTACGGCCAAGCAAATTTACGATGAATATCATAAAATCAAGGGCAAAATCCCATTTGAAAGTAATGGACTAAACTATATTTATACTAAAGAAGTCGCTAAGGAAATGAGCGTTTTAGAAATGTTTTTTAAGGTTTATATTTTATTGGAAAGAGTAGTTCAAGAAGTTAGAGATACATACAACGGAGAGAAGGAAGATATGAAGGTTCAAATTCCTTTTGAGCTTAAAGGGTATAATTTGGAAAAAAAATATTCGAGTTCAGCCGCGAAAATCATTCGGAATTTCTTCCTGGAGAAAAGGGAATTAATATTACCTATCTTTAAAATGGTATTAGAACACGAATTAAAGCGAACAAAGGTTAAATTTAAGGGAATTTTGGTAAGTTTTTCGTATAATTGTTCTAAAGAAAATATTGAAGAAATGAGGCATGAGGGCTTCTTTTTCGATAATTTAAAAAAGCTCTACGATAATAAATTGGAATCGTTCAGAAGAGCTACTGAGAGTGGAAATCTTAACGAATTCATAATCTTTCGAGGCCATTATATAATCCCTCGAAATAAGATTGATTTTGATTGGAGTAAGGAATTCAGAGTAAGAGACATAAATCATCAGAGAATTTTATGCAAGATTATGCATAATAGGACCTATTTTAACGAGTTATCCTTGGAAATAGAAAGTGAAATCGAACTACAGGGGATTTTACGAGTAAAATATGTGTATAATAAAAAGAATAAAACTCGTAAAATAACACAAAAGTATATTGAAGTCATTGATATCAACATTATAGATAACTTCAAAAATATAAATTTTCATTTAGGGACTCATTATAACGGTGATAAATGGTTAGAAAATACCAAAGAAGGATTGAGTCTTTTTATTTATCCTATGAGAGAGAAAAGAGAAGCAGATTTTATATGTCAAACCAAAATAATCCATCGGCCGTTGGTTTTATTGAATATTTATGAAGGCCAAAATGAAATGTTTTATGAGGCTAAGGTAAATGGAGAGGTTATTTGTAAGCCAAAAAAACGATTAATTGAATTTTTGGAAGAACGGAACCTGATAATCGATGAGAGTTTAGTCAAAAAAGCAGTCAGTAATATTCTTAGAGAAAGTATAATAGAGTATGAGCTTATACCAAAACCAATGTTCAATACAATTGGTATTTTTATTAAGGATGACGATTTTGTTTTGGTTTATGGTGATGACGAATATAAAAGAGTTATTGGTGAGAATGATATTCAAAAGGATTTATTAGATGATTTGAAGGAAAAGGATTTAGATAAAGAAGGGATTTTAACAGAGAAGTTTTACGAGATAATACATTTTCCTACTTTACCTCAAAATGTCAGATTATCAATTTTAGGATTTAGCGCAATGCATCCATTCTTCTTTGCCCTCTCAAGAAAGCTTGATCTACTTCCAAATCTATTCTTAATAGGAAAACATGGTTCAGGTAAGACAACAACGCTAAGAATTTTTTTAAATCTTTTATTTGGGACCAAAATGATGAAATCTGATGATGTACGGACTGAAGCGCGATTAACGAAATTCTTAACACAACATCTTTTTGTTATAAATATTGACGATGTAGATGTGATCCCTGAAGAGCAAATTGGATTTATTAAAACATATTCTACTGAAAGAGGAACTCGAAATCGTATGGATAATCAAAAAATGAATAAAGAACAAATGTATGCAAGTATAGCTGGAAGCGCAAATTCTAAAGAGTTTTTAACTCAACATGATGATCAAGCGTTTAGACTTAGATGTATAGTTCATGAACTTAAGACGAACATTCAGTCTGATAAGGGGAATAAGCATTTACTAAGGAGATTTAAGAAATTACATCAAGAATTAAAAGAATCGGACAAGATTTATGGCCATTATCTTTTAAGTAAAGCGCTTGAATTTATTGATATAAAAATTAAGGGAAATATTACCTTGCAAAAAAAAATGCTAAAGCATTTCAATCAAATTTACGAACAAATACAAGATTATAAAGAAGATTCTAAAATAGACTTATCTGATATCCGAAGAATAACTTTATATTCGTTAATTTATATTGGTTGGGAAATTTGGGATTATACTTTTAAAACAAAAGGTTTTGAATCTCCCTTATTAAAAGAAGCCATGAATCTTAAATCTGGTGTATTTTTTGATTATTTAAACGAATTAGAGAAAGCAGAATTAAATTTGAGGTTAGGAGTAATTGAAAATATTTTGGAATTTTACTCATCTGATTATGAAAATTTATCTGCGAAGAGAACGGTTAGCAAACGGCCTGAAAAGGACGGATTGATTGTATTTCAAACGAGTTTTATTAATAAGTACGATAAATGGGCTAAGGTTCATGGATATAAAATCTTAGGTTCTTTAACTAAATTAGGAGAGATTCAATCAGAAATCTTAAATAAAGATATTTCACCAAAAGTAATCTGGTTTAGAGATGGGGATATAGGTCAAAAGGTTAACGCTTACGGATTAATCTTTTATTATAAAGAATTGATGACCTTAAGAAACAATGGAAACATTTCCCAAAAAGAAATAGAGGAGTTTAATGATGTTCAAAAAGAACAAAATACGGGGAAATTAGATTTTGATAAAATTTTAGTTGGGAGATCCAAAAACTCTATTTCTAAACTTGATATTTTAATTGACAGCTTAAAAGAGATGTGCGAAAATAATAATTGGAAAGCATTAGAAAAGAACAATGTCATTCAAATTCTTGATCTCGAAGATAATTTAGATGAAAAATGGATTAAAATTGCTCTTGAGGAGTTAATAAAAGAAGGTACTTTATACGAACCGAAGGAAAATATGATTAAATGGGCCGATAAATAATAAATTTAATTGGATTGATAAAGAAAGAGATTTTTAATGAAATTCCTTTTGAAACAGAATTTAAATTATAAGAAAGTTGGTTTTATTTATTATCTTTTCCCAAATCAATTTAGTAGTCAAATAATCCGTTTAGCGAAAAAGAAAGATGTAATTCTTGATATAGAATATAAATGGATTGGAAAATATCGCAATGTAGAATCCTATCTGATTTTAGAAAACGATTTTAAGCGCTTGAGAAATATTTTTAAAAAAAGAATTATTGAAAAACGAAATCGATTTCACCAACAGGCCTATTTGATCCAATTAATTCAAATTTTAAAATATATATTTCAACGCAATAATAGAGCTAAAGTAAATTTTAAATATTCTGCAATTCAAAAAGCGTATAACGATAAGCAAGAATTCTTAGATTTGGCGTTAGACATCGCAAGAAAAATAAAAAAAAACGAGTTTAGTTATGGATGGCAAGAGGATCCAAAACAATCATATCACCAATATATCTATTATTTTCAACTTGGGAAAAATCAAGTCTCGTTTCATAGTAGTGAACTAATTTTAGACATCCCCGAATTTCAAGGTAATTGGATTGGTTATAAAAATGAAATGTTTCCATTAAAAATCAAACAAGATTAGGATCAATTTTTTATATCAATACATTCAGGACCCTTTCAGGATATATTATAAAATCCTGTTCTAAATCATATAATAATTAGAGCTTAGAATCTAAATATAAAATAGTGCAGTAATGCCCTCGAGAGTTTTAAATAAAAAGAAGCTCATTTTTTGAGATCAATACTTTCAAGGCTTCTTCATAATATATGATCAAAAATGATCATTTATGACGAATTCCGTTATTGATCGAAAGAGAGAGAGACCTACAAAATTTGCAAAAAGTGATATATTCTTCTTAAAAAAAAATATTATAGTTTCTATTCATATTCTATAATTGTTACAGCAAGAATAACAATATATGTGTGTTCATATTCTTCCATATTCTTCTATATTCTTCTATTTAAATGATCTTTATATCGTAATTTTTTTAAAAAAACAATATGTGACAATATGTGAAGAATAAAACCCCCATATATTGTAATTATGGCGACTCTAATAACTTCATTTCATTTTTATCGGCAAAAAAAAAAATGCAATAGAAGAATATGACGAAAAATATAATTTGCTCCCATGTGTCTCTTCTTGAAAAAAATTCACCCGGTGCAAAATTTTGTTAGTGATCCAAATTGATAATGCATGATCAATTTCAATAAAAATATAATAATAAAAATATGGCCATCTTGAGATCAAAAATTTTAGCAGCGAAAAATTTCTTCAGGACCTAAGAGAAAAAATAAAAAGTTTAAAAATTAATTTTAGTAGTAACAATTGTTTATATAATATGTAATAATGAATTTATTAAAATAGTAAGGGAATATTTATCATGATTAGTTTACAAAAAGCTATGGATAAGGCAAAAGAAGTAATAATAAATATGAAAGGATTGGATACGGAATTTTATGGAAAACCTATGATTGATTGGCTTGATTTTGAAACTGTGAAGAAAAGTGAAACAGATGAGATTTATATCTTAAAATCAACTTTTAGAGCAAATATGTTTAAACCAGATATAGTATCTTTTGAAATCCATGTAAACAAGGAGACTGGAGAATTAGATGATTTTAAAAGATTGGAAGACTAAAAAGAATATTGTTATTGATTCTGGAGCATTAAAAGAATATTATTTATTATTGCTTGAAGAATCTAAAAGAAGATACGCTAAAGAAAAATTTAAACTCTTTTCAGATTTTCTCGAAAATAAGAAACTCTATGTAGTTCCTCAAGTTTTTGCAGAAATTTATTCATTACTTAAGCGAGATGCAAAAATAGATTCAAAATTAATTTATTGGTTAGAGAAAATAAAAAAACATTTTGAAGATTTTATTGAGGAATACATCCAAAAAGATGAGATATTAAAGGATAAGAGTTTTCTAAAATTTGGATTTACAGATATTGCTCTAAGTAAGATTATTCGAAAAGATTGGATTTTTTTATCCAATGATCAACCATTAATTAACCTATGTAATTCAAGAGGATTAGAAGCTCATCATATTGAAGAAATCTTAATTTTTTAATTTTTATGTTCGGTTTTGATCATTTGATTATCATTCCTGATCGTTTTATTATCTTTTTTAGTAAGAAAAAAGATAATTAATTATAGACTATAGTGGGTTTGTAAGTTTTTTCTGAAAATTTACTGAAGTTTTTTTCTAGAGTGCGTGCTTTTAGCGTCTAGTAGTAATGAAATCAACCCTCTAACATTCGAGTAATAGGCTCGTACCCTTCTAAAAATAGAAAGTGAGATGTTATGTTTTGTGCGAGAAGAAACGATGAAAATAACAAGATAAATTTTTTTAAAAAAAGTAATTTTTAATCCTGATATTGCGTTGGGATTATTTTTTAAGTCAGTTAACTTATTCTTTTTTAACTGAGCGCTGAGCTGGCTTATTTCGAGGCTGAGCTAATTTAGTTTGTTTTGTTTTTGTAGGACCTTGAGTTTTTTTCTTATTAGTTTCTTTTTGCTTTCCTTTTTTTCTTTCTTGTTTTCGAGTGCCTTTCTTTTTAATTTCAGCTTTAGTTCTACGAGGGTTTCGTTTGTGAGGTTGATTTCTAAACGCTTTTTTTGTTCTATTGCGCCAATGACCTCTAATCCAGGTCCCTTTTCTCCGATGTGGTTTACTTCCTTTCACTTTTGTTTTTACCGGTTGCCCTTTCTTTTTTTTTGCCATTTAACTTTTCACGTCGTCTTTTTGATTATTTTAAGTTTTACAACTTAGAAGCTTAATAACGTAATCTTGATTTGAGAAGAATTCGCGATAATTAAAAGCTTGAATTGCGTCTAATTGGGTGTATTCCTTTAATAACGCTTTAGATACCGTAATCTTATTATCGCCGTGAATGTCAACGATAATTAGAAGGTCCGCGTTAGCCCATTTTGGATTGCGCAAGAAAAGAGGAAAATATTGTATGTTGTTGTTTTTACAGTATGTATACGCGGGTTCTAAGGTCATTTTCTTATTTCTTTTATTACCTAACTTCTGTAAATAAAACGTGAGGGTACTACTTGTGTCGTCTATTAATTTACACTCCCCACATCCATAAATCTCGTTGTTTTCGTTGTAATACCAAAGGTCTGGTTTTGATTGCCCCCCATCTCTTAGTCCGCATGTGGCGTGAGCTATCCAAAATTCGTAGACCGTTTTTGTCCGTAATAGATCTGAATCTAATCCATCTCCCTTGTTGTATTGTTGTAGCAATCGGTTTACGGTACTAAGACCATATCCAGTTCCATACGCAATATCTCGTTGTGAAAGGCCTAGCACCCAATCGTAAACAATTGCTAAGAAAGAAGCTTTATGCTTATTGAACGGCATATTATTAAAGTAATACGCTTTAAAGAAATTAGCGCAAGCGTCGTCAGCGTCTTTATTTCTAATTATTTGTGGTATAGTTAATTCTATGGTTTCAGAATTATAATCATCGTCTCGTTGTTTCTGATCGTCCCACATCCTATATTTAGCCGTTTGTACGATTTTTTTAATGTCCGATTCAAACTCTCCGAAAATCTCAATATGCTCGTCAAAGAGAAAGCCTTCTGCTTTGTCTTTAGTTAGATCGTTACCAAACTTGTCGATTAATAGTTGAATTATGGCTTCCATTTTCTTTTTTTTTTTCCGTAATCTCCTCATTAACGCGTCGAAATCCTCCCCTTCAAAACTTCGCGAAATTTCATCGTTATACCAGGAACAATATTTTTTTAACGGCAAAATTAAGGCACCCCTTCGAACCTTTTTTTGTAAAAAATTAACGTGCGTAATCTGAAAAATTGTTTCTTCAGGTAATAATTCTGTGATGATATCACCATATCGTTTAGCAAATCTATCGTTTACTTCGTCAATATATCCGTCAGATATTAACTTATAAAACCGAAATTGGGCTTTAAGTCTATATCCTCTTAGGATTCCGTTATCGAAGCTATTCAAAATTGTAAAGATACCAGAATGCCGCAACGTTGTAATTGAAGCAATAAAGTTTTTAGAGTTTTTAGATAGGGCTTCCTTTGCGTCAGCAGATAAATAACCTTCGTCAACACAAAAAATATCAAATGGCCTCACTTCCGAAAGCGTTTCGATAATCCTGAATTTGTCTTTCAGACGAACTGGAACGGCTTTCTGAATCTCCTCTAATAATTTTTTTGGAGCTTGATAAAGCGCAATATTTCTCTTCTCAAAGCCAAACAATAAAAATAAATTACATAAAATACACATTAAGGCCGATTTTCCAGCTCCAGCAATTCCAATCGTCCAAATAATACCTCCAAAATCTGGTTTATTTGCTCGTTTTTTTAATACCTCCAAAAATGAATCTGTACAATCTTCTAACTTTTTATCTGGGTTTTTCGACCTTCTATTTACGTAATTCCCTGCGTTGTAATAAATTAAAACTCACCGCCTTTTTTAGTAAATTTGCTTTTATTTTTACCCATTCGTTTCTTTTTCTCTTCCTCAATGGCTTCCTCGCTGGGAATCAATAAATCGAGATCGAGAAATCCTTTCGCGCTTAAGATTTTATGAGCGTAATACTCATCGGATAGATACATTGCTCTATTAGACCTCCTGCTGGAACCAACGTGTTCGTCTTCATAGCATTTCAATAAAATCGTATTAAATCGGTTATTTTTAGTAGGAAGCATATTGGTTCGAATGATTAATTGTGCCATCTCCCGGAGCGGGTCGTGTTTATCAGGGTCTGCATAGGGGTCTGCTTTTGTTGTTTCCATCGATTTATTAAGCAAAAAGGCAAGCGTTACTTTGTTGGGATTTCTTCCCTGTTCGCTGGAAGAAATGAGTTGTCCTAAAACAACCGACAAAAGGTCGTTATCTAAGATGTTCTTTTGGTGCGCTCCAATGATTTTATTCACCAGATTGGTGACTGCTTGAACCTTTGCATTTTCTGATTTATGGTCTATAGGAATCTTTTAATCACCTTTTACAATAAAATTGCTACAATTAATCCCATCGCAAGAATAGCAATTATTATACCGCTTAATGCTAAAATAAATCTCCTTTTATATTTTTCTATTTCTGAGGTTAATTTCTTTTGAGCTGGATTGTTCATGAATTTGCTGAAAATTATATTGTCAGCAGCCGTATCTTGAACTACATCCGAGAGCGTCTCTCCTAACGCACGCGCCTTTTCCTTGTAGTGGTCCCGTGTCTTTTCTAATCTTTCTGGCTTTACTTCTAAATCGTTATTCCATGTCTCCATAACCTTTAATTGTAGAAACGCATAGGCTTGTGCTTTCAAGTTTTTTAACGGTTCTAAATAGGGCTCATCGAAATTCTCTGAAAATACTAAATATAATACCTGAACATCTCCCGTTAAGTCCCATAAATGTTCCCAGAAACAGAAACATTCTTTCAATATAACAGGCCAATTGTTATAGAATCCGGTGCTTTTCCGCGTTGCTAAAGCGTCTTTATACGAATAGTTCGGGATAATAATGAATAATTGGTCCCATTGTTCTTTTTCGTTCTCGTAATTCTGAGGTGAATCCAAGAGAACCCAATAAATGTTTAATTTTTTAAGAGTTTCAATCTCTTCCTTACTTACTTTCTTAACGTCCCATTGTTGAATATCTGTCTCTACAACGGCTTCTAAGTTTTCTATCTCGTCTTTAGTATCGGGTTTCTTTTCCTTCTTTTTCTTCTTTTCATCCTCTACATCATGTTTGATAATGTTTTCTAATAGACCATCGTCTCTCATTTCTAATAGCTTCGGCGTGAGCATTTTTAGAAGGTTTTTAAGATTATCTCCTGTAATTGCATTTGTATCATCAGACACGTTAGTAGTTATTTGCGATTCAAGATATGAAATATAGTGTTTTCTATACGTTTTTGAGCCTAGCTTGGCTATTAAGCTTTTATTGTCCTCAAAATCGATAGGGATCTTATATACTTCTTTAAACGGAAGCATAACATCGTCAGGTTTACTCTTTCCCCGCCTAACCATACTATCGGCATAATCTATCGCTTGTACTTTCCCTTGAGATGTATTTTTTCTTTTTAATGGGGCAAAACTATAAAGGTAGAATAATAGAACTACAACTCCTGCATATGGTATTAGTTCGTAAAAAGTTAACGGTAGTTGAGGAAATAAGAAGAATCGAGCTTCTAACCAAAACATAAGAAGTATCAAAATAATGAACCCATAGAACTGGAACTGTGCCTCTTTATCCTCTCCTGCCATAAATTTAAATCCTGCTATGATTTATCCCCTCCTCACATATTTATTTTTAAAAAGACAAGATGCTAAGACAAAATATAACGAGGTTCCAACTACAATTACTCCGATCGAAACGTCAAAATATTGCCCCCCTCCCGGACTTACTAAGCCTGGAAAATAGGCTTGTGCCATCCCAGAAATCCACATGACAAAAATTCCATAAACGAGAGTAAAAATTATCCCCCCTATAATCTCTTTCTTATGTTCTTTTTTTTCTTTTTTATTCATTCTACTTGATTTTACTTTATCATTCATTATTTTCACCTATTTTTAAATTAATATTTTAATTGCGGTAAAATATACGCCTGGAAGCGTATTATTGTTGTTATTAAATTGGTTGATAATATCGTCTATTTGTGTTCTATATGAAAAGACCGTATAGATCATGATTACATAAAACGCAATCATTAGTAGCATTGCGAGGATCCTTAATATATTTCCTGTAGCTTCTGTTTTCTCAGCCCGCCTCCTACCTCTCGCAGAGTTTATACCTCTGGATTTCCCTTTCCTTTTTCTCTTTTTTGCCATAAGATTTACCTCATAGTAATTGCGATTGAACTCCCTCGTGCGATTAGCCGGGAACCAACGCTAACCGAGACCCAAGCTGAGATAAATGCGAGCCATTCGGGCATGAAATTTGAATAGAATATCGTAATTAAACTTATTAACAATATTATGTAACAAAAACCCCTAAGACCCGTATAGATTAAATATTCCCATAACCACAAACTCGCGTTATTATCCTTTTTATTGCTGGGGAGATATTTTAAATAATGTAAAACAATCGTTTTAATAACCCATACCAATATTGAAACGATTATATCCGTTAGGATTATCCAACTAATTATAGCTAAAAGCTCCATTACAGGATTATGATTATATTCATTTCGTATGGATTCAACATTCGTATAATAAATCCAGGAAAAAATTAGCACCTGGAATATCATTTTTAAAAACCATTTAAAAAATCGGTCCCACCCAAATGGAGGCTTTCCTTTATATAATTGATATTTACCTTCTTTTTTAGCCATCCGTTTGGACACTACTTTTTCGCTCATAATCTAACTTCCCTCTTCTGATTTTATTTTTTTTACGTATAAAAATTTGATAAAAACAACTAATATGGTATGATATATAATAAGCGTAATTATCCAAAACCACGCCGGGTTTGGCAAAATATAGATAGAATAGAAACTATAATAATTCAAACTGGCTTGTATCTGGGAAGCTACATCTAATTGAGAGTATTCGCTACTATATGTTGTAATAATTGAAATACTTGACAACGCAAATAGTACGATACCGGTTAGGAATAAAACCAAAAGATTTGAAACGATTTTAGGGCCAAATTTATACTCCTTTAAAAATAATAGATTTAATCCGAAACTAATCCCAAATATTGCAAATAAACCTAAAAAGATAATTAAATTTATATTAAAATATTTTCCTAATTGATATTCTACATCTAATACGTCCTTCAGCGTATCCCCTAAGGGAACTTCAATAAATAAAAATACGAAGTATCCTACTAACGCAGAAAATATGCTAATAAAGATCGCATAAGTCCAGGGGACGCTGAGTTGGGCCATTAGAACTCACCACCCATTATAAAAACATATGGCCACGAATAGAAGATTCCTAAAACGCCTCCTATACATGCTAATCCTATTAAAACAACCTTCCATTTTTTTTTCATATTTTTCTCCTTTTAGTTTTCAATTCTTTTACCAATCTTTTCTCGTTTTTGAAAATATCCTTAATATACTCGAGAAAACCGTAAGGATCCAAAGCAAAAAAACGGTCAATTAAATCGTGAATTAAGTGAACCGATACAGTAATTATCTGTCTATATGGGAAGCGTATTTTTTCTGGCAAATACGAAAAACACCAAAATTCTCCGTCAACGACCCATACTTCCCATTTCTTTATCCCTCCTACGGTTTCAGAAATTAATCCGTGAATAATTTCGTGTATTAAAGAAGATGAATCAATTATTATAAGGGGGGCCTCAAAGTCCAAATTTGGATCAATTTCTATACACATCAATATCGTCACGTATATAACGCTACTAAAAGCGATAATATAGGTTAGAGAGGGGGGAATTTCTCCAAAACATCCTAAAAACGCCAATACTACGCCAGATACCATTATGAAAAATAGCGTAGAAAAAAAAAAACATAGGGAAAGATCGTGTAAAAATTCCCGCATAAAATTAAATCCCTTTAAATTATCAATATTTTCGTGGTAAAACATGTGAATTTTAATAAACTCTAACCCATTCATTTTTTTATCACACCACCATATTTATTGTTCCTAACATTACCCACGTCGCAAGTAAATTAATTAATAAATGGCCTAACATCGGAACTGTAATATCTTTAAAAATTAAATAATAAATGCTTAACACGACTCCTACAAAGAACATCGCTACTAAAAGGTCAGGTCTCTGTCCATAAGCAGAGAAATGGACCGTCATGAACACGAACGATGAGAAAATCATAGCAATAAAAATTATTACAAACTCAGGTATTTTGGTATTGCTCTTAGAAAAAATAAAAACGATCAAAGAAATTAAAAACATTCTATAAAGAGCCTCTTCAATAACAGCTGCTGCTAAATAATAGAAATAAATGTCAATTGTCTCCATTGCTAATCGAAAAACCGTCTGGGCTACTGCCTGAATTACCATCTGAAGAATAAATAAACTAAAAATCCCGGCCAAATAATATCCTCCCTGTCTTGAAGTCTGAATGGGAAATTCTTTATCTAAAAAAGTCTCTTTATTCGCTTTGTTTAACAAGATCATTCCTACTAACGCGCCTGCTCCTTGTAGAAAAAGACTTATGGAAAAAGGCACATAAGCTTCCCTCCCATAATATTTACTTATTAAATATAATTCAATAAATAAAGAAAATAAGAGAAACATTAACGAAACCACGTTAAATTTCATAAAGGATTTATCAATTTCGGGTTTCTCTTTCTTTACATGCTTCTTATAAATCCTCATACTATATACTTTCTCGTTCATTATCTTTACCTCATCTATCTAATTCGCGTTCCTTGAGTAAACTTCTTGATGGTTTTAGCTTCAAGCGTAATCTTATCGGCATAAGACCTTCTATAATTCTCGCTTTTCTTTCTATAACGATACGCAATATATCCTATTAGAATAATCGAAGCCCCACATCCTAATATAATCAATACAATCATTAACCAAATCACAGGCGCATTAAAATCAGGGGTTTTAGGAATCGCCTCTGAATAAAATCCAAAACTAACCGTTTTGTTGTCTGGTAAAGCCTCCCAGTTAGACAAATATTCCTCATCTTCAATACTCCATAAACGATATTCTACATCTTCATTTGGAAGATATTGATCAATCATATTTTGAGCCGAAAGTAAAAGCTCATCAACCACACCTTCGTATTTTAATTCTATCAACACCGAAGTATTTCTAAAATCGTTGATAAAACTCCAAACATCTATTTGTTCTTCTATAAATGTAGAATTGTAAGAAGCAGTAGACCAATTTAATAAATCTGAAAACATAGTTAATTGAAACAGAGTCGTTAGAAACTCGTTTTGTTGGATTGCTATACTTAAATTTCCCGAAATAGTTGTATTTATGATGTCTAAACTTGCCTCGACACCAATTACCGCCGTATATATCGTATCGTTTATCAAATATACATCTGTAGATAAATCCAGAAAAGACACATTTATATTGTTCTGTAAACTCGTAAAATTGGTGTCCAACCATATAAAAACATTAGAAATATTATTAGAAATAAAATCCAATTGAGTGTTTTGATTGATTAACAATGTATCTAAACTGGAATTAACCGAATCTAAATTAATTTCAATGTTAATAATTGTATTATTAATATCACTATTCTGATTAGTTAAATCGATTACAACATTAGTAATCTGATTGCCGATTGTTGTATTTACATTTTCTATGTTATAGATCACATTAAAAAGAGTATAATTCGAACCAATCAATAAAATATCGTCTCCATTTAAGGTATAAGAATAATAACTACTTCCCAAATTCTCGTAATCGGTTAGATTTATCTTATAATATCCCGAAAACAAATTGAATTCTATTATTTCGTTTGGTGCGATCCACTCCGACCAATAATACTCGCTTTCGTAATAGTTTGGATCTCTTGTAATGTTAATCCAATTAAAAACCTCCTGTTGATTCATTATTTTTAAAGTGTATAATGTTAGTGTTATGGCAATATAATTGTCTCCCAAATTAACTGAATATATTCCAGAATATACCTGATAATCATATCTGTCGGTAATCGTAATATTCACATCGTCTCCTGCGTCCTCATAAAAAATATTCTCGTAAATCATAGTTCCGTTAATATAAGTTTTATAATTATCGAAAAATAGATGATTTCCCTGTTGATCAGCATAACTCAAAAAGCAAATCTTAGAACGATTTAACTCGTATGCTTGGTTGGAATCAAGATATATCATAAATTGATGATGATCATTGTCAGAATCGTAATAACCTATTTGGTAATAACTCGTGGCGAGCATAAACTCAATCGTATTTCCAGATAATAAAGGATACACATAAGAACCATTTATATCAATGATCGTCTTTTGTTCCATTAAATTCTTTATTTGTAATTGATATGTTTCTAATTCCAATTCGATATAATCCGATGCAAAACGAGTAAAAGAATCTATTAATGTATTAAATCGATCATATACATCAATATAAATATATGTCTCAGTATCTACACTAAAAACATCGTATAACAACCAAAAATCATCATATTCACCATTTAAACTCCGAGATATATTAATATGATAATCGATAATTGGTAAATAGATATCGTCTGGAGAAAATAATCCTAATCGACACTCTTGAATACCAATTGGTAAATAGACATGATAATAATCTGTACTTTCAATTGTTATATTAACATTAACCTTCACATCACCATCAAAAGGATCAAATATCCTTAAATTATATGTATCTGGAGACAAGTAAACATCTCTTTGGTTAATTGGTGAAACATAAAAGGCTTTATAATCTCCTGTTATCGTGTATTTGTAAGTCTTTATATCGTAAATTTTAATATTATCGGTATCTTCGAAGATGGAACTGATTTTTAATTGGTCAAACTCTATAAGCTCCTCAGTAGATATTTGAACAGTATGTCTATTAAAATTGGTGTTTCCAGATTGACTAAGAAGTAGAGTTTTGTTTACAACATCATTTTTTAATAAAATTAGATTAATTTGAGAATCCGAACTCGTTTCAAAATCTATTTCAAAATAGTCTCCTGAATTTAATATATAAGGAGTTCCATAATCAACACTTTTTAAACTAATTAATTCTGTTTCATTTGTTTGTATATATGTATATCCACTTCCAAAATACTTTTTTTCGATATCATACTTAAATTCATATTTATAAACTTCAGCATTATTAAAACCCACCATACATAAATAAGTTCCATCTGAAGTTATTCCATATTGTCGACCATCTTCAGTAGTTGCATCAAAATAAGTTCCAGTATAAACACCAGCACTTGTATATTTATAAACAAAACTACTACCTGTAACCCAAAAATGAGTTCCGTCCCAAACAATATCTCTTGGAGCAACAATTTCAGAACTTATATCAAAATGAGTTCCAGTATAAACACCAGCATCTGTATATTTATAAACTTCATCTGTATCTTCTCCTACAACCCAAAGATGAGTCCCGTCCCAAGTAATTCCATATGGATTATTATCTTGAACACTTATATCAAAATTAGTTGTAGTATAAACACCGGCATATGTATATTTATAAGCAATTTCATCACTACCTATAACCCAAAAATGAGTCCCGTCCCAACCAAGACCGTTTGGAGCAACAATTTCAGAACTTATATCAAAATGAGTTCCAGTATAAACACCAGCACTTGTATATTTATAAACTTCATTTGTAGCATCATCTAAAATCCAAAAATGAGTACCGACCCAAGCAATTCCAACTACTTTTGATACTCCAGCTGTTCCAACACTAAAATGAATTCCTGAGTATTGTATATCATCTGTATCAATCGTATAATCATCTAACAAATAATCCATACCTTCTGTAGCATATTTTTCAAAAGAATCGTCTGAAACATCGCCTAAATTCCAATCATTTATACTAATATCATCGTGGAAATCCTCAATACCATTTATTTCGGAACCCTGTAATATCCATCTCGTAGTTAATTCTGATTCGGAAATAGCATGAAAGTTAGGTACGGGATCTATAACTTCGAAAACAGTCCAATCTGTATATTGAATCGAACCAAGTATAATCCATCTATATCTATGAAGACCATTAACATCAAACGATTTCCAATGAATTAGATCCAACTTGTAAAAGATTTGAACGAACAAATAATCTATTTGTAGTTCAAAATTATCTAATAAATCTGAACCAACCCAATACAATTTAACTACTCCACTTGGACTAATAAAATCGTTTGGAGATTCTGTATTATATTCTTTTTTAGTAAACGATGTATCCGAAGAACTGCTAATTTGCACATACGATTCTGTATCGTAATTCCATATCTTGAATACTATTGTCTGAGATATATTTGTTTTTTGCCAACTTTCGAGATTCATAGCCAAAAGATCTTCGTTGTATCGATCAAAAGAAAAAGTTATGGTCATTTCCAACTCTGCTGGTTCGGTAAGATAATCTAACCTCAATCGATCTATTAATAGATCAAAATCAATTAATAGCTTAGTAGCCTGAAATCGTATTCTTACTCCATTAGTTTCATTCACATAAGGACTTGCACTCCCTAATGTAAAAGAATCGTCATCAAAATTAGCAGAATTATCAACAGATTCAATTTCGTACCACGAAGTAGTATCCCAATTCCAAATGTCTAAATCTACAGTAATTGATATATTTGTTTTATGAGAATATTTAAAAAACTCAATTGAGCTAAAATCTGGATCGACCACTTGCATGTCTATTTGAACATTTAACTCTGCTGGTTCGGCGAGATAATCTATTCGCAATCGATCTATTAATAGTTCAAAATTTTCTACTACACTCAAAGCCTGAAATCGTATCCTTACTTGATTAGTCCCACTTACATAAGGACTTGCACTCCCTAATGTAAAAGAATCGTCATCAAAATTAGCAGAATTATCAACAGATTCAATTTCGTACCACGAAGTAGTGTCCCAATTCCAAATGTCTAAATCTACATCAATTGATATGTCTGTTTTGTGCGAATATTTGAAGTATTCAATCGAACTAAGATCTGGATCGTCCACGTGCATATCTATTTGAACATCTAACTCTGGATCTCCATCTTCATTATCCCCTACATTATATTCGGGATCCCAAGGATATATTCCAACAGCATCAAGATAACAATGATACCCTAATTGATTAGTATCTGTTCTATAAAATAATTCGTCAACCGACGATTGATCATTACAAATATCTAATACTCCAGAACTTACACCATCTATTGTTATTATCTGTTTATACTGAGACAATCCTTCATATTCTCCATCAGTTAATTCAAAATCAACTCTCACATGATACCACGTATTACTTGCTGGTGCAGCAACATTTGGGATTATTGTCCATATCCCTTGGTCTTTATATTGCCATTGACTATTAAATAAACCCATGTAAATAACTTCTACTACTCCATCATATAAAACTTCATAAAATTTATAAGTATGGGTATCAGTTCTCATCCAACTCTCTACAGTTCCATAACTAACTGTAGGATCAATAGCTCTTGATATTGTTGCGTAACCATAGCTAACATCATCATAAAAGTCTAAAACTTTTTTATGTCCGTCTAAGTCATCAAGAAGAGTAACACGATAACCATCCCAATCTGCAAATCCATTTTCAAATGAATAAGTTCCAGCATAATGACCGATTTCTGAAGAATCAAGAACAGACCAATCAGCATCAATAGTTTCTAACTCTCCTATTGTATCACCAGTCCCTTTTGTAAATGTAAAATCGCTCCATTGAGATGGTGTTTCGTAGATGTATCCATCAGTATGAGAAGATGTAATTACAGACCAATCGGTATCAATCGTTTCTAACTCTCCTATCGTATCACCAGATCCTTCCGTAAATGTAAAATCATCCCATTGAGATGGAGTTTCATAGATGTATCCATCGGTATGAGAAGATGTAAATGTCGTGTAAGAAGCATCATTAGATTTCATATTGTTTGTTGAATCAGTTGTTCCACTAATCATATTAACATTGTTTGGATCTCCATATTGAGTTTCAGTATTATTTACAGGAGTGACAGTATCGTTATTAACAACACCAGTCCAACTCGTAGTAGTATCGTTAAAATCTTCCGTCTGAAATTTGGCTCCTGTCCAGACATGGTCAAGATCTTCATCGTCGTAAAAATCGTTTAGTTCAAATGGATACGATTTCCCGTTAAATAAAGTGTTTGTAGCAGATGTTTCCAAATTTGTATCGTTATCAGAACTTAAAAATAAATTGTTAAAAATGGAACTATAACTTAACAATAAAGCGAATACAATTAACAAACAAGTTATTTTTTTAAATGGCTTAATCATATATCTCTTTAACCTCTTCTATTGTTTCTATTATTTTAATCTTTACATTATCTATGTAGAATTGGTTATCTTCGTTTAAATTATAAAAATGTTTTTTTATTAATATAAAAAATCCTAAAAAGGTTAAAAAAACAAATCCAGTTAATTCGGTTATTATCAACATATTGTTAGATAAAAGCAAACCCATAAAATAATCAATCCGACCAAAATTAATATTAAAATTAAAAATAAAATTAATATCTGTTAACGGATAAAAGAATTCAGGTAATGGAAAGTCCATTACAATATGAATAGAAAATCCGATAACATAACTAAATGTTTTTATTTTTTCTTTTTTAATTAATTGTAAAATAATAAAGGTAATAATTAAAAATAAGCATGTATGAGCTACACCTCTTCCATACCATATATTAAAGAATTCAGCAGTTTTATCTATTGCGTCAGATATTACCGACCCAACAAGCAACCAAAATATATTATGTTTAACATTTAATTTTCTAAATGGAAATACAAAAAGAAGTGGAACCATTATATGAAACAATAAAAACATCTTATTTATCAACTCCTTTTTGGTTTAATGTAATAAACATACGTTAAAACGCTAAGAACAAAAAAACAGGCAAATACTATGTAAAGAATTGTATCAAGCATTATTGCCTGATCAACACGATCAATCATATTAAAACCAAACCAATACACGCTTGTCATAGATCTGTCTATTTCTGTTTCTGTTAAATATAATCTAGCTAAATAGTTGTATTTATAAATCAGTTCAAAATACACATCTAATAAATGATGTGTGACCATTAATAACGGTATTAGGATTATTAAAGAAATAATTATACAATCTACTATTTTTGACGTCATTTTTAAAACCTCTTTTATATCGTTTCTATAACCTCTATCTCTACATTGTCCACATAGAACAAGTTATTCTCTACATAAGTAGAGAAATATAATTCACAGAAATAAGGCGGAACTTCGTAATGATTGAAATTATATCCTATACTCTCATCGTTTCCATCTATCCATAAATGCCAATCGTTAAGATTAAACTCTATCTTAAAGTGATACCACTTTTCTACAGAAAAACGACTTATTTTGGTCCAAATCCCATTGCCGTCTTTTATTTTGATGTCACTATCGGATCCACCTAAATGAATAATGATGTCGTCAACATAATCGTATTCTCCTGTAAGTTGAGTAATATCAATATTAACGACTTCATCATATTCACAATAAATATCGAATTCTATGACTCCACGTGCTGCCTTTTTGAAACGAGCTGCTAATTCGACACCATCCCCATCTCTATTCTCTACTTCTGCTACTTGTCCAAATGTTTCGTCTAATTCCCATACTATAACTTCTGTTCCATCCCAACTCGTTCCTCTCCAATCTACTGGATGTTCGCCAATTACATCGCTCTCGAAATCGTATACGACTTCAGAGGGATATGGTAATTCTGATATGGTGTTATCAACTCTATCCTGATAACAATAATAAACGGTCCCTGAAAATACGATTAATAACAAGAATAAAATTAAAAAATTCTTTCCTTTTCCTGTTTTTCTATTTTTAATCTGTCGATTCTGTCGCTTACTCTTCGCTTTATCGTTCATTATTATTATTACCTCTTTTTTGCTTTTTCTGGCTTAAAACTTCTTTTAAATTCAATTCCTCCAATCTTACTTAAAAAAAATAAAAAAAAGGTTTAGATTTTTTTTAAATTGTTAAGTTTCTCGAAGATTACGTCTATAACGTTCTTATTCGCGATGTCCGTATACATATGTATCGTATCAATTTCTTCGTTTGCGGGAATAAACATTAAATCGTCTACAACCTCGTTTCCATCGGCTTTAATAGATATTTTTCCCTCTCCGCTAATACTCAAATCAAAAAATATTTCAATCGTGTGCCAATTTGTATCCCAGTCAAGAACCTTCATTTGAAGCGTACCAATTATAAGAGCTAACGAATCACATATCCTTTCCAATTTGAATAACGCATATCCGTTTGATAGAAACTCTATTGTAAAATCTTCCTGATAAATCTCGTTGGGCATTCTTAGTTTCAATTTTACATAGCCTATGTCAATCGAATTAAAGCTTAAACTCATCTCCGCGCGATTCCACGTACTGGTATCTACAACAGTTATATAATCGTCAACTACTACAATTGCCGTATAATACAGTTTAGTTACAGTATCCCATTGATTGAACGAAACATCTACCGATTCTTCAATCTCCATATTAATAGGGGTAGAGGACTCCATTTCTGAACTAACATAAATCATGGCTAAGCCAGAAGCAGAAACGATCAATACGACCATTAAGAGCATTATGACTTTTTTTTTTTCCATTCTATTCATCACTTTTTTGTTCTTTTATTTTTAATTGGTGTTTTTTGCTTTCAAGAAGGCTTTTTCTCGAAATTTACAAACGCTCTATACTTGTTTCATATTTTTTAAAAAAATAAAAAAAAAATAATTTAGAATTTATTCTTTATTGGAAGCTGCTTTAATTACACGGGAGGCTATGGCGGCGGGTCCTCTGATCTGCATGTAGATGTAGATAATAGCTATTAGGATAACAATGATAACAACAATAGCGATAATAAATGGCAAGGAATTGAGAAACGCCTCTAATAAATTGGACAACCCTCTATAAAGCATGATTTCAACGTCGGTCATTCCAGTCATATCCTCGTCCCAGATAAAGTCCCCTTCGTCAAAGATAGGATCGTCTAAGTCATCGCCTCCTTCATCAGAAGTCATCTCTCCGGAGGCGATAAAATTTACGCGAACTGTAAACGTCTGCTTACAGAATTGATTTGTAACTTTAGTTGCAACGTTTCTGACATATTGATTTGTTAACGGGCCTTGAGGCACCCATACTCCTGCAGGACTGATAAAGGGGAAATCGTGATAATCCCACGTAAGCTGTGCCCATCGAACACCAAGCGTTTGAGTATCGTACGTAATAGCCGGTCTAAGTCTTGCTGGTAGGTTGAAGTTAAATACGTCCGAGGATCCTGAAGGACTCCAGGTCGTACCTTGTGGTTGCGCTATTAAGATCGATTGTCCGGTCGCACCTCCTAAAAACGTTTTGCCGTAAGAATAATCTCCTAAAGTAACTCCAAGATTAAGATCCTCTATTTTTTGAGATACGTCCGCTTTGTCTGTTCCAGTCCCTAAGCTTGGGGCCACCGTATCCGGGTCATATACGGTTACTGACCCTACATTTTCTGCGTTTCCTTGATATACGGTATCGTAATCCGTAAGAACGTTATATCTAACGCCTGAGACTACGACTTGCTTAATTTCGGATTCTACGATTAAATTTTTAATCGTCTTCCCATTTATTACGATCTCCCGTCCTTCAAAGTCTTCTCTTATATCGAGATTGATTGGAATGTTGCCATCGTAGTCGTGATATTTATACGAACTTTCGGGGCCAAAGTCGATGCTTCTATAGTTAATAATTGCCTTAATATCTGACCGATCCAGATAAGCAGGAGGAGGAAATATATTAATTGCCGAAAATTTTACAATATGAACGTACTCTACAGATTTCAAAGCTCCAAGATTAGATTGAGGAAACACGTCTTTAATTCCAACGGTCGTATACCAGTTTAGCGAAAACTCGAATTCAGCAGCGGCTCTATACGCTATAGTTGTATCGCTTTCGGATATCTTTCCCTCGTTAGTGAAACTTATTAACTGTATCCCCCCCGAACTCATGCGAAATTGGCCGGTTCCATCGGAAGTATCTTTATCAACTAAAGGATTTGCCGTCACAGCTAACCAAGTACTATCAATGTTAACCGAATCCCATTGAAGAGTATCATCTGCTTTTACAGGTTGAACTGAATAACCTACGAAGAACAGATTAAAAGAGATTAAAACAATAAAGAAAAAAAAAAGATTTTTGGATTTTTTTCTGCTGAAACTCATCAGAAATCACCTCTAAGCTTCCATTGAACTAAAAGTCTGCGAAACCGTTACTGAGTCCTCGTCTGTTGGAATATTTACGCGCACCGATTTAATATCGTTAAGTCCAATTGCCGATCCAAACGAAAATTCTGCGTTATATTTTCCAGGACCGTTTTCTAAGTTAAAAGATTCCGTTGCAATTAAGAAAATAGACGTACCTGAAACTACTTTTTCGAATGCAAAAGCGTCATCACCAGAAATGGTCATGTTCACTTGATAGGCGCTACCGTCAGTTGCATTAAGCGTATAATTGAACACATATTCAAATGCGAACGCGTTTGTACCGCGTTCTAAGGGGTCCTCGTAATCGTGATCTTGGTCGTTTTCAATGTTATAGATGAATGGTTGACTTCTCCAGTCTGGCTCGTAGTAATACTCCTCTTGTTTCGATTGAGATAACTCCGCAAAATCGGACACGGACATTTTCCATTCAGGTCCATAATGGGCATCAGCCTGAGTGAAACCTGGAAAGTTAAAGAAGTGAGTATAATTCCCATTTGTAGAGAAATTTACTAATGTAATAGAACTCATAGCATCGTTAATCATAATGTGATTAACATCGGAACTCATATGAAAAGCATCGATGAGATAAGGACCATTTGTTGCAGGTAAAATTAGATCGTAGGATTCAAAGACGGTTTCACCGCTAGGATCGACGCGAATAAGAACGTAAGGAACGTCCGAAAGGTCGATCGTAATGTCGTCTGCGTCTCCTGATTTTTGCTTAACCCAATTGGTAATATCAGTCAATTCTTCGTATATATATCCTGTTTCTGTGAATTCGTCGGGATCAGGAGTATAGATTTCTAACGGGATGTTTGGAGAAACGAGTTCTTCGTCTGGCCATGCGTTAACTATAAAAGTTGCGGTAGATGCGGTAGGTGCCGGAGCCTGGGCTTGAGCTGTAACGTACCCATAAACCATAAATCCAACGCCTCCCACAGCACATATAATGGCAATAACGCCGATAACAATGAAGATTTTAAGCTTTGGCGATACTTGACTAATTTTTTTCGCTTGTCTTCCACTTTTTACGTTGTTTTTTGACAAATTTTTGATTCACCTTTTATTTTTAATAGGTTTTTTAAGTTTTATTTAAATGATTTTTAAATAATAATGGGAATGGAACTTATTTAAATTATGCGTCTCTCGCATAAAAAAATATATATTATTTATTAAAGGAATAATATGATTTACGATTATTTTTCAATTTGAAATTATGCGCGATAAAAATATTATCGCTTCAAAAAAAGGTTAAAAAATAGGGTTTTTTAATATGTTAATTAAGAATTTAAATATCTTTCTCTCGGATATTTATTAATTATTATATTCCTTAAACGCATATTTTATTAATTTATATAACAATATATTATGTGAAGCCTCATTGGAGTTTGGCCATAATTTATTCCTCCACGAATAAAAAAAAACTCCAGGGGCTTTTTTTTTTCTTAAAACTGCGAGAAGATCAATTAAAAAACAATGATTATACAACAATTATTTTTTAATAAGTTTCGGTTATTTTTTAACTAATATTTAAGCATAACACAATTCTATTAAAACTTGAAGCCAAAACACAAATAAGCCTAATTTAATGATCGTTTTCGGAGAAATATTAAAAAAATTGATTTTACCGAAATATTTTGTTCCCCTTGGAAATTGAGGATTTGCACTTTTCATTTTTTACAAAAGTGTTAAGCGAAAATCTCTTTCATGAAAAAATTTAGTTTTCTCATGAAAAAAAGAATTGAAAGATTAATTTCACGGTGAAATATGTATATACTAATAATATTTAGAATTACATCTACATATTACGTTTTAAACTTATAATTTAAGTTCTAAAATTATTATTAGAAACTTCAATTTATTTCATTCTAAACCTACTATTTCTTTAAATTTGGGAGATTCGTCTCCTTCATCAACCGCTGAAATTTTAAAATCTACGCCATACTTATCTCGAATTTGTGGAGCCTTTTGAGTTGCTATAAACTTCATTCTTATAGTTGCATTGCTGCCATGCCAAATCAAAATCTCCTTATCTATTGGAACCACAATTATGTAAATATAATTAGAGTCTAATAGAGAATGTATGGGCTGATCTGCAATTTCTATTGCATCGAAATCTTCTTTTTCTTCGTCTATTTTAAATAGTAGGACCTGTTTTTCTAACATACTCATAATCTAATTAATTTAGAAATTCAATATTATTGCTAAAAATGTCGATTCAATTGAATTTCTTCTAATGGTTTTATATGCTATTTTAGTTTTTAAGCTTTATCTATGAAAACATACAATGCCTAAATTTATCTTTAGATTAAAACTTAAAATTATAAATAGAAAAACGGGTTAAGTATTGATCATATTATTATTTTTATAGGATAAAGAATAGAAGTCATATATATAAATTAGGTGAATAAAATATCTCAACAAAGTGTTGATTACGATGTTACCATAGTTGGTGGAGGTCCAGGTGGATCTACTGCGGGTTATTTGTTAAAAAGACTCGGACTCAATGTACAGATAATTGATAAAGAGATTTTTCCTCGACAAAAGCTATGTGGAGGCATTCTTACCTTTAAAACCTTTAAACTATTAAAGAGAGTGTTCGGCGAGACGGTGGAATCACTTCTGGATAAGCACATTATAAATTATATTACGGATCGTTTTGAAATTAATTATAAAGTAGAAAGGATTATGTCAAGCAACATTTCCCAGTTTCCTTTTTATTTAGTGGATAGGGTAGTATATGACAATTTCCTTTTGGACAAGGCGAAGGAAGCAGGTGTAGATGTAATCGAAGGAGATAAAGTAGATAAGGTAAATCTAGACGCTTGTGAAGTAAGTTTATCGAAAGGTGATAAATTTAAATCAAATTTTATCATAGGCGCTGATGGAGCTAATAGTATAGTAAAGCAAGAATTTATCCGTAATCGAATAATTAGAAAAGAACAATGGAATTATAATTTAGCTACTGGACTTGAGTGTTTTGTTGACAGAAAGGATTTAGAAAAAGAACTTTTTAATTATCCTATGATTTCATTTGGGTTTTTAAAATATGGATATAATTGGTTGTTTCCAAACAAAGATAAAGTAATTCTTGGCGTTGGAGGTCTCATTAGAAAAAATAAAGGCTATTTTAAAAAAGCGTTGCACAATTTCATATCTGCGTTGGGTATAAATCCAAAAGTGGTTTCTGAAATATCTGGACACCCCATCCCCTATGGAAATTTCAAAATCACTCCTATTTATAAAAATAAAGTAATTTTAATAGGTGATGCAGCGGGTATCGCTGACCCGTTTTGGGGCGAGGGAATATATTACTCGCAAAAGACCGCTGAATTCGCCTCTTACGCAATTTTAAAAAATTTACAAAACGTAAAAAAATCTACTACGTTTTATTTACATTTATTAACTAAATATCTTTATTCAGAATTTCAATACACGCTTAAATTAAGATGGGTTATTTTTAATCAAGTTAATGCTCTATTAAAGTACTATCCCACGCATTTGTTGTTAAAAATAATGAGAGAAAAATTAAATGAAGTAACACAGGGGATTAGATCGTATAGGTGGTTTCGATTAAAAGATTACTTTTAAATTGGAACGTTCTACTAACCATAAGGGATATTTAGTTACTTTATAATTAAATAACTATAAACATTTCTACTTTATTCATCAAAAACGCAATGACCCAAATAATAGCAACGTTAACAAAGCTTATTGAGAAAATTATTACGCTATAGACGTTCAAAGGAATAATCTGGTATATAGTATAAACAATAACGACATGGATTAGATATAACATGAACGCATTCTTTCCAACAACGCTGAAAAATTTTTCTTTTTTCACAAATTCGTGGTTATTCGCCCAAACTTCAAATATATAATACATCAGATAATAAATTAAAGAAGCGATTCCCACACTGACTAGAATATATGGCAACGAGATAAAAGCCCTACTTATTCCCCAAATGAAACCAAAACCGAAACCGAGTACCACGCAAATTATTCCACCAAATAAGAAGTATCTTTTAACTTTATCTTTACCCTTGGTTAAAGCCTCTGCTAAAAAGGATGATAATATCATCATTGAGCCCCACGAAAGTGCTCCTAAGATCCCTCCCTCGATCGATTCGTAAATAATTAAACTTAAAGGCGTAAATAGAATAAGTTGATGGAGGAGCATGATTATTACGGCAAATAATAACTTTAAAAAGGGTTTTAGTTCGATTAAGGGCAATAGCAAAAGACCTGACATCCCCAGAACTTGAAATGTGCCCCACCGAAAGTATAACCCATCAGGTCCGATATTTATCGTTAAAAAAAAGCCAATGCTAATGAAAATTAAAAACCTGCGAATATATCTTAGCATAGCTTTTTTTCTACCAAATTTTCCCTTTCGTTTTTGGTAAGAAATATTCATATTAAGCGCTAGCATAAAAACAAAAAAAGGAGCAATTAAATCTACATATGTTAGACCAAAATCTCCAGCGTGTTTGCTCCAAGATGGTACATTTTCGTAAATCGCTAAGGTGTTGACGAACACCATTAGAAGCACGGTTAAACCTTTGAACACATCTATACTAAGGAATCTTACCTTTAATTTATCAGAATTTTCTACAGTTTCAATCAAAATTTTAAAAAAAATCTAATTTATTTAAAGAGTATTAGAGAAAATTTCGTAATAAGTTTTATTAACTTCTCTAAAAAAGAATAATGAAAAAATTTTTATATTTTCCATTGACCTTCTTCGTAGATAACTTTTCCGTCGGCTATAATTTTAGAGCCTGGCGTTTTCATATCTTTCAAAATGTCCCAATGGATGGCACTTTGGTTGGTTGAACCCGTCTCTGGTGGTCCAGCACCTACAGCACAATGCATGGTACCGCCCATTTTCTCGTCAAATAGCATGTTTTTTGTAAATTTGGTTATGCCATAGTTTGTTCCTATAGCAAATTCTCCTAAAATATTAGCATTTTCGATCGCAACTATCTCTTGTAGCAACTCTTCGGATTTGTCTGCTGTGGCTTTAACAACTTTTCCATCTTTAAAGTCTAGACGGATATTTTCAATTTCTTTTCCGCTGTAAATTCCTGGATAAGTGAATCTTATGTGTCCATTTACCGAATCTTCTATCGGGCTAGTAAAGACTTCTCCATCCGGTAAATTATGGTGCCCACAACAATTAATCCACTTCCTACCCTTAACAGAGAGCGTTAAATCAGTATCCTCGCCTAATACTTGAATCTTATCCACTTTATTTAAGATTTCAACGAGTTTATCCTGTTTTTTCTCAATTTCTATCCATTCTTTAACGGGATCTTCTTTATCTAAAAGTAGAGCCTTTTCAACAAATTCAGTGTAAGAAAACTTGTCCATACTTGCCTCTTGAGCAAAAGAGTTGCATGGAAAAGGAACTATCACCCATTTCAATTCTCCTTTTGCAGATCTTTCCATGTATTTCTTCATTACTTCTCGTCTTTTTGGTGCACCTTGAACTTTGGCGATTTTTTTTGGATCAACTAAAGAGAGTTTGCGCGTGTTATAATCCCCAAATAAGTTGATCATGCAATCAAATTCTTTATATATAGTGAATAAAACATCATCAACATATAGTAGCTGTTCTTCTGATCCATATTTATAAAGCAATTCTTGTGTCTCTTCTATTTGGGGGATTAATAAAACATGTCCACCGGCTTTAATAATTTCTGCATAGACTGCTTGAAAGAGCTCGTGTGCTACGACAGGCCCTGTAACGAATACTCTTTGATCTTTTTTTACGCCCACAGCGTAGTTAACTGCTAATTTAGCTATTTTTTCATAAAAAGTATTAATCATGGTATAATTAATTTATGTCAAAATTTAAAGAATTTGCTCTTATTTATTAGAAAGGATATTACAATATTAAACTAAAATACTAAGAGTAGCTTAATACTCAAGTTTAAAACTTTATTCTAATTGAATAATAACCATTTTGATTTTGCATTACAAATAGTTTTATAAATTCTAGAAGAAAATAAATGTATTATAACATCAAATATAAATAAAAAAAAAAGGGAGAAATATATCAAAAATGAATACTCAAAATAAGAATTTAAAAGCTATTGCTCTTGATACAGGGGGAACGATGACTGACTCCTTTATAATTGATGAACACGGAAGATTTAAGGTCGGTAAAGCTCAAACAACCCCACAAAATGAATCGGAAGGTATTTTGGACTCAATTACAGATTCATTATCTCAATGGAACTCCACGCTGGAGGCTTCTGGTGGGGCAGTTGACGCTCTAGTTTATTCTGGCACAGCTATGCTTAATAGACTTTTAGAACGAGAAGGTAATAGTAACATAGGAGTAATCGTTAATGCTGGTTTTGAAGACCTACACAGATTAGGAAGGGCGCTACAATGCTGGATTTGGCTTGATTATGGAGGTCGTTTACATGCGCGGGAGCACGAACATCCTGAACCACTTGTCCCAAGAAAGCAAATAAAAGGAGTTCGTGGAAGGATTAATTTTTGGGGGGAAGAACTAATACCTCTTTATAAGAAGGATGTAACTGAAGCAGTTGAAAAATTACTTGATATGAAAGTTGATAGTATCTGCATCTGCTTATTGTGTTCCTATATGAACCCACGTCATGAGAAAGCAGTAGGTCGAGCTGCTAAAAAATTAATGAAGAAAAGAGGAATTGATATTCCTGTAATTTTATCTTGCGAGCACAATCCAGTTCGAGGGGAAACTCCAAGATTGAACTCGTTAATTATTGAACAATACGCAGCAGAGCCTTCTAGAGCTCAATTAATTAAGATTGCTGAACGATTAAAAGAAAAAGGAGTACCAGCTCCACTCAGAATTATGACTTCTTACGGAGGTACAATTTCGCCATACCATAAATCTCTTATTCCAACTATGGTTTCAGGACCAATAGGTGGCATGATTGGTACGAAATTTATAGCTAAAAAATACGGAATAAAAAATTTAGTTTCTTCTGATGTCGGAGGGACGAGTTTTGACGTTGGGCTTCTCATGGAAAGATACGTACCTACTAAATGGGAGTCGAGTTTGGGAAGGTTTATCTTAAACATCCCTATGATTGCTTTAGATTCAATTGGGGCTGGAACAGGCATGTATGTTCGCTATAATAATATTTCGGGCAGATTAGAATTTGGTCCTGAAAGTGCGGGATATCAAATCGGAGTTTGTAACGAAGCTTCTGGAGTTGAAACAGTTACAATGACGGATTGCAGCATAGTTTTAGGTTACCTTAATCCAGATTACTTTTTAGGCGGTAAAATCCATTTAAATAAGGAGCGTGCTTTAAAATATATAGAAAACCAACTTGCAGAACCTTTAAATGCAGACCCTTACGTGACAGCTAGAGGTGCGTTAGATTTGATAGAAATTAATATGAAAAACCATCTTATGGGCATGATTCAAGGTCTCGGCTTCAGACCAGAGAATTATACTTTAATGTCTTTTGGAGGTGCAGGTCCACTTCATGTAGCAGGATATGCTAAAGATTTACGATTCCAAGATATTCTAATACCAGAGTGGGCGGCTGCTTTTTCAGCTTTCGGATGTGCGTGCGCAGACCATTCTTATAGGTACGAAAAGTCAGTAGATTTAGTACTTACTCCAGATGGACGTTTAGATCAAGCAGTAATAATGATGTTAAATGCAACATGGGGAGAATTGAAGAAAAGAATTGCAAAAGAATTCGAAAAAGAAGGAAGAGACCCTAACGAAATGGAATTTAAGCCAACTCTTCGAATTCAATATTTTGGAATGTTTGACGATTTAGAAATAGAATCGCCTTCCGATGTTATTGACTTAAAAGATCTAAAAGAAATAGCTAAAAGATACGATGATCTTTTCGAACAAATATATCGAAGAGGAACAAAAAGTCCACATTTAGGATATCATTTTACGAAAGCTATAGCAACAGGAGTAGTGTCTGTACCAAAACCAATACTTCCTGATCACGAATTAAAAAGTGAAAGACCTGACGATGAAGCTTCCAAAGGACGTAGAGATATTTTTTGGGGAAAAGAGTGGTACGAAGCAAATCTTTGGGAAATGGAATTGCTTAAATCAGGTAATCAAATTGAAGGTCCTGCAGTTATTGAAGCACCAGCAACAACTTTAATAGTCCCTCCCGGTTTCCGCGTAAAACTAGATAAGCATAGAATATTTCACATGGAGGTGTTTAAAAAATAATGTCAAAAACTCTTATAGGATGGAATGGAAAATCTCTTAAAGAAATGTTGGAAGAAAGCGAAGAGCTCCTTGAAAAAACAAAACGATACTATGGAATAGAGAAGTTAAGCTTAAAAGAAGAAGACCCGTTTAGATACGAAAGAGCTTACGCTAGTTTAAGGGGTGCTTTAGTATCTGCAAGAGAAACGGCTTTACATGTGGCTGCTTCACCAATTGTCAAAGAGATAGGTGAATTATGCTTTGCATTATATACACCGGAGGGAGATTCCATAGTAGTATCAACAGGTATATTAGTACATGTTCATACGATGAGCGAAGCGATAAAGTTTATGGTTAGAGAGGATTACGAGGATGATCCGGGTATTAACCCTGGCGATATATTTTTAAACAACGATCCTAATTGTGGGAACGTTCATACGACAGATGTTCAGACGCTTATCCCTATTTATTGGGAGGACGAATTAATAGGTTGGGCCGGTGGAGTGACTCATCAAATTGATGCGGGCGGTATTACTCCAGGACACGATTTAGTTTCCGCGATTCAGCGTTTTGATGATGGAATTTATTACACTTGCAGAAAAATAGGTTCTAATGACAAAATTTGGAAAGACCATATGATTAACGCTAAAAGAGCCGTAAGAACACCCATGTATTGGGAATTAGACGAAAAATGTAGAATGGCTGGTAACTTAATGATTCGAGACGCAGTCTTAGATTTTATAAAAACAGAAGGGATTGATTACTACAAACGATTTATGAGAGAAGCAATAGAAGAAGGGAGGCTAATAGTTTTAGAGAGAGTAAAAGAACGTTTAATTCCTGGAAGGTATAGGGCAGCATCGTTTTTTGACATCAGTTTTAAAAACGAAGCGTGGCAACCAAGAGCTAAAATTGATAAAATAAGCAATATGCCAATTGAAATCGTTATTAGTGAGGAAGGGGGAATTTCTCTTACATTTGACGGAGCAAGTGGTTCCGGACCAAATCCAATGAATTGCGGAAAAGGAGCCATGGAAGGAGGCCAGTGGGTCTTATTAACCCAGATATTAATATATGGGGATAAAGTAAACGATGGAGCCTATTTTGCTGTTGAGAAAGAATATCCATTAGGTACTTGGTGCAATCCAGGTGATCCATATCTTTCATACCAGAGCCCCTGGGGTAATCTGATCCCTGCATATACAGGGATGATGAAAAGTATTTCTTATGGATTATTTTCTCGAGGATTTAGAGAAGAGGTAGTACCCGGTTACGGATTTACAGGGGATGCAATTCAAGGTGGTGGGTTTTATTCTTCGGGTCCTTTAAAAGGGGAAAGATGGTCTCTTTCTACCTTCGAAATCAGCGGCCAAGGTTTAGGAGCTAGTGCTGTAAGAGATGGACTAAACTGGGGATATGCAATGTGGAATCCAGAAGCTGATCTTGGAGATGTAGAAACATGGGAATTATTTCAAGGAGGTATTCCCTATTTAGCGAGGAGAGTAAAACCTAATAGTCCAGGTCACGGGAAATATAGAGGAGGCGCAAATTACGAGGGAATAGCGATGATAGCATATTCAAGAGAAGTAGATTTTTTTGGAGCCAAAGAAGGTTTATGTTTTCATGGAAGTGGTGGGATGCATGGAGGTTATCCTCACGGTACGGGTTATCGTCTTTACGCGAAAAACACAAATATGAAAGACATCATTCAACAGCAAGCAGATTACCCTTTAGGAGACCCAGACCCTAGCAATGGACAATTCGAGAAATACTTAAAGGCAGATATAACAAGAAAACCTTATTGTTCAATTTATCCAATAATTTTAGAGAATTATGATCTTGTTCATTTTGCTATGAGTGGTGGTCCGGGGTATGGAGATCCTTTAGAAAGAAAACTAGAACGAGTCAAACAAGATTTAGATGATGGATTATATACTAAAGATATAGTTTACAATGTATATGGCGTTGTAGCAGAATATAATGAAGCGAAAGAGGAATGGAAAATAGACGAAAGCGCTACAAAAGCCCGTCAAGAAGAGTTAAAAAATGAAAGGAGGGAAAAATCTCTGCCGTTCGAAGAATATTGGGAACAAGAAAGAAAAAAAATAACTGAAGAAAAATTATGTGAGGCAGCGACTCGAATGTATTCTGAAAGTTTGTTGTTATCTGATAAATGGGCACGAGAATTTAGAGCGTTTTGGAAACTTCCTGATGATTTTCAAATGGAGGTGAAATAAATGGTAAACGAAGATAAAAAGACGTTAGCAAGAATGATTAACGGAGATTTAACATGGAACGAACTTAAACCTATAATTAGCGGTAGAAAAGATCCAAATAGATTCGATGCGATTTTAGAGATATTGCAAGAGAAAGTACATTGGGCAGAGAAGATTTTACTTCCACTTCACGAGCATCTTTACATTGTCTCAAAGAACGGAAGTAGGATTGTTAAATGCGACTGTGGCTTTGAATTTGGAGATTATCGAGAGAACTGGAAAACCAAGTGTAGGGTACGAGTAAGAGATACATATAAAGCATTAGAAGAATTGTATCCAAAAGATATGACGAGTGATCCCGAGTGGGAAGTGCTTAGAGAGTACTTTTGCCCAGGTTGCTTGGCTTTACTTGATACTGAATCTGTACCACCAGGATATCCGACTATATTCAATTTCTTGCCAGATATCGATATGTTTTACGAAAAATGGTTAGGTAGAAAAGCTCCAGACAAATAAAAATGAAAAATTTATCTTTAATTGTATTATTAATTAAATTATAATTTTTTTTTTTCCTATTTTTTTAATTGTTATAACTCTTTTAATTGTATAATATTAAATATATGAGGATAAATAATGCCAATTATAGGGATTGATTACGATAAATGTATAAATTGTCAATTATGCATTAAAGAAGATCGTGAACGCTTTTGGATGGATGAAGAGCAAAATAAAGTAATTTTTAAGGATGTTGATGCAACATGTAGCCTTTGTGGACACTGTATCGCAGTTTGTCCGGAAGATGCAATAATTTACGAGGATATGGGAGATGAATCTTTCACATTTGATGGTATAGAAAAATTAGAAAAAATAATACCTTATAATAATCTATATAAATTTTTACGAGCTCATCGGTCTATCAGACATTATAAAAAAGAGAAAGTTCCTGAGGATATATTAAAACAAGTTTTAGATATTATGCAATATGCTCCTACTGCTGGTAATCTAAGGTATGAAAAATTCGTAGTTTTATCTGATCGTGAAAAATTAAGGAATTTATCTGAAGCCATTACTGAGACATTATTAAATGACCCCGCAATGAAGGCAATGGAAGGAAAAGAACTTGAAATAAAAAAGAAGTATTACGAGATTCCAGTATTTTATGATGCCCCTCATGTAGTTATTGTATATTCACTATTAGATATTCAAATTACGGACAATAATATTGGAAATATTATTACTTATGATAGGCTTGCTGCACAATCTCTAGGGTTGGGAACTTGTTGGAATGGATGGATTCAAATCGCAGCAACACTTAATAAAAAAGTATTAAAGCTAGCTGGTGTTAGAGGAAAACATCTCGGGGCGTTTACAATTGGTTATCCTAATATCGCTTTTAAACGAAGTCCTCCACGATCTCGTAAACCAATAAAAGGTCTAAAATAACTTTTAATAATAGGTATCTGGAATCGAATTAACTTTTGGAAAGAGAATTTCAATTAATTTTTTTGATGAGGGATTTAATCTCGCATCTTTAACAATATAATTTATTTCGTCTACAGTTCTATCACCAAGAAGTAATTTTAATAACATTGCTCCTGGTATTCGGACATCACATTTCTCTTCATCAGGATAACCACTCTCGATCTTGATAGCTTCAATTTTACCTTTGGTAAATATTAACTCGATTGATTGCTTATAGTCGCTGAGTATTATTGTTTTGGATAAATTATTAAATTTTGATTTTTCAATTCTATTTTCAAGGACAACTTTGATCGATTCAAAAAACAACTTTAGATCAGGTATATTTATCTGCCAACCATAATTTGATTGTAATTTTCCTATAGAAAGAAGGTATTTCCCGAATCCAGAAAATTCGGCGACATTCAGAATCAAATCTTTTTCTTTTTTAGGATACTCATTTATATGTTGCAAGAGTTTTATCATCAGAGGAGGGGATAGCTGTGAAGTAATGATAGTATATACTTTATTATCGAAAGACATGCCAATTAAGAAATAACCTTCTGGTTTTCCGTTTTCTTCAATAATATACGCCGATAATTTGTTATCATTGAAGGAATCGTTCATAAATTTGAAGTAAAAGCTCTCTGTATCGAATTTATTAGAGATTAAGAAGCTATTACTATTTGAATTATATTGATTTTTGATATAACCTATATCTTTACGTGAAGCTTTCCTAATATTTATGTGACTTAACTCCATAGATGGAATTTGATTTGGCGAAAGTGAAAATCTTTCGTCTAAAGATAATACAAAATCGTACCCAAATCGCCTATAATAGTAAGGAATTCCCCTGAGACATGATAAAAGATAGCCCCTCTCCTTCATAACTCGTTCGTAGAATTCATTCAACTTACCAATTAATCCCCTTCCACGATATTCTTTTAAAGTACCTACAAAACCCATCTCACAAA